>CAYMUE010000095.1:0-14938 GCA_964393505.1 uncultured Polyangiaceae bacterium
GCCCTCGCCCGCGGCACCGCCCTCGCCCGCGGCACCGCCCTCGCCCGCGGCACCGCCCTCGCCCGCGGCACCGGACTGCCCTGCTCCGCCTCCCTTGCCGCTCGCACCGGCAGACCCCGCCGTGCCACCCGTTCCCGGAGCTCCCGCCATTCCCCCCTCCCCTGCGGCCCCGCCAGAGCTCGGAGTCTCAGTCGTCTCATCATTTCCACCGCAACCAATACCCGCCATCACGAGTGAAAGAACCGCGAAGAGCCTCAATGCGGAATGCGAGGACCCGAGACCCGAGCAACGAATCGTATTCATTCGACTCCCTTTCCAATCGCCGGCGAAGCAAGTGAATCCCCAGCCTTCGCCGCCGCGCCCGTGGCGGGCGCGGCTTCGACACTCCTCGCAGCGAACCCGCCTGGAGGTTTGCCCCGAGAAGATGGCAGAGGTCTCCGCTCGCCACAATGGCGCAATCGTTGCTCAACGCAATCGCTTGCCGAGGGCGCCTTCACGATTCACGCTTCCCCTTCCATTCAGTCTGGCGGATACGCAGCCGCATGCTCCGATGCGTCCGCGCCAAGCCCCTGTGCCAGAGCGCAGCAGCGACAACGCCGCCCCTCTCCGATTCAGCGGCTCGTCAGACTGCGTGCCTGCCGGCCCCCGCCTATACCCCCTCGGGAATCTTGTTCGCCATCTTCTTCCTGCGGTCGAATCGACGTCCATCGACCACGAAGGTGCCATCGCCGACGGCATGAAGCATGCGTTTCTCCTTGCGCCGGGGATCGATGTGAGCGGCGAGCCCCTCGAGCACGACGATGTTGTGCTTGCTCACCCTGTCGACCACCCTGCATTCGATGTTGGCGAGACACTGCCGGATCAGAGGCGACTTGACCACCTTCCCGGGCACTGCCGTCAGGTGGAACGCCGCGAACTTGTCGATGTCCGCGCCGGAGCAGGTTCCGATCTCGACCACGCGATCGAGCATGTCCACTGTGGGAATCGCTATCACGCACTCGCGGGTCCTTCGCAGTGCCGCGAAGGAGTGATTCCATGGCCCCGTAGTGATGGCGAACATCGGAGTGAAGTCCACCACCATCGTCCACGAGATCGTCATCACGTTGTTCCTGACTCCGTCGCACGTCGTCACGAGGACCACGGGACCAGGCTCGATCAACGTGAAGGCCCTGCTCAGCTTCAGCTCGCGCATGCCTCATCCTATCACCGTGGGTGACGGGTCGTAGGACGAACGAATCAGAGCGCAGCCCCGCACTTCACGCAGCGGACCTGGTGGGGCTCGCCCCTCGGTGTGCCGCAGCGGGTGCAGAAGCGTGCAGGCTGCCCCTGGCTCGCCTGGTTCGGAGGCTGCGCCGATGGAAGCAACTCCTGCGCACGCGCCTGGGCGACCAGAGAGGCAAGCTTGCGATCGGCCCAGTCCCGTAGGGCTCCCGGCGCATCACCGAGCTTGGACTGCAGCTCGGAGTGGGCATCGGAGACCTCCTCCTGGGAGTCGATCCAGCCCGAGTACGCTTGCTGCACGCGCTCCAACGCCATCTCCGCGCGCAGGAAGACGGGCTCGAGCGTCGCGCGCGCGAGCTCTTCGATGCGCCCGATGGCTTCGTCCGCTTCGGGACGGCTCTGGGCTTCCACGAGCTGGGAGCGCGTGTCGAGCAGAACGGGGTGGACGCTGGCGAGCAGAGAAGAACGCCATGACTCGAGCTGGGATGCTGCCTGGCGAGGATCCATGGTCGCGGAACGTATCACACGGACCTCGTCGAAGGCAGCCGTGCCCGCCCTTCGGCCTCGCCCGAAGTCGAACGAGAGGGGGACTACTTCAACCGCGTGCGCATGAACGCGACAATCTCGTCCATCGCCTGCGTGGCCTCGGGGAACATCGGCGCGAGCAGAGGGTAGCAGTGCACCATGCCCACACCCGGACGGAAGGTGACTCCGACGCCGCTCGCTCTTGCCTTGCTCGCGAAGCTCTCGCCGTCATCGAACAGCTCGTCGTCCACGGCGGAGTTGATGAGCAGCGGAGGCAGTCCGGCGAGGTCGCCGAACAACGGTGAGATGAGAGGATTGGAGGGATCGTTGTCGGCCACGTAGTGGCGGCTGAAGACCGTCCACGACTCGGCCGGCGCCACCGACACCCTGCCCTTGGTTCGGTAGGACTCCCCTGAGCACGTCAGATCGGTCCACGGAGAGATCGCGACGGCGCCGCAGGGCAGAGGCAGGCCGGCTTGCTTCAACGCCAGCAGCAGCGCCAGGGCCAGACCTCCGCCCGCCGATTCCCCGGCGACCAGGATGTGCTCGGGCGACAACCCGCTCGCGAGCAGCCAGCGATACGCAGCGATCGAATCATCGACGGCGGCGGGAAACGGATGCTCTGGCGCGAGGCGATACTCGTACGTGAGGGTTGCGAGGCCGGTGCGCTCCGCGAGCTTGGCGACGAAGCCCCGGTGGTCGGCGCACGATCCCGAGACGTAGCCGCCGCCGTGCACGTAGAGCACGCCCCGGTCGCGTCGTGCCCCGGAAGGAACGAGCCACTCGCAGCGCATGTCGTCGATGGTTCCGGGCTCGACGGTCACGCCGGGAGGCAGCTTGGCGAGTCTGGCTGCGCTCTTCTCGCACTGCGCGCGGAACGCTGGGATCGAAGTCTCGGCGTTGAAAGCTTCGCGGTGAAGCCGTCCCTCCAACAGGTGGCGGTTCCGCATGGCGAAGTTCAAGATCCTGCTTCTCAGGCTCTGCATGATGACTCCTCGCAAGTAGCACGGACGCTCACGCATGGCGTAGTCGATCCCGTTGGCTTCCTTTCGGGAGCCGGTGATGCATTCGGAGGGACATGCTGCGGGGCTGGGGCTTCATCGACAGCGCGGCCTGCGCCTGGCAGAGATGCGCCCCCCCGCTCACCGCCCATCCGGACACGGGATACGCGCAGCGACGGCGCGTCACGGGGCGCCGAGGGAAGAACGTTCTGGAGCATCGGGCTCCGACCCGAGCCCCTCCCTTCAGGCGGCCGTGCAATAATGCCGCTCCCCCATGAAGCTGCTCTACGGTGTCGTTGGTGAGGGGATGGGTCACGCGACCCGCTCCAAGGTCGTGATCGAGCACCTCGAATCGCGAGGTCACTCCGTCAAAATCGTCGCCTCGGGTCGCGCGTTCCACTTCCTCTCCCAGGCCTTCCCCGACGTCGTCGAGATCGCCGGGCTCACGCTCCACTACGACAATGGCGCCGTGAATCGCGAGCGGTCGCTGCTTCACAACGTCCTGCTGTCGCCGCGCATGATCCTCGACAACGCCTCGGCGTACTTCGAGGAGGTGCGTGGCTTCGGTCCCGACCTGGTGATCAGCGACTTCGACTCCTTCGCTCACCTGTTCGCGCGGCGTCACGGCCTGCCGGTGATCTCGATCGACAACCAGCAGATCATCCACCGCTGCAAGCACGACAAGGACATCCAGGACGGCCTCGAGCTCGACTTCCAGACCACCAAGACGTTCGTGAAGGCGAAGCTCCCGGGGTGCGACCACTACCTCATCACCACGTTCTTCTTCCCGAAGGTCCGCGGCAAGTTCGCCCACAACACCACGCTGGTGCCACCGATCCTGCGCAAGGCCGTGCTCGACGTGCGTCCCACCCGAGGGGATCACGTGCTGGTCTACCAGACCTCGACCTCCGATCAGCAGCTGTTGCCCACCCTCAAGAAGCTGCGAAACCGGAGCTTCGTCGTCTACGGGCTCCGACGCGACGCGATCGAGGACAACTGCGTCATCAAGGACTTCAGCGAGGATGGCTTCGTCGCCGACCTCGCGTCGGCGCGCGCGGTCGTCACCAACGGCGGATTGTCCCTGCTGCACGAGGCCATCTACCTCGGCAAGCCGATCTTCAGCGTCCCGGTCCGCCACCAGTTCGAGCAGGAGATGAACGCCCGCTACCTCGAGAAGCTCGGCTACGGACTATCGGCCCCCTCGCTGCAATCCGATACCCTCGAGTGGTTCCTCCAGCAGGAATCCCGCTACGTCGCCGCGCTCTCCGCGCACCGCCAGAACGGCAACCAGGTCCTCTGCCAGTGCCTCGACAGCCTCCTCGACCGTCTCGTCCGTCGCAAGCAACCACGCAAGCGCCCCGCTGACACCGAACCGCCCCAGTGACCCACCGCGTGCACGCAACGCCCGGTTGCGGTACACCGGATCCGCTCACGTGCCGCCCCGCAATGTCCCCTCGCCGTCCGCTCCCTCCGAGACCGATGTCGTCGTCATCGGTGGCGGCGTCAACGGTACCGGCGTCGCGCGCGACTGCGCCCTGCGAGGTCTGCGCGTCGCCCTGCTCGAACGCAATGACCTCGCCTTCGGTGCGAGCGGCAACTCCTCCGGCATGATCCACGGCGGGCCCCGCTACCTCACCCACAACCCGTCGGTGACCCGGCTGTCGTGTGTCGATTCCGGCTTCATCCAGCGCATCGCCCCGCACCTGCTGTTCCGCATCCCCTTCATCATGCCGATCGCGGCCGGCCTGGGCTCGCGCGTCTACCTCACGCTCGTCGATGCCTTCTTCGGCGCCTACGATCGCTTCCAACCCTTCAAGCGGGGCAAGCCCCATACCTGCCTCACGCCCGCGGAGACCGCGCAGATCGAGCCTGGCATCCGCATGGACCTGGCCGGCTCGATCACCTTCGACGAGTGGGGCATCGACGGCAGCCGGCTGTGTACGGCCAACGCGATCGACGCCGTCGAGCACGGCGCGTGCGTGCTCGTGCACACCACGGTGGATCGGATCCTTCGCGAGGGGCCGCAGGATGCCGTCACGGGCGTGACCTTTCGGGATCGCCTCACAGGGTGCACCGGCTCCATCCGCGCTTCGATCGTCGTCAACGCCTCGGGCGCTTGGGGACCGATCACCGCTTCCCTTGCGGGCCTGCCTCCGCGCTCCGCGGCGGTCCGGCCAGGCAAGGGAATCCACGTCGTCTTCGACCGCCGCCTGTCCAACCACGCGGTCTCCGTCACTACCATCGACAACCGCATGGTCTTCGTCGAGCCGTGGCAGAACGTCAGCGTGCTCGGCACGACCGACACCGACTTCTACGGCGACCTCGACGACGTCCAGGCGACGGCCGACGAGGTGCGCTACCTGGTGCAGGCCGTCGCGCGCGTGATGCCGTCGATCCGGACCGCGCGCATCATCGGAACGTTCGCCGGCGTGCGCCCCACGCTGTACGCGTGGGGGCCGATCCCCGACGCGCTGTCGCGCGAGAACGAGATCGTGGACCACGCGGGGCACGGCGCCTCCGGGCTCTACTCCATGCTCGGCGGCAAGCTCGCCAGCTACCGCGCCTTCGCCGAGCAGATGACCGATCGCATCGCGCCGGTGTTGGGCTGCTCCGCCATGTGCACGACCCACCAGCGTCCTCTTCCCGGCGGCGAAGAAGCTATCGATCCCGCCGCGTTCTCTCGCGCTCACGGCATCGACCCGGTGGCTGCTCGCAGGCTGATCTACCGTCACGGATCGCGCGCCATACGCATCGCGGAGCTCTGGCATGCCGACGCTCGCCGCTCGGCCATCGTGTGCACCTGCGAAGCGATCTCCGACGCCGAGATTCGTTTCGTAGTACGACACGAGTTTGCGCGCACGGTCGACGACGTCGCCCGGCGCACGCGGCTGGGCATGGGGCCCTGTGGTGGCATGCGGTGCGCCCTTCGATGTGGAGCGATCGTTGCCGACGAGCTCGGCCTCGATCCGCGCGAGGGGCTGCGGCAGGCTGCGTCGTTCCTCGTGCGCATGGCCCGCGCTCGCCTCCCGGGGCTCGGTCCCGTGCAAGCGCGCCAGGAGGCGCTGGTCATCGAGCTGCTCCGCTCCCAGGCCGGTATCCACCCGGGAGGTCGTTCGTGAGCCCGCGCAACGTCCTCGTCATCGGTGCCGGCGTCGCAGGTACCGCCGCTGCCGTCGCCGCCTCGACGGCGGGCGCTTCGGTCACCGTCGTCGCCGCAGCACCCGGTGCATCCTCCCTCATGTCCGGCGCCGCGGATCTGCTCCGCTGGGAGCTCGCCCACTCGATGAGCGCACCGCTGCCCGACACCTGCCCGTGGCGCGGGCTGCTCGACGACCTCGACCTCTGGCGCGTCGGCGACATGCCGGTCCGCCTCGCGTCCCTCGCAGGTGTCCTGCGCCCGGCTCGAGGCAGGGACCGCGCGTTGCTCGACCTCGCACCGCTTCGCTCCGCGCGCATCGCCGTGCCCCGCATCGCGCGACCGTCGTTCGACGCCGATCTGCTCGCGCACGCCTGGAATGCCGATCCGCTGGCCGTGGAGTCCGGCCTCCGGTTCGAGGCCGTCGATGTCCCCGGGTTGCTGCTGGACGCCGAGCTGCACGCGCCCGACACGGCCATCGCCCGCGCCTTTGACGACGACCACAGGGTGCAGCTCGCGGCCGCCAGCCTCGCCGGTACGATTGACGGCTTCGCTGCCGTGCTGGTGGGCCCGTGGCTCGGCATCGAGACCGATGCGGCATCGTCTCTCGGCGAAGCCCTGCATCGCACGGTGGGCGAGCCTCTCTCTGCGCTCGCAGGCGCGGCGGGTGCGCGGTTCGAATCTGCCTCCGCACGCATGCTCGCGGCACGCGGGATCACGCGCGTCGATGGAACGGTCGCCTCGCTCCGTCGTGAACGCCGGTGGCGCGCCGAGCTCGAGCACGGCTCCGCTGTCGAGGCCGATGCGATCGTGATCGCGACGGGGGGGATGATCTCGGGAGGGATCGTGTTCGCGCCGTCGGGAGCGAGGGAATCCGGTGAGTTCCCCGGGCCTCCCACGCGGGCTTTCCGGACCTCGTTCGCATGCGATGAGCTCTGCCTTCGGACCGGCTCCACTGCGGTCGAAGCCCCTGGCTCACTTCACGGGCCGAACCTCGAAGACCTGCGTTGGCCCGTGGTCGCCGAGGAGCGCGCCGTGTTCGAGCGAGTCGGGATCGGATGCGACGCGGGCCTGCGCGCGGTGGACGAAACGGGCGCCCCGATCGCCGGGTGCATGGTTGCGGGCACGGCGGTGGCGGAGGCGCATCACACGGTGATCGCGTCGCTGGTCTCGGGCTGGCGTGCGGGGGAGCGGGCGGCGAGGGACTGACGCTTCGGGCTAGCGGGAGGGCTGGGGCCGCGCGGCGTTCACGGACAGATTGCCTCGCACGATCTGGTAGCCGACGGACAGAACGGGGTCCTTGCCTTGGGTCGGGTTGGCGGGGACGTCGCGAGGGATGTCGAACGGATCGGGAGCCGCAGTTGCAGCGTCTGCTGTCGTTTCGGAGGTCGCCCCCGCGTCCGCGGGATGCGGCGTCGCGCCGGGGATGTGCCCCTCGACGTCGCGCTCGCGGAGAATCGGTGTCGCCGCGGGAGACGGTGCACCGGAGGCGATCACCACGTCGGGATGGATGCCTTCGGCCTGGACCGATCGTCCGCTCGGCGTGAAGTAGAGCATCGTGGTGAGCTTGAGCCCGGCGCCGCCGGGCAGGTCGAGGATGCTCTGGACCGAGCCTTTTCCGTAGGTCATCGCGCCGACGACGACGCCGCGTTTGTGGTCCTGGACGGCGCCGGCGACGAGCTCGGCAGCGGAGGCGCTGTACTCGTTGACGAGCACGACGATGGGAGTGCGCGCGAGCGGACCTCCGCGAGAGGCGTTGGCTTGCTCCACGACTCTGCCGCGATGGCGCGTCGTGTAGATGGTGCCTTGATCCAGCAGATCGTCGGCCACGGCGGAGGCTTCGTCGACGAGGCCCCCGGGGTTGCTGCGCAGGTCGAGCACGACGCCGGCGAGGGGAGCGGGGCTTTGCGCGCGGACGCTCCCCAGCACGCGAAGGAACTCGTCGTGGGTGCCTTGTTGGAACTGCTTGACGCGCAAGTAGCCGATGTCTCCGTCGAGGCGACGACCCACGACGCTGGTGACCCGCACGATCTCGCGGGTGAGGTCGAACTCGAGGGGGAGATCGCGACCGGGACGTTGGACGGTCAGGCGGACCTTGGTGCCGGGAGCTCCGCGCATGGTGCGCACGATGCGCTCCAACGGCACGCCGCGAGTCGGCTTGCCGTCGACCATCACGATGCGATCGCCGGAGCGGATGCCTGCTCGCGCGGCAGGGGACCCGTCGATCGGCGCGATGACGGTGATGGTGTCGCGGCGGGCATCGACCTCGATTCCCACGCCGCCGAAGGCGCCTTCGGTTTCGCTTCGGAAGAGCTTGAAGTCTTCCGGGGGGAGGAAGGCGGAGTGGGGGTCGAGCTCGGCGACCATGCCTTTGATGGCGCCTTCGAGGACGCGGGAGCGATCGACGGGTTCGACGTAGTTGTTTTCGACGAGGACCAGGACGCGGGCGAGCTGGCCGAGGGGGGCGTAGGGGCTCTGGTCCTTGGTGACGGCGGAGGCGGCGGTAGCGCCGAGCAAACCGGAAACAAGCGCAACGGCAGAAAGTGCGCCGAGGGCGACACGACCGGGACGATTTCCCTTCCGAGGGGGTCGGGCAGGTTCTGGGGACGGAGACAGGACCCTGGGGGAAGCGGCAGACATGGGCCCCAGAGTACGCCATCGAAGATGAGTTGCACGGGGCCTTTGATCTTGGCGGCGTAGAGGGCTACCGTGGTCTTCCGCCCGTGTGGCGGAGGCTGCGACATGTGCGACGGAGGCTACTGTGGGAATCGGTGAGAAGGACAACAACGCCAAGCTCGCTTCGACCCCCGCTGACGCGACCAAGACCGACAAGCGGAAGCAGAGTCTGTACTTCCCCGAGTCGATGCTGCAGGAGATCAAGGAAGAGGCTGCCCGCCTCGATCGGTCCCTCTCGTGGATCGTTCAGCGCGCGTGGAAGATCGCTCGGCCCGAGCTGAAGAAGCTCCCGAGCGTCAACGACGTCAGCGACGGTGACGACGACACCGACGGCTGAGGCGGACGGGCGACGCGTCGTTCGGCGGCGTGTCGTGGGAACGACCTTTGGGACCGACCCTGTCCCCGACCGGGTGCTCCGTTCGTCCGTGGGCACCCCGTGCCTTGTGAGGAGCTAGCGTGATCGATCTGGTGACCGTGCGGCAGTGGCTCGAGTCCTTCGGCTGGAGTGCCGAGGAGCTCGATCCCAAGACCCTGCGCATCATCTGCCCCCATCTTCCCGATCTGCCGTTCTTCGCGCGGTGCTCGCAGAACTGGCTCATGCTCGCGGTCGTGCCCGTGCTCGCCCACGACGCCCATCTCCCGGGGGACATCTCGCGTCGCCTTCTGGCGGTCAACCGCGACCTTCGCCTCGCCAAGTTCGCCTACGACGACGACAACGACATCGCGCTCACCGCGGAGCTGCCCACCGAGTCGCTCGACGTCTCGGAGCTTCGCGACGTCGTCAACCGCATGGCGAAGTACGTGGATCACTACCGCGGGTACCTCACCGACTGGGCGACGTGATCGCCCTCAGAACTGCTCGATGACGACGCGTCGGTCGGGGCGGTACACCACCGCGCCTTCCTCGCCGAGGCAGCCCCAGCACGTGCTCCACGTGATGCGGTTCTTCACGTAGCCATTGAACCCCAGCACGATCGGCGCGGTTTCTCCCTCGAGAACGAAGCTCGACGCCAGCCTGTAGCGATCGTCGCTCAGCCGGTGGAACGCCGCCACGAACGACGATCCGCTGCTCCCCTTGCCTGCCACCACAAGGAGCTCCTCGCCGAGATCCGGGCTCCACATCAGGGGGTTCGTCGTGATGATGTTCCCCTTCGTCCCCGCGTCGCCCTTCGCGATCACGAGGTTGACGTCGTCGGGGTCCTTGAACAGCGTCACGCGCCCCAGGCTCTTCATCTGCGGGATGCTCCCCAGCATGGCGTTGACCTGATCGAGGTCGAGCTGCACGCGACGAAAGGTCTGCAACGGTTTGGGGCGGGGGATCGTCGCCGTGTTGGGTGCTCCGGAGCAGCAGCGGAAGCCGATGTCCGTGCCGTGCGCGCCCGGATCCGCGGGCTCCCTGCGCGCACAGCGGTGCTCGATGTCGGCGGCCCCGGCACGCCCGCCGCGCAACGCGCCGAACGCGCGCTCTTCCTTGTCCACGGGCTCCACCGTGCTCGAGGTCCACTCCCGCAGCGGACCTCCCATCCCCACCACGTCGAACCCGCTCGCGCACCCCGCCCCCCCCTTGTCGCACGTCGGATCCCATCCCGCACCCGTCGCAAACACGTCGTTGTCCGGCCCCTTGCATGCCCGCTCCCACTCGAGCTCCGAACACAGCCTCTGGCCCCGCTGCGTGCACAGCTCCTGCGCTTGCGCGCGCGTCACGTCGACACGCGGCGGCTGCCCCGGATCGTTCGGGTACGGCAGCCGGTCGATTTCGAACGCACCGAGCTCGAGCTTGAGCAGGGGAGGCTCGAGGGTCGCATCGCGCCCGCGATCCCCGGGCATGCTCCCTGCCATCACGGGCCCCGCAGGGATCGAGATCTTCTGCCCTGCGCCGACGTTCTTCTTCGGCGCGCGGTGGGTGGGCGGGGCGGCGCTCTCCTCGCTGGCGGCGGAGACCACGGCGGTGGACGAGGGGCGGACGGATTCGCCGGGCTCGTTGCCGGAGCCTCCCGTGCGCTTGCACGCGCACAGTGGGAGGCAGAGGGCGAAGGCGATCAGCGGCAGGGCGCTGCGGGTGAGCAGATTCACGCCCCCTCGTATGCCCCGGCGTGGCCGCGAGGTCAAAGCGCCAGCGGGGCTTGCACCCCCGCCCCCGTCTGGCATACCGGAGCCACCCCATGGCCGATGCAATGGCAACGCAGATCGCAGGGCTGCTCGCCGACAGCGACCTGGAAGAGCTCCAGGAAGTGGTTCGACGCTGGGTGCTCGAAGCTCCGGACGCGCAGAGCCGTCACCACTACGAGCAGTTCGGAGCCAGGTTGCTGCAGCTCAAGACGCAGCTCTCATCGCTGCCCACGCCGCCGAGTCGCGACGACCTCGAGATGGCCGTGGACATGATGCTGAAGCTCGCGGCTCAGCGACGCTGAGCGCGAACTCGACTGCGGAGGCGAGTGAGAGAAGGGGACGGGGTGGGAATCGGTCAGCGGGATCGCCGACGAGACGCCAGGAGCGTCGCCAGGCCGAGGGCTGCAAAGGCGAAGAGGCCGTCACGCGACGGCGCGCCGGATGGGACCGAGCAACCACCGGACTTGGTGCCAGTGTCGGTCCAGGTCTGCGGCGACTTGTAGCAGGCACCCGACGACGTGTCGCAGGTGTATCCGCCCGGGCAGTCGGGGTTGTCTTCGCTGCACGGCGGTGTGCAGTAGTTGCCTGCGGAATCGCCCCAGCACAGCCAGTCGTAGGAGCAGTCGTCGCTCGACTCGCACGCCTTCGTCTGGAAGCACGCTCCCACATCGGTCGCGCACTCCCACCGATCGGGACAGCTCGGATCCTCCTCGCTGCACGTCGGCGCGCAGTACTGCTGGTTCAGATCGGCTACGCACGTGTTGCCATCGGCGCACGCGTCAGGCGAGTCGCACCACTCGCCGGGCTGACCGGGCTTCGGCGCCGATCCCGCGGAGCCGCCCTTTCCAGCGGCGCCACCCTTGCCAGCGGTCCCGCCCGAGCCGCCCTTGCCCGCCGAGCCACCCTTGCCCGAGGCACCGCCCGTCCCGGTGCTCCCGCCCTGCCCCGTGGCTCCTCCCGTCCCCACCACCGAACCGTCCGGCAACACCGTCCCGTTCTCGTCGGTGTACGTCTGCCCCGCGTACGTCACCGCTTCGTCGATCAACGCCCGGAACTTGTCGGTGCGCGTCCACCAGTTGTCGTTGCCGTAGCAGTCCGCACCGCGCGAGGTCACCCCGAACACCGCGCCCGCCGACGTGATCGCCGGGCCACCGGAGTCGCCCTGACAGATCGACTGCGAGCCCACGAACTCCGCGGCGTACAGACTCGAGATCTGGACGTTGTTCTTGTAGTAGCGAACGCCCGACGAGTAGTAGTTGTTCGGATTGGTCAAACCGTAGCCGATGGCCATGAACTTCTCGCCCTGCTTGGGCGGCGAAAGCACGCGGACCGGCAGCGGCGTGATCCCCGTGATGGGGATGTTCGTCACGATGAGCGCGATGTCGTAGTAGCAAAGGCTGTCGGTGTCGGGATGGAAGATCTTGACGCCGGTCGGGGCGATGGGAGGAGGGGACGACGTGGGGTCGACGCCCGTGTACACGGAGATGCTGCTGGGCGCGTAGTCGGCTCCGGCCTCGTGTCCGTAGGGGCACGTGACGTACTCGACCTTCATCTTGCTGACGCAGTGACGAGCGGTGAGCACGACCTTGGGAGCGATGAGCGATCCCGTGCACATCGCGCCTTCGGATTGATAGAGCAGCACGACGTTGTTGTGGGCCGTCCCGGAGTCTTTCGTTCCGTTGACGATCGGGGATGTTGCTTTGCGAATGGGGAGGGTCGTCTCGGCGTCGTCATTGGTTCCGCATGCCGCAATGACGAGAAGAGCCGAGGCCACGGCCAGGGGCGAAGCACGGCGAATGAGCATGCCGAAAAGATACCTGCAGAGCTCCCGGGACGCCATGTGGCGAAATATGCGCACAGTCGTTCTTGCCCGGCGGCAACACTGCAGAATTTCTGAACAGCTCCGCGGGAGCCACCGCGACACGATTGACCCCGCTCTTCCCTCCGCCTCGCCCCTCCACACCCCTTGGCCGCCTTCCGCCGTGCACCGGGAACTCGCCCCCCCTGCCCTCCCCTCCGCTTGTTCCCCGCCCGCGCTTCTGCGACCATCCGTGACTCGCAAGGGGAAGCACATGCGCAAGGTCAAGATCGTCTGCACGATGGGACCGGCGACCGCCGGCGTCCCCCGCCTCGTCGAGTTGATGCAAGCCGGCATGGACGTCGCCCGGCTCAACTTCTCCCACGGCGACTACGCCGCCCACCGAAGGATGTACGACGATGTCCGCGATGCCGCCCGCCAGTGTGGCAAGCCCATCGCCATCCTCGCCGACCTGTGCGGCCCCAAGATCCGCGTCGGCGAAATGACCGGCGGGTCCATCCCCCTCGTCGTCGGCGCCCCCATCGTCCTCACCAACCAGCACGTGATCGGCACTCCCGAGCGGCTGTCCCACTCCTATCCTGCCTTGCCCCGCGACGTACACCCCGGGGACCGGATCCTCTTCGACGACGGGCTCCTCGAGGTCGTGGTCGAGCGGGTCGACGTGGACGACGTGCACTGTCGCGTGGTCACGGGCGGGCAGCTCAAGAACAAGAAGGGCATGAATCTTCCCGGAGCGAAGCTGTCCACGCCCGCGTTGACGGAGAAGGACAAGCAGGACATGGCCTTCGCCCGCGACCTCGGCGTGGACTACTTCGCGCTGTCCTTCGTCCGCACCCCTGGCGACCTCGCAGAGGCCAAGCAGCTCGCCGGCGACATCCCGGTCATCGCCAAGATCGAGAAGCCCGAGGCGATCGAGAACCTCGACGCGATCCTCGACGCTGCCGACGGGGCGATGGTTGCACGCGGCGACATGGGAGTCGAAGCGGGCCACGAGAAGGTCCCGCTGATCCAGAAGCGCGTCATTCACGACGTGAAGACCCGGGCGAAGCCGGTGATCATCGCGACGCAGATGCTCGACTCAATGATCCAGAATCCCCGCCCCACCCGCGCAGAGGTCTCCGACGTCGCCAACGCGGTGCTCGACGGCACGGACGCGGTGATGCTGTCGGGAGAGACCTCGGTCGGTGCGTGGCCGGTCGAGGCGGTGCGCACCCTCGCGACCATCATCGACGAGATCGAGGCGAGCGCGTATTGGCGCGCGAACCAGCGCGGCTGGCCGACCGCCAAGGAGCACACCTTCTCCAACGCGATCGCCGACGCCAGCGCCGAGATCGCAGGCGTGCTCAATCTGACCGCCCTCGCCGTCTACACCGAAACCGGTCGATCCGTCGCGCTCGTCAGCGGCCATCGCCCCTCCGCCAACATCGTCGGGTTCTCCCGCCACCAGCGCGTCCTCAACCGTATGGCCCTCTACTGGGGCGTGCGCCCGGTCCTCGGCGAGTGGGTCAAAGGCGTCGCCGGTGTAGTCGAGCAGGCCGAACGCGAGATGCTCCGCAACGGCCTGGTGAAGTCGGGGGACGACATCGGGATCACCTTCGGCATGGTGATCGACAAGGAGCCCTTCCAGACCAACGTGCTCAAGCTCTGGAAGGTCCGCTGACCCCCCGCGCCCCCCCGGGGTGCGCTGCATCCGTTGATTGGAATGACTCGACGTCCCCGGACGTACGAGCCTCGTGGATCGGAATCGATCGTTCGAGCTGCGGAGGTGACCGTGACCCGTTTGCACCTTCTGTTGTTGCGCCTGCTGGTCCTGTCGATCGCGTTGCTCGGGGCCGTGACACCGTCGATGGCGCAGCCCAAAGCCCTCGTTCCCCCCACTCCCCCGGCCAACGTCACACCTCCCGCTCCGAGCCTCGGCGGCGTCGCCGTGGACCTCGACTCCATCGCCCGTTGGGTCGAGCTCAACCGCCGCGATCGCTGCACCGAGCGTTGCTTCGTGCTCGATCGGCTCACCCTGCGCGGCTCGGTCTCGGAGCTGATCGACTTCGAGCTCGAGGGCGGAGTGCTCGCACCGGGGCCGATCGCCGTCCCGCTGTTCGGGCCTCCCTCGAAGGTCAGGCTGGTGGAGCTCACGGAGGACGGCAAGAAGGCGACGACGGGGTTCGAGCAGGATCACTACTTCGCCTGGACCGGCGCCCGGCACTTCGTACTGCGCGGCAAGCTCGCCCTGCAGGGAGAGCTCACGCTGGCGATCCCCGGACCGCTCAACTCCCTCGTCTCCGAGCTTCGTTCTGGACGCGTAGCCGAGGGCGCTCTGCTGTCCGGTCTCGAGCGCACGTCGATCCACTTCGACGTGGCCGCCGAAGGCGACAAGAAGCAGCCGCCCGTCTTCCAACTGGCGCGCGCCCTGCGCGTCGGCAAGGAGACCTCCTTCGAGTACCGCCTCTCGCT
>CAYMUE010000095.1:15038-23744 GCA_964393505.1 uncultured Polyangiaceae bacterium
CCGATTGCGCGGACCGAGGCCAACGCGCGGCTGTTTCTCGTTCACAAAGGGCAGCACTTGCAGGTGGCCGTCAACACCCTCGTGGCCCAGGAGGTGCTCGCAGCCGTGGTCCGTTCCCACACGCGAACCCTTGTACTCACGCGCCAGGGCGATCTGGTGAGCGATGATCTGCTCGCCTACGAGAACAACGGCATCGACTACCTGCGCTACACCCCGGTGGGGCGTCCGATCTACCTTGCGACCGACGACACGGCGGAGCGGATCATGCACGCGCAGGGGAGCGACTCCGACGTGCTGGTTCCGCTGCGCGTGGGCAGCCACCGCATCCGCACGCAGGCGATCGGCCAGGCCGGCATCCACGCTCTCGGCGGCATCCTCGAGCTGCCGTCGCCGTCCTATCCCCTCACTTCGAGCCGCACACAGCTCTCCGTCGGCCTGCCCGCGCAGGTCTTCCCCGTCCTGCTGATCGGCGGCGACTCGCCGCAGAGCCCCGTCGATCCCGGCGACCTCGTCGCAATCGCCATCGGCTTCGTCGTGGCCGCCATCGCGTTCCGCTCCATGCGCACACGCGTCCTCGGCGGTATCGTTCTCGCGGGGATCTGGGCGATCGCTCCCTGGATGTTCGTGCTCGTGATCGCAAGCGCGGTCATCGCAGGAGCGATGTGGCTGCTCGGCAGGGTGTTCGACGGCAAGGCGCTTCTGGCGGTGCGGCTTGCGCTCGGCGCGGTGCTCTCGCTTGCGGCCTTGGTCACGCTCGTGGGTGCCCTGACCATGAGCCGGGGGGCGTCGTACGCGCCTCGCAGCGAGGTGAGCACCGCCCCCGCATCACCCGCGCCCTACGCGGGCGACAGCAAGCTCGGCAACCGCGCCGACATGCCCTGGCAGAGCTCGCAGGAGGGAATCGTTCAAGGTGTGACACCCGTGGCGCTCACACTGCCCGGAGCGACCCGCACCATCACCGCGAATCGCGAGCTGGTCACGCGCGATCGACCGCTTCGTGCGCGTCTCGTCTACGTCACCGGGTGGACCGTGGCAGGGTTGCTCGCCGCGTGGCTCGTTTGCGCCATCCTGCTGGTGCGCGCTCATTCCACCCAGCTCAGGGAGACCTGGCAACGGCTTCGCGTCCGATTGCAGAAGGGGCCCGCGCGGGCGGAATGATGTCCCGGTCCCTCAGGGCGTCAGATCCTTGAGCGCGAACCCCCCTGGGTAACCATACGACGTCACGTTGGTGTACCCCACCCCTACGATCCCGAAGGCTCCGGTGCTCGTGAGGACGTGTGCTCCTGCGGCGACCACGTGGTCCGCAACGGTGTAGCCTCCGACGGAGTAGTACTCCGAGTCGGGGACTGCCGCGCCGTCCACCAGGACCTGTTCGTTCGACGTACGAACGATCTGGACGTAGTCCTGGGAGTAGCCTGTAGGCGTGAGGATCACGTAGCTCTTGAGGAACTGCTCCACGGGGATGGCGGTGATCATGGCAGGGTCGCCCGTGCCTGCGCCGAAGGCGTTCTGCCCGCTGACGTACTGGAACGCGGCGAAGGGCTTGTCGCCCTCGAGCATGAAGCTCTCCTGGGTCCAGAACTCGTGGAACTGCCCGCTGGAAAGCGTGATCGGAAACCCCGTCTGCGGTGGGTCAGAAGTGATCGTCGTGGCGTCGGTCTGCCCCAACACCCGCCAGTAGTACCGCTCCGACCCGCTGCGCTTCGGCGCGTGGGCGGCCACGTACTTGCGCCCCCAGTTGCGCACCGGGATCGACTGCTCCTCGAGGTGATCGCAGTAGGTGTAGCCTGCTGGGACCTGGGCGCACTCCACTGCGCCGAACACTGCGACCGGCGCGGTCGAGACGATCTCGGTGCCGGTGACGTCGGACGACGGGGCCACGACCTGCAGGGTGTCGTAACGATTCATCACGACGGAGGAGGAGCCACCTGCCTGGAGGGCAGGCACTCCGGTGCCCGCCTGGGTGGCCACCGGGACGGTGAAGGTGACCGTGGTGTTGTCCTGGGCCGCCACGACGTTGAAGTACGACGGGTGAGCGCCGAGAGCATCGGTGTACGCTGCGACGATGTAGCGATTCCCGAGGCTCGACTCGGGAATGAGGCACGACGCGTCGTTGGTTGCCTGAGCCTGGACCGGCGAGTGTTGATAGGCGATCACAGGAATGTCGCTGCGCACGCGGAAGGAACCTCCCTTGCGCAGCAGGGACACGCTCTCGATCACGTCGGCGGTGCCGTTGGGGATCCAGAACGTGTGCTGGCCGAGAGGAGGGATCTGCGCGCCCGACTCGAGCGCGGTCTCGACGCCGCCGGGGGAGGCAAGGAAGTCGACGACGGCAGTGAGTGTGGGGCTGGTATTGCCGACGACGACAGCGTCCTGGTTCGCCTCGTTGAAGTTGTCCATGTTGAGGGCGAAGAACGAGCACCCGACGGAGCTGGGCTGCTTGGCGGCAGCGGCGCAGAGCGAGACGCACCCGGAGATGGACTCGCAGGACTCCTTCTCGGTGCACGTGCCGCCAGGCTCGTAGGCGGTGCCGTCGGCATTGCAGAGCTGCCAGGTCTTGCTGTCGGCGCATCCCTTGGTGCCGGGAACGCAGATCTGGTCGATACACGCCCCGGTCGTGCACACCTGGAACGAGCCGCACGGCGTGGGCTCCCATCCCATGCAGTCGGCGCGGCAGAAGCTGAGAGTGGTGCCATCGGCGCAATCCCCGGCAGCACCTGGGGTGCACAGGCACGCGACGCATTCGCCGGACTTGCTGTCACACGACGTCCCTGTCCCGCACGGCGCATCCACGAACGCGCCGGACTGGCAGACCTGGTGCACGCCACTCACGCACTGCTCGTCGCCGGTCGCGCAGCCGACCGCACCGGCAGTCCCGGCAGAGCCGCCGGTTTGCTGCGCTCCCCCCTGCCCCGCTGCGGAGGAGTCGGCCCCTCCATCCGGACTCGTTCCACCCGCGCCGGCGTCCTTGCCCGTCGGTCCCGCCCACGAGTCGTCTTCCGAGTTCGACCCGCAGGATGCGACCGAGAGAGAAGTCGAAACCGTGAGCACAGAGATCGATGTCCACCGTCGCATGCGAACCTCCGACAGGTGAACGTAGCCGCAAGCGCGTCGGAGCGCCAACCATCGCACCTGTGAGATCCGGTGAACGAAATGGGCAGCAATGTTGGGGGGTGACCCGAGGTCGGGTCCGGAGTAGTCTGCGCGCGACGGGTCACTGGGACGGTGGATCCCCGAGCCTCGATGCGAGGCGCGGGGGCCGTGTCTTCGCTTCCCGAAGGAGGATTGAGATGAAGCTTTCGTTGTTTGCCGGGCGTTTCACTTGCACCAGCTTGCTGGGGTCTCTCGCTTTGGTTCTGGCAGCCGGTTGGGCCGGGTGCGGCACGGAGGATTCGGGCGAGCCGATTCAGCCCGGTACGGGCGGCTCGGGTGGCGCGACCACGGACGGTGGAACGGGCGGCAAGGACGCGTCGGCGTGCCCGTCGAATCAGCAGCTGTGCAACGGGACGTGCGTGGACACGCGCTACGATCCGAACAACTGCGGCAAGTGCGCGAGCAAGTGCGGGACCGGGGAGTATTGCTCCAGCGGCAAGTGCGGGAGCACCTGTTCCGGCGGCACGGTGCAGTGCGGCGACACCTGCGCGAACACGCAGATCGATCCGAACAACTGCGGCGGGTGCGGCACCAAGTGCAAGGACGGGGAGCTGTGCTCCGCGGGCAAGTGCGGGATTTCCTGCTCGGGTGGCACGACCAAGTGCGGCGACGCGTGCGTGGACACCGACAACGACCCGGCCAACTGCGGCACCTGCGACAAGGCCTGCGGGGCCGGCGAGGTGTGCGCTTCGGGCACCTGCGGCATGACCTGCGCGGGCGGCACCACCAAGTGCGGCACCGCCTGCGTGGACACCGACAACGACCCGACCAACTGCGGCGCCTGCGACAAGGCTTGCGGGGCCGGCGAGGTGTGCGCGGCTGGCGCGTGCGGCATCAACTGCGCCGGCGGCACCAAGAAGTGCGGTAACGCCTGCGTCAGCGTCTCCTCCGATCCGGCCAACTGCGGCGACTGCAATCAAGCATGCGCCGCCGGCCAGGTCTGCTCCAACGGAACCTGCAGCCTCTCGTGCGGCGGCGGCACCGAGAAGTGCGGCGCCTCCTGCGTGGATACCAACAACGATCCGGCCAACTGCGGCGACTGCGGAACCGTGTGCCCGGCCGGACAGGTCTGCTCCGCGGGCACTTGCGGCCTGACTTGCGGCGGCGGCACCACCAAGTGCGGCAACTCCTGCGTGCTTCTCTCCAGCGATCCTGCCAACTGCGGCTCCTGCAGCAACGCTTGCGCTGCCGGACAGGTGTGCTCCGGCGGCCAGTGCGGCCTGTCGTGCGGCGGCGGCACCGAGCTGTGCGGCACCGTCTGCGTCAACAAGAACATCGACCCGTCGAACTGCGGATCGTGCAACCACGCCTGCGCAGCCGGTGAGGTGTGCTCTTCGGGCACGTGCGGCTTCACCTGCGGCGGCGGCACCACCCAGTGCGGCAACGCTTGCGTGCTGGTCTCCAGCGACCCGGCCAACTGCGGCTCGTGCGCCCACGCCTGCGCGGTCGGCGAAGTCTGCTCCGGCGGCACCTGCGGAATCACCTGCGGCGGCGGCACCACCCAGTGCGGCACCGCCTGCGTCAACACCGACATCGATTCCTCCAACTGCGGCGGCTGCGGCGTCGCCTGCCAGAACGGCGAAGTCTGTGCCGCTGGCACCTGCTCCCTCACCTGCGTCGGCGGGACCACCAAGTGCGGCACCACCTGCGTCAACACGCAGCTCGACCCCGCCAACTGCGGCGCCTGCGGCACCGCCTGCGCTTCCGACCAGGTCTGCTCCGCCGGCGCTTGCACCGGTGGCTGCTCCGCCGGCCTCACCAAGTGCAACAACCTCTGCGTCGACATGCAGACCGATGAGGCCAACTGCGGCTCCTGCGGCAAAGTCTGCGCCGCCGGCTCCACCTGCACCGCGGGCGCCTGCGTGGCCTGCGACTCGACCACCACCGACTGCGACGGCGACGGCTGGCTGGCAAGCGAGGGCGACTGCTGTGACAAGGCCGGCACCTGCGGCGCCGAGCCCGCCAAGGTCAACCCCGGCGCGATCGAGGTGAAGGGCAACGGCATCGACGACAACTGCAACGGCAAGACCGACATGTTCGACGTCGAGGACACGGTCGCCTGCGACACGGGCCTTGCCTCCGACTCCGCGGCCGCGACGGACTACGCCAAGGCGATGGGCATCTGCCGCAGCACCACGGAGACCCCGGCGCTCAAGAAGGACAAGACCTGGGGCCTCATCAGCGCGCAGATCATGCGCGCCGACGGAACCGCGCTGGGCGACGCCCGCGCGCGATCCATCCGCTCCTCCTTCGGCAGCATCGCCCCGTCGGTCATCGAAGGTCAGAAGGTCGCTGTGTTCTCGACCGGCATCGCAGCCGACGCCACGCAGACCACGCCCGGACCGAACGGCGGCGCTCCCTCCGGCACCAACGTCACTACTTCCCACAACCCGTCCAGCAGCGTGAACATCTCCACCTGCACCCAGCCCTACTGCATCAAGGACTGGTACGCGACGCCGAACCTTCCGCTCAAGCCGGCCAACGGCCTGCCGAACTCCCCCAACTGCGACGTCACCGACTCGCCCACGGCCAACGACTCCGTGATGCTCGTGCTGCGCATGAGGGCACCGACCAACGCCCGCGCGTTCTCGTTCAACTCCTACTTCATGTCGGCCGAGTACCCCGAGTACGTCTGCTCGAGCTTCAACGACCAGTTCGTCGCCCTCGTCGACACCCCCAGCGGGACCCCCTCCCCCATCACCAACCCGGTTGACAAGAACCTGATGACCTACACTTCCGGCAACTCGAAGTGGCCTATCGGGATCAACATCGCCAAGGGCACCGACCTGTTCTCGGTTTGCGAGACGCAGGCCGCCAACCCGGGCTGCTGGGACACCGATGTCAGCGCCACCTCGTGCTCCCTCGGCATCAGCCAGCTCGCCGGCACCGGCTTCGAGAAGTCCGGCTCCTGCCTCATCGGCGGCGGGACGTTCTGGCTCACCACGGCCGGCAACGTGATCCCCGGCGAGATCGTCGAGCTGCGCATCGCGCTGTGGGATGTCGGCGACACCAGCTTCGACTCGCTGGCGATCCTCGACGGCTTCAGTTGGCTGGCGAACGCGACGCTGCCCGGCACGGGCAACTGACCCTGCGCCCCCTGTTGCGCGCTCCGGTCCTCGGGCCGGGGCGCGGCCCCCTGTATCTCCGCTAAAACGACACTTCGTAGCACTGGCAACCGGTGCCGAAACCGTACGCGTTGCCGTTCGCACCGCGCGCGGTGCAGCACGCCTTGCACGACTTCGAGTTCATCATCGAGCGGCACGCGGCCGTGGCGCTGGGCATCTCCTTGGTCTTGCAGCAGCAGCAGCCGGCGATCAGCAGCGGCGCGGCAATGGCCATGGCGACGATCAGAGCGGTCGTGCGATTCCTTGGGATCCAACGAGCCATGGGGGCATGGTCGCAGTGGCTGGCGACATTGACAATGGCGAACGCGCCCCCTGCTTTCCTCCACGGTGGGCTTCGCTTACACTCGGCAATCCGATGATCTCCGACCCGGCTCTGCAGGAATTCCTCAACCGTCACGCCGCAGCGCTCGACCGGGTCGGCGAGGCCATCGCTCCGTGGATCGCTCCGGGTGACGAACCTCGCCTCGACCAGGAGCTGCGCTCCCTCCGCTTCATCCGCCACGGCACCGTCGCCTTCGAGGCGCGTGCAGAGCTCATCGGCGTCTTCTTCCACGACGTCGGCGTGTGGCGTTGGTGGTGGATGGTCGAACGCGGCCGTGTCACCGCATCCCCTCTCGACGCCGTGTTCATCGAGGGGCGTCGACTCGGAATCACTACGTTGACCGACGAGCACCCGCCGATCGCGCTCGAGGAGGACGCGGTCCAGATCGCGCGGGTGTGCGCGTGGCTCTCGGGCGCTGAAGGGATTCACGAGGACCACGGCGACGGCCGGACGACGTACTACGCCTTGTTCCGGGGGAAGCCGGGCAGTTCGGGAGCCGGCATCCCCGCCGCTAGTTCGTCGCGCGGCCCTCTCCCCGAGGCGCCGCCCATGATGAGCATGCTTCCGCCTCCCGTTGCCACCTCGGGCTCGCCGGTCACGGGCATCCCTGCACGCTCGCGCACTCCGGTGTGGAATGTCGCGTCGCGCCTCGACGCGTCGATCTCCCGGCAGGTCCCGCCCAGCGAACCGGTGCGTGCGGAGCGACGATCGGCCGCGCCGCCCCCGGTGTCGCCCGAAAGCCGGGCTCCCGTCTCGAGCCCCGAATCCCGTCGTTCCACGCGCGACTCGCGCGAGCTGCGCGAGCCGGCCCGTCCCCTGGTCGCTGCCGTCGCCGGCGAAGCCTTCGCGGCCTCCAGCGCTGCGCTTCGCGATGCGTTCCTCAAGTCGCTCCTCATCATCGACGTGCAGGTTCGTGACGATCGGCTCCGCTTCTGCGCGCAGCTCATCGCGCTCACGCGCGCCGGCGAGCTCGAGGCGCTCGACATCACGCGCCCGCTGATGGACGCCGTCGCGCAGCTCATCTCCGACGACGCCCGCTCCGGCAACGCACGCTGGAAGCGGCTCGTGATCCACATCCAGCCCGGCGAGTCGGGTGTCACCTGGAACGTGTCCGTGAAGTAGCCGCCCGAGGAGCTCCCTCACCCCGTCAATGCGCCTCGGCCCAGTTGCTCCCGATGCCCACGTCGACCGTCAACGGCACCTCGAGCTTCACCACCCCCTCCATCGCCACGCGGATCTTCTCCCCCGCTTCCTTCGCGAGGGGCTGCGGCACCTCGAACACCAGCTCGTCGTGTACCGTGAGGATCATGCGCGCGCCCGCGACCACGGGCTCCGCCAGCTTCACCATCGCGAGCTTCAGGATGTCCGCCGCGCTCCCTTGGATCGGCGTGTTCCCCGCGATCCGTTCGGCCTGGGCGCGGAGCTGACGGTTCGCGCTGTGCAGGTCCCGAAGATAGCGCCTGCGGCCCAGCAGCGTCCGCACCGCCTCCCCTGCCCTCGCTCGCTCCACCGTCTCGTCCATGAACCGCTTCACGTGATCGTAGCGCTTGAAGTACGCATCGATGAACGACGCCGCCTCCTCGCGCGAGATGCCGAGACGCTTCGCCAACGCCACCTCGCCCATGCCGTAAATGACGCCGAAGTTGATCGTCTTCGCCCGCCGACGCATCTCGTCGGTCACCCCCTCGGCCGTCACGCCGAACACCTCCATCGCCGTGCGCACGTGGATGTCCTCGCCCGACTGGAACGCGCCGATCAGCGTGGGGTCGTGCGCGAGATGGGCAAGCACCCGCAGCTCGATCTGCGAGTAGTCGGCGCTCAGCAGCACGAACCCCTCGGCCGGAATGAAGGCCTCGCGGATCGACCGGCCGATCTCCGTGCGCACCGGGATGTTCTGCAGGTTGGGATCGCTCGACGACAGCCGTCCCGTCGCAGCCACGCTCTGGTTGAACGAGGTGTGGATCCGCCCCGTGGACGGGTTCACCAGCCGCGGAAGCGCTTCGATGTACGTCCCCTTGAGCTTCGCGAGCTGACGCTGCTCGAGGATCGTGGCTGCGAGCGGGTGCTGATCCGCCAGCACCTCCAGCACGCTCGCGTCCGTGCTCC
>CAYMUE010000096.1:0-23473 GCA_964393505.1 uncultured Polyangiaceae bacterium
TCAGGCACACCCCCGCGACCGCACGCAGCAAGCCGCGGACAGGGACCCGGGAAGCGGGTAGGTCGCGGGTCTTCGGCCGCGGAGGCTCGAGGCCGATGGGCCGGGGGTCTCGTTCGAAGGCGCGGCAAGGGCGCCTCGCGATGTGCCGAGGTTCGAGGAAGGAGGACGAAAGGGTGTATTCGACCTCTTTCGGAGTCGCAGCGTTGTGCACGAGGCGGGAGTCGAACCCGCAAGCCTTTCGGCGCCGGAACCTAAATCCGGTGCGTCTGCCAGTTCCGCCACTCGTGCGCGAACGCCCTGCTCTTCCCATCCCGAGCCGGTCCCGTCAACACCATCGAGCTTCGTCCGCCCCCCCCCGCGTTCTGACTGCTCCAGTCTCCCGCCTCCTGCCTGCTCCCGCGTTATGCCTCCCCCCGGGACGACCTTCACGACGACCAAGTCGGAGCGAGGGCGGCGCGGCGTCGTCCGGAGGCCGGCGAGTATGCCTGAGCCGCCGAAGGCGGCGAGTTACGCAGCCGGCCGCAGGATGATGCCCGCCGCGCGAGCGAAGCTCACACTCCGAAGCGGCTCCGATACGCCCCCGCAATCGCGTCCGCGCACAACTCCGGCGACAAGTGCTCCGTGTTCAGCACCAGATCGTAGTTGAGGGGATCGTCGATCCGCAGACGGAAGTACTTGCGAATGAACTTCTCGCGCTCGACATCCGCCTGCTCCACCTTCTTGCGCGCGGCAGCAGGCTCCAGCCCGTCGCGCTGCGCAACCGTCGCCACCCGCACCTCGAGCGGCGCCGTCAGACGCACCTTCAGCACGTGCTTCCGCGGCAGGATGTGCCCTGCACCGTGACCGTGAAACACGCACCGTCCATGTGCCCACATCGCCATCACCGTCTTGCTCAAGGCCCGGATGTAGTCGTTCTGATCGAACCCTCGCTCATGCCACAGCGAGGTCAGATAGTCGTCCAGTCGTCCCATCGCACGCTCGTCGAGCGTCTCCACCGTGTCTACCTGGATCCGCTGGCTCTGCGCGATGTGCGTCACCACCTCTCGACCGTACAGAGGCAGATCGAGCCGCCCGGCCACCATGCGCGAGATGATTGTCGCCCCGCTGCCCAGCGCGTTGCTGAACGTGATCGCATCGGGCGAAAGGCGCGCCTTCCGGACGCTGGGCGTCTCGGTCTCCTGGCGCGCCCTCTCGATCCTCCAGCGCAGGATCTGCTCGTCGACCAGGTTCGCGACCGACCTGCCCATGTCCTTACCCTCCTTCGGCCTTTGGATTCCATCTGGGGCTGAACCGGTTGCGGTCCACGTCGATCCGCTTCTCCGCCGCCGATCCCTCACCTCCCGGCGGCGCGACACCCTTCGTCGGACACGTAGCGTCCGTCCCAGGCGCGTGCCGTCCGCATCGCGAGAACGATCGCGTCGCCCACGAGCGGCGCAGCCAGATACCGCGTCCCCTCGAACCCCACCCACGTCGTGCCCGCCAGCTCGGCGGTCAGCATCAGCCGTCCCAGGGTCTCGACGTCGTTCTCCCGCCGCGCTCCGGCCAGTGCAAACCCGGTCGCCGACGGGCTCAACCCGAGGAGGATTGGGCCCGAGTCGACGTCGCCCAAGCCCCACACGCCCGCGGGGTACTCCCGCACGCCCCACAGACCGATCGGGCTGCGACGCACCATGTGATCGCGCAGCCGGGCCCACTGCTCGGAGGCGAAGGAGCGGTCCACGAACGGCAGGTAGAACGCGTTCCACCCGACTCCGCACCCGCGAGGCGTGCCGAGTGGTTGTCCCTGAGCACCGACCTTGAACACCACCAGCCCGGTCCGAGCGTCGAGCAAGTGCGATCGGGTGTACTGCACGAACCTGCGCAGCGCGGGTCCGTGATCCTCGCCACTCGCGAGCGCGTGCACGGCGATCGAGGCCGCCGCGGTCGCGTTGTCGCTCGTGTAGATCTCGCCGGGGTAGGTCTCCATGTGGGCCGAGAGTGATCGGTTCATGCGACGAACCATCGCCCTGGAGATCCGGTCGTGCAGTGCGTCGTAGCGGTGGTCTCCGCCCAACACGCGATAGCACCCGAGCATCAGGTTCAAGTGACCGAGGTAGCCGAGGTGGCCTTGATCGGAGCCGAGGGTGTCGAGGGCGTCAGTGCCCCACTGGCCGGTGTCGAAGGCGCGGGTCGAGGGGAGCAGCGCCTTTTCGAGGATCGGCGGGAGCTGTTGCAGCGCCTGCGCGCGGGTGTCGGGCCAGGCGAAGGCGATGTTGCAGAGCGCGGCGCTCGTCATCGACAGCGTTCCCAGTGCCCACTCGCCGCGGAAGAAGCCCTGATCCGGCGCGGCCATCGCGCTCGCGAAGTCCTCTGCCACGCGCGCCACCAGGTAGTCGCGACGCGACAGCACGTCGCTCCGGTCTTCGTCGCGCATCACCGACTCCGCGGGGGGACGCAGTGCGTGACACGCCATGGAGCGAATCGCGACGATCGCGACGAGGGAAATGGCGACAGCGGTCAGGTGCTTTCTTGTTCTGGCGGAGCAGGTTGCCATGGGGGACCTCCAGTCCGCAGCGTGCGGCGCGGCGTCGCGCGGATCGACGACTGCAGGGGTGAGCGGCAGCGGCGGGGAGGTCAGCGGGCGAAACGGGGGCGCAAGCGGATCGGTGCGCGGATCAGGGGGAGCCATCGGAGGGATCGGGGCCGATGGGCACGCGCCAGGCGTCGGGCACGCGCTGTCGCACGGCGTATCCCGCGAGGTTGAACCATCCGAGGCAGCGATCGAGTATGGCGGCGTCGCAGGTGGCGACACCGTCGATGCCGTACAGCAACGGGTCGGGATTGGGGACGAGATCCACGGTGCAGGCGAAGGGCCAATGCGATGCGCGCTCGAGGATCGCCGCGCGCAGGCGCCCGGAGTTCGAAACCGGCGCGTCGAGCAGCCAGCGTGTGGAGTCCACGCGCAGCTCTGCCAGCACGCTGCCGACGACGTCGATCGCGCCCAGAGTCTCATGGACGAGGCGGTAGCTGCCGCGCAGTCCTGCCATGTCACGCACTCCGCCGTCCATCCCCTCTAGGAGGATGCCCTTCGACAGGGCGACCTCGACGGCGATCACGATGTTGAATCCGTCGACGGACAGCGTGCGGCCCGCAAGGGCACCGGCGGGGATTGCGCGACCCAACCTGTCGGAGCGTTGGGCGGTGGAGCACAGGGAGCGGGACAGGGCATGGCGCTGGCGGGCTTCGAGCTGGTGGTGTCCGCCGACGAACTCGACACAGGGTTCCATGCGGTAGCCGCGATCGAGGAGCCAGACGATTTCCTGGGCAGCGGAGCGCAGGACGGGTTGTTGGCGAGAGCCGAACAACCTGGCGTCTTCGGGGGCGGCGCCCCGGTGTTGTCTGCGTTCCACGAAGGACCCGTGTGCGGTTGAGGGACGAGGGGAGAAGCCCATTGTAGCGGTCTGGGGAGCGGGTGTTGGAGAAACGCGAAACCTGTGCACCGATGGAGTCCAGTCCGGTGTGCCGACTCGTGAGGCCGCGTCGTGCGCATCGAATGTCCGGACGAACCTCGGACCGCTCACAACGCGCCTTCCACGCAGCTACCGCGCCACGATCCGGTTTGCTACAGTGTCTCCTTCGAGGTGGCGTGGTGGCCTCACGCGATGGAAACAACGGAGGTTCGGATCGACCTGACGATTCGGGTGTGCCCCGCGATCGCAAGGCCACGGTACCCGAGCTACGGATCCGGCGCGAGCCCCAGCGGCGCGAGGATGACACGGCGCCGCCCACCGCGCGCGTCGCCCTCGACAGGGCCGCGACTTTGCCTTCCATGGAGACGCCGCCTGCGGTGCCTTCCCTCCGTGGACCCGGCAGATCGCGCACCAGCGATCACGTCGCTCCGCCGCTCGACGGCTCTTCGTCGAGAACCGCGGACGTCCCCATTCGCGCGGTGGACGCCTCTCGTGCTCCGACGTTGCCGTCGATGCATGCCGCGCGCGGCGATGCTGGTCGGCAGCGTCCCGATTCCGGACCCTACTCGTTGCGCCGAAACGCGCGCACAGAGGAGCCTCCCATCGATCCGTCGACTGGGGGCGGAAGTGATCCGCCGCGCGGAGGCTCGGATCGGCCGCGTCGTGCCTCGCCGTTCGGCAAGACCGGGAGCCATCCGGCCCTGCGCGGCGAAGACGAAGCCGATCGTGCGGATGGGTCGGCGCCACGGATGGCAGCAGGACCTGCGCGGAGCGTCTCCGCCGGCCCGGTTGCGAGCAGAACGTCGTCATGGCGTCTGGCGATGGTAGACTTCTCGCTCGCTGCGGCGGCCAAGCGAATCCTGGAGGCGCTTTCGTTGGTGCGAGGCGAGCAGCTCACGATCATCGCAGATCGGGCGCGTCTTGGGTTGACGGCGGCGCTGGTGGATGCGGCGGAGCAGGTGTCGGCACGTGCAACGGTGGTGTTGCTCGAGGATCTCGGCGCGCGCCCTGTGGTGCGCGTGACCGACTCGATGCGCGGCGCGCTGGCTGCGTCGCAGGCGAGCGTGTTTCTTGCGAGCTTCGAGAGGCTCGAGCGCACGATGCGCGCCGAGGTGCTCACGCTGGCCGAGCGGTATCGGTTGCGGCACGGCCACATGGTGGGCGTGACGCGGCGTGCGTGGGAATCGGGGTTCAACGCGGATCCGGTCCGCATCGCGGCGGCGGCGCGCGCGGTACGGACCCGCGTGCGGCCCGGCTCCACGTTCCGCGCCACGGGTCGTGACGGAACCGATCTGACCGTGCGCTGTCACGCCTCGCACCGATGGATCGAGCACAGCGGGATCGTGCGTCCTGGCAAGTGGGAGAACCTCCCCACGGGCGAGCTGGTGACGACGCCTCTCGACGTGACCGGCGTCTTCGTGTGCAACGCGTCGATGAGCGAGTCGTTCGGGGAGCGGGCAGGTTTCCTGCGCAGCAAGCCGATGCGGTTCGTGTTCGAGGGGGGGTATGTACGGTCGGTCACGAGCCCCGATGCGGCGCTCGAGCGCGAGGTGCGTTCGTGGCTGATGCATGCCGATCACCTCGATCGGGCGGGGTTGGTGGTGCTCGGCACCAACGTGGGAATGCGCGATCCGGTCGGGGAGATCCTGAGTGATCAGAACCTGCCGGGGCTGCACCTCGGGTTGGGCGCAACGTTCGCCTCGGAGACCGGCGCGGCGTGGGACGCGGCGGGGCAGCTGGTGATCGCCTCGGCGTACTGCGATGTGGATCTTGACGGAGCGCCGTTGGTGCGGGGCGGCCGGTACCTGGATGTGACGTGAGCGAGCGCGGAGCATCGGAGCCGGGCGCGATCCTGCTGACCGTGGCATACGACGGAGCCCCGTACTGCGGATTCGCGATGCAGGAATCCGGGACCACCGTTGCGGGAACGCTGCTCGACGCGGCGCGCGCGATGGACCCGTCGGTGCGTGCCGTGCGCGGCGTCAGCCGCACCGATGCCGGGGTTCATGCCCGCGGGCAGCTCGTGGCCTTTGACCCGTCGCGCGAGATCCCGCCGCGAGGCTGGGCCCTCGGTCTGTCGAGCCATCTCCCCGCGTCCATCGCGATCCGATCCGCAGGCGTGGTCGAGCGAGGCTTCGACCCGCGGCGTCACGCCCTCGGCAAGCGCTACCGCTACGACCTGCTCCTCGATCGCTGTCGCGATCCGTTCGTGGACCGAACGGCCTGGCGCATCGGGGATCCTCTCGATCTCGACCTCGCGCGCGATGAGGCCGCTTCGCTCCTCGGCACGCATGACTTCCGCGCGTTTCGTTCCTCGGCCGACGAGCGAACGAACACGCAGCGGACGCTGACGTCGGTGACCGTGGAGACGGACGGCTCCGACGGGCGGCTGGTGCGCGTGGAGGTGCAGGGGACGGCGTTTCTGCACAACATGGTGCGGATCATCGTGGGGACGCTGGTGGACGTCGCGCGCGGGAGGCTTGGGGCCGGGGCGTGCGAGCGCGCGCTGGCGTCGGGACAGCGCACGGATCTCGGAGTGACCGCGCCGCCGCACGGCCTGTGCCTGATGAGCGTGCGGCTCGATACCGAGCCGTCGCTGCGGTGGCCGCCTGCGGGCGCGTGAAGTTGGCGCGGGGCCTCGTTGCGAAGTACAACCGGAGGATTCCCACACCGGAGGCAGACGTGAACTCGAAGGCGAGGCAGGTTCGCACGCTCTTGGCAGGCTCGATGGTGGCTGCGTTCACCTGGACGGCGGGTGCGGCGGCGCAGGCGCCTGGGGCGACGGCCGCGCCGGATCCCACGGCGGCCGCAGATGCTCGGCGTATTGCGGGGGCCATGTCGGCGGTGGCGGCGAAGGTGAGTCCGAGCGTGGTGCAGATCGACGTGGCGGTGCGCGACGACAACTCCGGCGTGATCCGCTGGTACAAAGGGGTGCCGTCGTTCGAAGCCTCGGTGAAGCGGGGGCTCGGGTCCGGGGTGATCCTGTCGAGCGACGGGCACATCCTGACGAACAACCATGTGATCGACGATGCGTTGGCGATCAACGTGCGGCTGCAGGACGGTCGGATGTTGCCTGCGACGCTGGTGGGACGCGATCCCGGAGCGGATCTGGCGTTGATCAAGATCCAGGCGACGGGTCTCCAGGCGGCGCAGTTCGCGGATTCGGACGCGGCGCGCGTGGGCGAGTGGGTGCTGGCGATCGGCTCCCCCTTCGGTCTCGGTCACACGGTGACGATGGGTGTATTGAGCGCGAAGTCGCGGGGTGGGCTGGGCGCCAACGCGGTGGAGGATTATCTGCAGACCGACGCGTCGATCAATCCGGGCAACTCGGGGGGACCGTTGGTGAACCTCGACGGTCAGGTGATCGGGATCAACGACATGATCGTGGGGCGGGGTCAGGGCATCGGCTTCGCGATCCCTTCGAAGATGGCTCGTCGCGTCGCCGATCAACTGCTCCGCAACGGGCGGGTGAAGCGCGCGTGGATCGGCGTCGGGATGCAGGATCTCACCCCCGAGATCGCCGCGGAGCTGCGCCTCAACCCCGGCTCCGGCGTGCTGATCAACCACGTCGCCTCCGGAGGTCCGGCGGAGCGCGCTCGCCTGCAGATCGGCGATATCATCGCCACCATCGGCGGAAAGCCTGCGCGCGACTCCCACGAGCTCATGCGCGAGGTGCTCGCCCACGACGTCGGCGCCTCCGTGCGACTCGAGGTCATCCGGGCGGGCAAGCGCTACGCAACCGATGTCGCCCTGGCCGAGCGTCCCGAGAGTCCCCCCCCACCCTTGCCGATGCAGCAGTCCTCGCCTGCGGCGCCCGGCCTCGGCATGACGATCCAGAACGTCTACGCGGGCACGCCCCAACGCCCCGAGCAGCCCCCTCCCACGGCCGCGCAGATCGTCGCGATCACCCCAGGATCCCCAGCCGATCGGGCCGGCCTGCGACCGGGCGACATCGTACTGCAGATCGACGGCGCTACGCGTCCCGACGCCGCGCAGGTGCTGAAGGCGACCGAGGACGGCCACGCGTTGCTGCTCGTGCAGCGTCGGCAGGGCACGTTCTACGCCGCGGTTCGTCGTTGAGCCTGGGGTGACGGCCCACGCGCCCGGTCCCCGGACGAGTGCTTCGTCTCCGACCCACCCGCGCTGAGAACGCGCGTTCTCGATCGCTCCTCTCCACCTCCCCCCCGCGCAGTGTCCAGTTTGCGCGAATCGAGGCGTTTTCTCGTGCACGGAGCGTCATCCTTGGCCGCCCGGGGACCGCGAACGAACGGCAACACCTTGGGCACGATGGTTGCGAACACGTGCGGTCATGCGTCCTCACACGCCCCACCTGCTCGCCGGCCTCGGATTCCTTTGCGCCTCCTGGCTGTCGAGCGGTGCCGTCCAGGCGCAGACAGCCGTATTCCCCGCACCGCAGGATTCCACCGAGGTGCGGGAGCTGCGGGTCGCGTTCTCGTCGTTCGGCGAGAGGTCCTCGACGTGGGTGCAGCTCGGGCTGTATGGCGGAGCCGACGAGGTGTTCGTGGTCCTCCCCGTGGCGCCTGGAGGTCGTGTCGATCTGGCCTCCGACGCCTGGTTCGAGGCGTTGCGCGCTGCCACCCATCCGCGCGTGCTCGCTCCTGCGGGGAGTCCGCCTCCGTGCAGTGCGACGCCTGCTCCGGCAAAGGGCACGGTGGACGTCGTGGGGTCTGACCAGCACCTCGACACGCTCGCGCCCGATCCCGCGGTGACTCTTCATTCGCTAGCGCAGTTGCTGGTGTGGGCGGGTGGTCACGGCTTGACGCTGTCGGCGGATCAGACGGCGTGGCTGGCGCAGCTCGAGGTCGGTGGGCAGCGTTTCGCGTTGATCCGCTTCGAGCCCGTGCCTGGAGCGACGCTGACCCGGACGGTGCGCGTGAGTCCGTCGCTCGGAGGGGCGGTCGTCCCGCTGCTGTTGACCCGCGCCGGAGCCGCGAGGGTCGCGGTCAACGCTTGGGTTCTCTCCGAGGGCAAGGCGGTGCCGGCCTCGCTCCCGGCGCTCACGGTCGCGCCCTCATCGCTCCGATGGGATGTCGATGCGGATCCGCCATCGAGCTACGCGCGGGATTCCGAGGAGCTGCTGGAGGCGAAGGGGGGCAAGGCCTGGGTGATCGACGCTGCGAGCCACACTTCGCTGTTCTTCCACACGCCGCTGCCCGGCGGCACCGGGCTGGTGCCGTCGGTGGCGGGTGCGTATCTCGAGCGAGCGTCGGGGTATGGAGATGCTCTCGACTCATTTGCCGGGTGCCTGACGAGGTTTGCGACGCTCGAGAGCAGCGCGTTGCGCGTGGCGCCGGCTTGCGGTCGCGGTGACCTCGCCTCCGCGGAGGTCGCGCCGTGCGTGGAGGTTGTTTCGGGTAACGAAACGAATCCGGCGGACCTGCGGTGCGGCGTCACGGCCGACGATCTTGCGATTGCGTTCTCGGGCGCGGTTCCGGCCAAGGCCTGGGTCACGCGGTGGAGCGGATGGATCGCGGCTTGGGAGTCGCGGCCCGCGGAGTCTGTCGAGAGCGCGTCCGGCTCAGCTCCTCTGGGTCCGCTGTTCACCGCAGCCTCCTGGCATGCGGACTGCGCGAGCGATGCCGGCGCCGAAGGGGGCTCATCCGATGCGGGGGCGTCGGGCGCGGGCGGCTCCGGCGGGAGCTCCAGCGGTGCAGGCACGGGCTACGGGGGCTACGCGGGCTGGGGCGGTTCCGGGGATCACGGCAATCCGGGCGGAGGCTGGGGCAGCAGCACGGGTCAACCGGGCGCCGGCGGCTACTACGAAGACGAGTACGGAGAGGACTACGGCCCCTACGACAACGGCTCCGGCGTGTACGTCGAGGTCAATGCAGACACCTCATGCGCGTCCTCGAGCTCCTCTTCGGGGTCAGGTGATTCCTGTTCCGGCGACTCGTCGTCGAAGTCCTCGGGCGATTCGTGCTCCGGGGACTCGTCCAGCGACGAACCCTCCTCGTGTTCCGGCGATTCGTCGTCGAGCTCAGGAGACTCCTGCTCCGGGGACTCTTCGAGCGGAGGAGGCGAGTCCTGCTCCGGGGACTCCTCGAGCGGAGGAGGCGATTCGTGCTCGGGATCGTCGTCGAGCGGCGGACCGGAGTCGTGCAGCGGGGGTGGCAGCAGCTCGTCGGACTGCAGCGTTGTCAGGGGCAGGGGCGGCAGACGCCGTCCTCCCCTCTCCGGGATCACGCTGGCGCTGGCAGCCGTCCTCTTGCCCCTGCGCAGATTGACCCGGTCGAGAGCACGCAAGTCCGACGCCTTCTCCAGCGAAGCCTGAGGGGCTCTCTGCCCGTTGCCGCAGTGCGGTCCGTTCGCTATGCCGGGCCCATGCACGATTCGGTCATGGGCGAAGAAGTGCTTCGAAGCACCCTGGGGATGACGCTCGAGAAGACGACGTTCGAGCTGGGTCGTCGCTACGAGGGGAAGGTCCGGGACAACTACACGGTCGGCGACGGCCGGCGGTACATCGTGGTGACCGATCGGATCAGCGCCTTCGATCGGGTGATTGGCACCCTGCCGTTCAAGGGACAGGTGCTCAACCGGATCGCTGCGTGGTGGTTCGAGCGCACGCGCGCGGTGGCGCCCAACCATCTGCTGAGCGTGCCGGATGCGAACGTGATCGAGGTGATGGAGTGCGAGCCGCTGCCGGTGGAGATGGTGGTGCGCGCGTACGTGACAGGTGTGACCTCGACCAGCATCTGGACGCACTACGCGCGTGGGGAACGGGTGTTTTGCGGGCACCGGCTGCCCGAGGGGCTTCGGGAGAACGAGCGGATGCCGTCACCGATCCTGACGCCGAGCACGAAGGCCGAGAAGGGGGATCACGACGTGTCGGCGTCGCGTGAGGAGATCCTCGCGATGGGGAGGATGGGTGCGGAGGACTTCGACACGGCGGCGAGGATGGCGATGGACCTGTTCCGTTTCGGGCAGGAGCTGTGCGAGCGTCGCGGCTTGATCCTGGTGGACACGAAGTACGAGTTCGGGCGCACGGCGGACGGTCGCATCGTGGTGATCGACGAGATCCACACGCCGGACTCGTCGAGGTTCTGGTTCGCGGGGACCTACGGGGAGCGATTCGCGAAGGGGGAGCGGCCGGAGTCGTTCGACAAGGAGTACGTGCGGAGGTGGCTGGCGCAGGCGGGGTTCACGGGGGACGGGCCGGTCCCGGAGATCCCGCAGGAGGTTCGGATCGAGGCCGCGAAGCGATACATCGCGGCCTACGAGGTGATCACCGGCGAGGTGTTCGAGCCGGACACGCGGGAGCCGCAGGCGAGGATTCGACGGGCGTTGGGGCTTGGAAGCTGAAGGCCCGGGTCTCAACGGGCTTGCCAAGCGGGCAGGATCAAGCCTAATCCAGAGGTCAGTACCGAAGGGATCGGAGGCGGGCCTCGTCGTACGGTTCGCCCCCGGCGGGGGATGATGAACGAGTCGAGCAGTCCAAGTCGGGGCCCGGAGCCCCGTATGGAGGAATCGAGATGAATCGGCTTCTTGCTGCGAGTCCGTTGGTTCTGTTCCTGGTCGCTGCCTGCGGTGGCTCACCGACTCCGCCGCCGACCACAACGCCCGAGCCGGCTCCCACGGTCAAGGAGGAGCCCAAGCCCGAGCCGTCCGCCTCCGCGACCCCGGCGGCCTCTGCCTCGGCTCCTGCCCCGGAGCCCGCGGCCACCGCGAAGAAGCCCACGGGAAGCGGGCGACCGCAGGCGATCTACAACGATGTGAGCGAGCCGCAGACGGTGGGCTTCGACGGCGCGGTGTTCCGGACCGCGGACGGGGCCGAGCTTCGGATCCCGGGCGGGGCGTTGAGCGAACCCCGCAACGTGATCTTCTCGTTGGACAAGAAGGCCAAGGGCACCACCGGCGCGCTCGGCAAGGTCTACCAAATCCACGTGCAGACGCCCGACACCCAGTACCGCATGGGCGAGGAGAGCCCGTCGGTCACCGTCAACACCGCGGGCGATCCCTTCGTCATCAAGCTGCCGCTGCCTCAGGGGCGCGACTCGGCGGGCCTGGCCATCGAGACGGTTGCGGTGGATCCGAAGACCAAGCGCAACAAGAGCACGTGGACGGTGGTGGGGCAGAACAAGCTCGAGACGGCGGACACGGGGAACCGTGGGGTATTCGAGGTGCAGGTGCTGCCCGACGGGCACGTGCACCTGACCTCGCAGGCTCCGTCCGGCGGCTGAGGAGCACGCGGCAAAACGGTTCGTGAGACGAACCGTATCAGGACACCGCCAGGGGCAGGCCCAGCGCGGCCAGACGCTCCCGAACCATGACCTCCAGAGCCTCGACCGAATCGGCACGCCCGACGACGTCGCTGCGGCGCTCGTCCACCGGCTTGCCTGCCAGCTCGTCGGACCAGCCACCGTAGCCCTTCAGCGCCACGATCGGCTTGCCGTGCATCCAGGCGAAGGCGATCTCGTTGAGCGTGCCCGAGGCTCCGCCGATGCTGATCACGAGGTCGGCGGCGAGCACGTTGGTCATGTTGCGCGCGTAGCCGATCCCCGATGGGATCACGAAGTCGAGCCAGGCGTTGCCGGCGTGCAGGTCGTTGCCCGGCAGGATCCCGATGGTGGGCGCGCCGGCCGAGCGCGCGCCACGACAGACCGCCTGCATGATGCCCCCGCCGCCGCCGGTGATCACGGTGCAGCCGAGGCGTCCCAGCAGCTCGCCGACGCGTGTTGCGGCCTCCTGGGCCTTGGGCCCGGCGTCGTAGTTTCCGATGACGGTGACCTGGGGGCGGCGGCGTGCGCGGGAGGGATCGTCGTGCATGCCCCGGCTGTGCGACGGGGCCGGGCGGGGGTCAACGGTTGCCTACTGCTTGTCCGGCTCCTGCATTCCGTACCACTCCGCGGTGTCTGCCGCGGCGTCGTCCGCCATCCCGTAGTAGTCCACGTTCGCGTCGTCGTCGGGGGCGTCCACGCCATACGCCGCATCCGTCGCGATACCGTACGCATCGACGGCGATCGGCGGATCGTCGGGCGCGTCCACGCCATACGCCGCATCCGTTGCGATACCGTACGCGTCGACGGCGATCGGCGGGTCGTCGGGCGCGTCTTCGGGCACGCCGTAGTACGCCACGTTCGTGTCCGGCGTGTCGGCCGCGTCCTTGTCGGAGCCGGTCTCCGCGTCCCCGGCGTCCTGTGCGGGCGGGATGCCGTAGTAGGCGACGTTCTCCTCTTCGTCTTCGACGTCACCACCGCATCCGACCGCTGCAAGCAGCGCGGCAGGGGCGACCATCATCGGCACGTACTTCGCCTTCGAGCGCTTGGTGGCCTGCGCGGCGAGCGTCGCGACGCGGTGGTAGCAGAAGGGGTTGTCGCGTCCGCCTTCGCACGAGCGCATGCTCAGGCACCCGCCTCGGCAGACCTCGGCGTGGACGCACGTACGGCAGAACCCGGCGAGATCGTCGAGCTGGAAGCTGCGGTTGTAGGCGAAGGCGCCCGGGCGCTCCCAGATGTCGCGCAGGGACTCCTTCTGCAGGTTGCCCTCGGTGGCGCGCGAGGACTGGATCGACAGACACCCCTTCACGCCGCCGTCGGCCTCGATGCCGATGTGGCGCACGCCCGCGTAGCATCCGGCCCAGCACTTGTCGGGCGACTTGCGCGATGCGCGCAGGATCTTCTCGTAGGGGCCGTAGTAGCCCACGTTGTCCGCGATGCGGACGTCCACCTTCCCGCGTTGCACGATGCGCGCGAGGGCAGGCACGATCTCGAGCAGATCCTCCGGCTGGATCTGCACCTGACGGTCGTGCATGTTGCCCATGGCCGCACCGATCTGCAGCTGCCATACGAACACGCGCCCGGCGATGACGTCGTGCAGCTCCTCGAGCTGTCGGAAGTTGCCCTTGGTCACCGTCGTGATCGCGCCGATCGACACCTTCTCCGCCGCACAGTCGTCGAGCAACTGCATCACGTTGCGGTACAGCCCCTTGCGCCCGCGCAGCGCGTCATGCTCCTGCTCGAGGCCGTCGAGGCTCACGCCGAAGTTGCGCAGCCCGGAATCCTTCGCCTGACGAACGAAGTCGCGGCCCACGCGCACGGCGTTGGTGATCATGTTCATGCGCACGCCCAGGCGCGCGCCCTCCGACGCAAGCTCGGGCCACCACTCGCACATGGTCGGCTCGCCGCCGGACATGGTGACGCGCTCGCAGCCGAGGGCGGCCAGCTCGCCCACCGCCTGGAGCATGCGTTCGCGGGGCATTTCTCCCTCGCGTGCGAGTCCTGCGCGGGAGCCGCAGTGGCCACAGTGCAGGTTGCACCGGAGCGTGAGCTCCCAGGTGCAGGTCTTGGGGACGCGTGCGATTCGATCGACGATCTGGCGCATCGGAAACCTCCTTTGGCCGCCCCGGGCGGTCGGCCCACGGACCCCGAGGATACCACCAACGTTGCGGAAATCGGCGCCTCGGGACAGGCGTCCGGTTTTGTGCTACTCCGCGCGCCCATGCGCTGGTCCAGAGCCTTCATTCCCACGATCAAGGAAGCCCCCGCTGACGCCACCAACGCCAGCCACGTCATGCTCACCCGCGCCGGCTACGTCCGGCGCATCGGTGCCGGCATCTACGAGTACCTGCCCCTCGGCTTGCGTGTGCTGCACAAGGTCGAGCGCATCGTGCGCGAGGAGATGGACCGCGCCGGCGCCCAGGAAGTCCTCATGCCCGCCCTGCTGCCGTCGGACTACTTCCGCGAGACCGGGCGCTGGGACGTGTTCGGAGACAACCTGCTGCGCCTGCGCGATCGCAAGGGCGGTGACTATCACCTCGGCCCCACCCACGAGGAGATTATCACGGACATGGTGCGTCGGGAGATCCGCAGCTATCGCGATCTGCCCCGGAACCTGTACCAGATCCAGAACAAGTTCCGCGACGAGCCTCGCCCTCGCGGCGGGCTGCTGCGCTGCCGCGAGTTCGTGATGAAGGACGCGTACTCCTTCGACGTGGACGAGGCGGGAGCGGCAGCGAGCTACGAGCTGATGCGCCAGGCGTACACGCGCGTCTTCGACCGGATGAAGCTGCACTACCGCATGGTGCAGGCCGACTCGGGATCCATGGGCGGCTCCACCAGCGCCGAGTTCCAGGTGCTCGTGCAGTCCGGCGAGGACTTCCTGGCCGCCTGCGACGCGTGCGGATATGCCGCCAACCTCGAGGTCGCCCAGTGCCGCGAGCCCGCGGCCTCCGAGCCCACGACCCCGACCCCCGCCTGCTCGAAAGTCTCCACCCCCAACGCCGGCACGATCGAAGAGGTCTCCACCTTCCTGAAGGCGTCGCCCGACCGCTTCCTCAAGAGCCTGCTCTACGCTGCCGGAGACGATGTCGTCCTCGCCGTCGTCCGCGGTGACCACGAGATCAACGAGATCAAGCTCGCCCGCGCCCTCGGTGTCGGCGAGGTCGCCCTCGCCACCGAAGAGCAGATCGTCAAGGCCACCGGCGCCAAGGTCGGCTTCGCGGGACCCGTCGGATTCAAGGGACGCGTGCTCATCGACCGCGATGCCGCCGTCGTCCACGCCGCCATCACCGGCGCCAATGAGACCGACTTCCACCTCGTCGATGTCGAGTTCAAGCGCGACTTTGACGCCCAGATCGCCGATCTGCGGAGCGTCGTGGCCGGCGATGCCTGCCCCCGCTGCGCGAAGGGAAGGCTCGCTGTATACCGCGGCATCGAAGCGGGTCACATCTTCATCCTCGGAACGCACTACAGCGCGAAGATGCGCGCCAACTTCTCCGACGAGAAGGGCGTCGAGAAGCCGATCATCATGGGCTGCTACGGCATCGGCGTCTCCCGGCTCGTGGCCACCACGGTCGAGCAGTTCAACGACGCCGACGGGATCTTGTGGCCGATGTCGATCGCGCCTTACCACGTGATCGTGGTCGGGCTCGGGCAGGACGCAGCGGTCACCGAGGCCTGCGAGAAGCTCGTGGCCGGACTCGAGGAGCGCGGGGTCGAGGTGCTCTTCGACGATCGCCCCGAGCGCCCCGGGGTGAAGTTCAAGGACGCGGACCTCATCGGGATTCCATTGCGGGTGACCGTGGGCGCCAAGGGGCTCGCTGCTGGCGGCGTGGAGCTCAAGCCGCGCACGGAGCGCGACCCGAAGAAGGCGGAGATCCTTCCCCTCGAGTCCGCTGCACAGCTCATCGCCGAGCGCGTCCGGGCGATGATGGCGTGACAGCCGCCGTTCCGAAGTAGTACAGCACACGCAACCCCGTGTCTCCAGAACCCGAGAAAATCCAGCCTTCGCCGCGCACACGTGCCTACGTGCGCTGGGTGCTTCGCTACGGCCGCGTCCTGTGGATCCTCGCGCTGCTGCTGGCGGTCCCCGCCGTGTGGCGCACGGCGCGGCTCTACATGACCCTGCGCAGCGACCTCGAGAGCCTGCTCCCCCCCCATGCCCCAAGCGTCGTCGCCCTCGAAGAGCTCCGTGCACGCACCCCGGGCATCAATACCCTCGGAATCGTCGTCGACACCGTCACCGCCGACAACCTCCCCGCCGGCGAGAAGTTCCTCGATGATCTCGCCGCCCGCGTACGCGCCTATCCCCCGGATCTCGTCAACGGCGTGCGCACTGGCATCGCAGAGGAGAGGAAGTTCGTCGAGGAGCACGCGCCCCTGTATGCGGAGCTCGCCGATCTCGAGACGGTGCGCAAGCGCATCGAGGAGCGGCGCGACTACGAGTCGGCCAAGGCTGCGGAGGTGGACTTCGACGACGAGCCGCCTCCTCCTCTCGACTTCTCGGACATCGAGAAGCGATACAAGGAGAAGCAGGGCGCCTCCGAACGCTTCCCCAACGACCGCTACTCCAGCGCCAAGGAGCATGCCTCGATCATGCTCGTCGAGATCGGCGGCTACTCCACCGGAATCGCGCGCTCCCAGGCCCTGCTCGATCGGGTTCGATCCGACGTCGCGGCCCTCGGCGGACCCGAGAAGTACGCCCCCGGCATGCGCATCGGCTTCGCCGGCGACCCCGCCATCAGCACCGAGGAGCTCTCTGCCCTCGAAGGTGACCTCACCTTCTCCAGCCTCATCGTCGTCGGATTCGTCATCCTCGTGCTCCTCGCCTACTACCAGTGGTGGAAGGCCGTCCCGATCATCGTCCTCCCTCTGCTCATCTCCGTCGCCTACTCCTTCTCCATCGCAGGCTTCACCGGAGTCGATTACCTCAACTCCAATACCGCCTTCCTCGGCAGCATCATCGTCGGCAACGGCATCAACTTCGGCATCATCCTGGTCGCGCGCTACGTCGAGGAACGACGGCACGGATGCCCCGTCGAGGAGGCGATCGCCATCGCCGTGCACGGCACGCGTGTGGGCACGATCACGGCCGCAGCCGCCGCGGGAATCGCCTACGGATCGCTGCTGATCACGCAGTTCCGCGGCTTCTGGCAGTTCGGGGCCATCGGCGGCATCGGCATGCTCGTGTGCTGGGGCGTGACCTTCGTGCTCATTCCGCCGCTGCTCCGCTGGTTCGATCACTCCGACGCCCTCCGACCCAAGCTCATCACCCCCCACGGCTGGTCGCTCACCGGCCAGCTCGCCAGGATCGTGGACCGCTTCCCCGCCCCCATCCTCGGCATCGCTCTTGCTTTCTCCCTCTTCGCCGTCTTTGGCAGCCGCTCCTTCGGCCCCGATCGCATGGAGACCGACTTCTCCAAGATGCGACGCTCCGACACCTGGCAGACCGGCGAGGGCTACTGGGGACGGCGCATGGATGCGGTGCTCGGGCGGTATCTGACCCCGGTGGTGATCCTGACCGACAACGCCGATCAGACGCGCAAGATCGCGACGGCTCTCCGGGAGGAAGCGAAGACCGACCCGGTCCTGATGCAGCTCGTGGACTCGGTCCGCACCGTCGAAGACGTCCTGCCGGGGCAGCAGGAAGCCAAGCTCGAGCAGGTCAAGGCCGTGCGCGAGATCATCACGCCCAACATCCGCGCCAAGATCCCCAAGGATCGCCGAGAGCTGGTGGATCGGCTGCTGGGCGAGGGGGCGCTGAGGCCGATCGCGCCGGCGCAGCTCCCACCCACCTTCGTTCTCGCCATGCGGGAGCGCGACGGCACCCTGGACCGAGCGGTGCTCGTGTACCCCAAGCCCACGGGCGCCACCTGGCAGGGCAAGCTGCTCATCAGCTTCGCCGGGAAGCTGCGTTCCGTCGTGGGCCGTTTTCCGACTCCCGAGGGGCGCGTGGCAAGAGTTGCCGGGTCTGCGCCCCTGTCGGCGGACCTGACCGAGTCGATGGGGCGCGACGGTCCCCGGGCGACCTGGGTCGCGCTGGCCGGCGTGCTCGTCCTCGTCCTGCTCACGTTCCGGTTCACGCGGGAGACCGTGCTGATCGTCGGTTCGATCTTCGTCGGTGTGCTGTGGCTGATCTGGTGCACGATGTTGTTCGACGTCCGAATCAACTTCGCGAACTTCATCGGTTTCCCGATCACGTTCGGGATTGGCGTGGACTACGCGGTGAACGTGATGTGGCGCTACAGGCTCGACGGTGGTCGCGATGTGATTGGGGCGGTGCGATCGACGGGCGGTGCGGTGGGGTTGTGCTCCCTGACGACGATTATCGGCTACTCGTCGCTGCTCCTCGCGAAGAACCAGGCGCTGTTCTCCTTCGGCATCGTCGCCGTGATTGGCGAGTTCACCTGTCTCGCCACAGCGGTGATCGTGCTGCCGGCGATCCTGCTCGCGATCGACAGGCGCAGGCGCGCCGCGTCGAAGCCGGCCTCTGCGCAGTGACGTCCTCTTCCTGGGCGGGTACAATGACGGAACGATGAAGCGTATCCGGAGCGTAGTCCTGCTGGTTGCCGGGTGTGCCTGCGCGAACTGCGGAGGCGAGGCTTTCCACGCTGCCGAGTCGCAACCGCCGTCGGATGCCGGCACCGACACACTGTCGGATGCTTCGGTCGACGCGAAGTCCGACGCAGTGTCGGACGCGGGCCCGGAGGTTGCCGAGGATGCGGTGTCGGAGCTCGTTGCCGACGTGGTCACCGAGAGCGTTGTCGATGCAGTGTCCGAGAGCGTTGTCGACGTAGTTTCCGACACGGTGTCAGACGTGGCTCCCGATCAGCTTGTCGCCGATGTGCTGCCGGCCGACGTGGTCGCGGACTCTCCGGTGGAGAGTGGATGCAGCACGGGCGAAACGCAGTCGTGCTACGACGGGCCGAGCTCCACGCAAGGCACGGGGGTCTGTCACGCAGGGCTCTCGACGTGCGCGTCGGGGGTTTGGGGATCGTGCGAAGGACAGGTGGTTCCGGGAGTCGAGATTTGCGACGCGATCGACAACGACTGTGACGGGACGATCGACGAGGGCTGTGATTGCGTGACGGGGGCGCAGCAGGATTGCGGGACGGACGAGGGGGAGTGCGTAGCGGGGGTACGGACGTGTGACAACGCGGGTCATTGGGGCGCGTGCGTCGGGGAGGTGGAGCCGACCTCCGAGAAGTGCGACACCAAGGACAACGACTGCAATGGTGTCGTGGACGACGGGATGGCCACGCCGCCGTGCTACACGGGGGTGCCCTCCACTCGCGGGATCGGGCAGTGCAAAGAAGGCACTCTGCAGTGCGTGAATGGGGGGCAGATGTGTGCGAACCAGGTCCTTCCGGGGACCGAGGAGTGTGGCAACGGGATCGACGAGGACTGCAACGGTAGCGATCTGGCGTGCCCGGTGTGCAATGAGACACCTCCTGTCGTGTTCCCGGCCCCGTGCGGAGAGAACTGCGTGGATGCCACGATCGATCCGGATTGCGACGGCTTGCGCGGGGGCGACCCGAAGGCGAGCTGCAACACGCTGCTGTTCTTCGACGGGTTTGCTGCGCAGCCGAAGGCGCCTCTCTGGACCCTGACCGGCACGCACGACTGGGAATGTGGATGGCTGAAGCTGCAGCCCTCCACGGGCTCTGCATCGATCCAGGATCCGAACTCCACGCCCACTCCCGACAACATCGTCGAGGCTCGCGTGAGGTTCGGCGCTGCAGTCGCGGGAGACTGGGCCGTGGGGATCAAGGCGGCCGTCACCACGGGGCAGGCGCGCACGTGCGAGATCTGGAGGAACACGCAGTGGACCCAGGGCAAGGTCGGGTTGCACATGGTCCTCCAGTCGACGGGCGGCAGCAGCGGATACGTGGCATCCGCCAACCTGGATGGAGGCGTGGGGAAGGTGTACCTGCTGCGCGTCATGGGCAGCGGAAGCACGCACACCTGCTCGGTGCTCGACGAGACCGGGACCTCGGTGATTGCGACGGCCACCGGCACGCTCGGCTTCTCGTCGTCGGGGTCGGTGGTGGTCTACGCCACTACGCGCGAGGCTCACGTGGACTACGTGAGCGTGTACAGCTTGTAGGCGGATTCTCCCACTACTGCACGCGCGGCGTCGCCCGCACCTTCTCGCCGAACAGCCTTGCAGCGTTGTCGTCGGTGACCGCCGCGAGCTCCGAGGGGTCCATCCCACGCAAGCGCGCAAGGGCTTCCACGACGCGCGGAAGGTGCGCGGGGCGGACGTGGGGGGGCTCGACGATGTCCATGCCGATCGCGGGCGAGTCGGTTTCCACCACGATTCTGTCGAGAGGAGCTGCGCGGGCCACACGGTGCAGGCGCTTGGCGCGATCGCGCGTGATGGCGCCACCGATGCCGAGATAGAAGCCCGCGTCGAGGAACGGACGGAGCTGCTCCCAGGACCCGGAGTACGCGTGTAGCGCGCCGCGCACGCCCGGGTGATTGCGCAGCGCGGATAGGACCGCCTCGATCGCCTTGCGGCTGTGGACCGTGACCGGCAGATCGAGCCGTCGTGCAAGCTGGAGCTGCGCGTCGAGTACCTGCATCTGCCGATCGAGCGAGGGAATCGGGGAGTCGCCCCACAGGTCGAGTCCGAGCTCGCCGACGACGTCGGGGCGCTGGCGTTCGATGAGCTCGAGGATCGGCGCGATGTCCAGGTGAGCGAACCAGGGGTGGAGGCCGAGGGCGATGGGGAGATCGGGGACGCGCGTGCGCAGGGCAATCACGGCGGCATTGGAGGGGGGATCGTAGCCGCAGGTGAGCACGGAGCGCACGCCGGCCGACTGGGCGGACAGGAGGTCGCCCAGGGGGTCATCGAGGTCGGTGAGGTGGCAGTGGGAGTCGAACACGGCAGGGGCTTGGAGGTTCAAGCCCCTGCGTGCGGGGCGGGGTTCATTCGGGGATCTGGTTGGTGGCGCAGTCCCACGCGACGCCGCGGGGGATGCCGTCTCCGATGGACATCAGGATGAACGGCGGAGTGTGGGGGGACATCGAGTCCACGTCGGTTGGGAAGTAGTAGCCGGCGACGGGGACCTTGGCATCGACGTCGGTGGAGGAGGGATCCATGGGATCGGACTTCTCGACGACGCCCTTGGTGAACCAGCACATCTGGCGGAGTTCCTTGTCGTATTCCGCCGGGGTGGGCTTCATGTATTCGCCAGCGGGGATGTCGGCGCGCTGGTTCGCGTCGGTCGTCAGGATCGGGCCCTTGAAGATCTCGCGGTAGTCGAGCTTGGCCTGAGCGGTCAGCAGCTGCTGGACCTGCGTGTCGTCGATGCCGGCGAGGGACTCCGTGTTCGGCTCGAAGCCGATCAGGGTCGTTGCCTTGTCCTGTGCCATCGATTCATTGATGTCGTAGACCTGCCACTGATCGCGATGAACGTTCTCGAACATGCGCGTGTACAGCGGCGTCCAGTTCCAGTATACGGCGCCGATCGACGTCTTGTAGGGGACCGGGTTCTTGGGATCCTGCTCGTTGCGCCAACCGTACTGGTTGTCGTTGGCGATGACCCACACGTTGCGCTTCGTGGTGCCGTCGGCCTTGTAGATCGGACCGGCCTTGCTCTCCACGTAGACGCCCGGGCGCTGGTTGTCGGACTGGTGGCCGATGACCGAGGCGCCGCCGTCGATGAGGAGTGCGGTGGCGTACTCTTCGGCGAAGAGCTTCTGCTCTGCGGCGCCGGTTCCAGCAAACTTGGGGGTGTAGGTGAAGGTTGGAGCGGCGTGCCAATCGTACCAGAAGCCGGTCCAGCGGATCTCGACCTGGATCTGGGGATCGACGCTTCGGGCGCCGAGGATCCAGGCGTTGAGGTGGCGGACGACTTCGGGCGTGATGTAGGAGCCGATGAAGCCGAGGCGCTTGTTCTCGTCGACGATGCCCGCGGAGATCTTGCCGGCGACATACCAGGCCTGCTCGAGGTGGGCGAAGTAGGCGCCGAGGTTGGGGGACTGCGGCCTGCCGGAGCAGACGAGGAACTTCACGTTCGGGTACTTGGCGGAGAGGGTCTTGGCCTGGTCGCGGTGGTCGAACGAGTTGAAGATGATGAGCTCGTTGCCGGCGGCGACCATCTTGTCGACCTCGGCGACGATCGGATCGCCGAACATGCCTTCGGCGGTCGTGACCTGGACGTAGCCGAGGTCAGACGCGGCGGCCTTGACGCCTTGGTCATGGGTGAGGGTCCAACCTTCGCGATAGGTCGTGATGCCGACCCAGATGCCGCCGACCTTCAGGGGCTTCTGACAGGTCTTCTTGGCGCAGACGGTGGGAGCGGGGCAGTCGGAATCGACTTCGCAGCTCGAAACGCAGATGCCTTTGGTGTCGCCCGCGCGGATGCTGCACGTGGATGCGTGGCAGTCGTCGTCGGACGTGCAGGCGGCGGTGATGCCCGAGGATTTGATGTCGGAATCGGTGAGCAGCGAGCAGCCGCCGAGGGTGGCGAGGCCGCTGATCAAGCCGAGGGAGACGAGTGAACGAATCCAGGTATTGCCGGTGCGCATTTCAGAACTCCCCCCTCAGGCCGATGTGGCCCAGGCCGAGCTGCGGCTGCATCGAGAACGCCTTGGCTTCCTTCTTCTCGGTCGTCGTGGAGGTTGGAACCGGCGTCGGGCGGGCGTAGGTCAGGACGAGGGTCATGCCGAAGGTCACGACCGCGGCGGTCGCGAGGATGTCGGTAGTGAGCGCGAGGTTCTTGGCGGAGGACTGCTTGTCCTTGGCTTCGTCGCTGGGCTCGGTGCCGACGAACTTGATGTCCTTGAGGTCGTCGGAGGCCTTGTTGGCGAGCAGGCCGGTGACGGTAGCGCCAGCGGCGAGGGCGCCGGCAGCGCCGACGCCGACCCAGGACCAGACGGTCCATTTGGAGGGGACTTCGGTGATGACGGTGCGGGTTTCGCCTTTGAGGACGAGGAGGTCGATGTTGACCTTCTTGGTTTCGCCGCCGGCGACTTCGACAATCATGCTGGTGGGAGCGCGGCCGGTTTTCGAGGCAGCGATCTTGCGCTTGCCGACGCTCACGGAGATGGGTCCCTCGAGGGGGGAGTTGCCGACGGCGACGTCATCGACGGTGACGGCAGCGCCGGGGACGTTGACGATGATATCGAGCTTGCCGACCTGGTTGCGCAGGAGGTTGACTTCCTCCATGACTTCCTTGCGTCGCTCGGCGGGGAGGTCGGTCCCTTCGACGAGGTACTGCTCGAAGTTCTTGAGGGCGCAGGCGTAATCCTGCAGGCGGTAGCAGACCTGACCGATCTTGTAGAGCAGCTTGTAGGTCGGGGACAGCTCGTAGGCCTTGCGGAACTCGGTGAGAGCCGCCTGGTAGTCCTTCTCGTCGTACAGCTCCATGCCGCGCTGGTAGCGCTGGATGGCCTCCTCCTTCATGTCGCCGGGCTTGGCGGCCGCGGCGGTGTCCCCTGCCGGCGCGGGCGGCGCACCCTGAGCGTGGGCATGTGATGCAAATGCCCCCACCAGGATTGCCACCAACAACAAATGGACGAGTCGAATTCTTTTCATCAGTTCCATGGGTTGCTCTTGTCGATGGTCTTGATCCGGTCCCTAGGTGCCGCCGATGCCGGCGGCTTTGCTGCAGTCTTGGCGGGGGTGGGCGTGGGCTCCACGACCGCGGGAGTCGGCTCGGCCGGTTCCTTCTTGTCCTTCGGCCCGGCTGCGACGGGTCCGCCCCAGTGACGCTCCTTCTGCAGCTCGATCTTGAGCGTGCCGCCCTTGTCTCCTCGCACGAGCTTGATCGAGGTCTCGTA
>CAYMUE010000097.1:0-1180 GCA_964393505.1 uncultured Polyangiaceae bacterium
AGTCCTCCGAGGAACTGGCGTCGCAAGCAGCGATGAGCGCGGCGATCGAAAGTCCAGCCAACAGCCCCCAAGCCAGCGTGGTTGCTCTCATGGGAGAACCATAGCATTCCGGAGCCGAGCGGGGCACCCACGACCGACGGCCCGAGCGTTGCCCGTCGCGGCCGGCGTCCCGGCTCGTCTGCGTTGATGAGACCAGCGAAGCATGCAGGAGCGATGGATCGCCGTGAGGAGGATGGGCATGGGACGTCGATTCGGGACGCGTTTGGGAGTGGCAGCGGTCGGCGTTCTCGCCCCTTCTGCTGGGCTGGTCTCGGGGTGCTCCAGCGACTCGAGCTCGCCCGGCAAGCTCGTCGCGCGCGAAAGGCAGTCCGCGCAGGCGTTGCTGCAGGAAACCCCCGAAGCGCTGGCCGCGTCGTCCCTGGTCGGCCGTCGCATTCCTCGCGATGGCGTTGGGGGCGATGCTCCGAAGGCGCCGCGCGGGCTAACGTGCGTGAGGGGGTGTTCGCTTCGGGCGAACACCCCGTTTCACTTCCTGTAGTGCCACTTCCACTTGATCGTCTCGCCTTCCATGTAGCCGTAGTACTGCATGTCGGTGGAGCCGTTCGCGTGCAGGGTGATGCCGCGATACACGCCGGCCTTGAAGGAGGCGTACCAGCTTTCCGGCAGGCGGACCCACTTGCCCTCGTCGCGGGCGAAGCCGACGGAGAGGTCCTTGTCGATACCGGGGAAGGTGGTCGGTTTGGTGCTCTTGTTGTGCACACCGATTCGAGCGGTACCGCCAGCGTAGTAGTACCAATGGGGCGAGTACATGTAGACCCAGATGTCGAGAACGGTCGCGCCGGCGAGGTCCGTGAACATCTGGTCGGGCGCGCCGATGGCCGACTTGAGCACGCCGGCTCCGGCCACGAAGTACTCCATGTTGCCCTGGTACGCGAGGGTGGGGTTGCTCCCCCAGGTGGCCCCGGAACCGGCGTACGACTGGTGCCACTTCCTCGTGACCTCGCCCGAGGTGATCTCGCACAGCCCGTTGGCGCAAGTCCCGCTGCACGTCCTGCCGCACGCGCCACAGTGGCTCAGGTTGGTGTTGAGATTCGTCTCGCACCCGGTGGAGTCCTTGCCATCGCAGTTGCCGTAGCCGCCGTTGCACGCGCCTAGCTTGCACGCTCCGCCCACGCAGCTC
>CAYMUE010000097.1:1280-19173 GCA_964393505.1 uncultured Polyangiaceae bacterium
GTTGCCGTAGCCGCCGTTGCACGCGCCTAGCTTGCACGCTCCGCCCACGCAGCTCTCCGCGGCATTGGCGAGGCTGCAGGAGCTGCCGCAGGCTCCACAATTGCCCATGCTGGTGTCGAGATTCGTCTCGCACCCGTTGGACTCCTGCCCATCGCAGTTGCCGTAGCTGCCGCTGCACGCGCCGAGCTTGCACACCCCGCTCGCGCAGCTCCCCGCGGCATTCGCATAGCTGCACGTGTTGCCGCAGCCTCCGCAGTGTGCCGGGCTCGTGGCGAACTCCGCCTCGCAACCCGTGTCGGCCTTCGAATCGCAATCGCCGAATCCGTCAGCGCACTTCTCGATCTTGCATACGCCCGCGTGGCAGGTGGTCGTGGCGTTGGGCACTGCGCAGGAGCATCCGCACTGGTTCGGGACTCCCGCCCCACCGCAGGTGTCCGGAGCGGCGCAGGTGCCACAGGTGATGTCGCCGCAGCCGCTGTCCACGACGCCGCATGATGCCCCGAGCTGTGCGCAGGTCTTCGGCGTGCACCCGCACTGGTTCGCGACCCCCGCGCCGCCGCACTGGGACGGCGCGCTGCACTCGCCGCAGTGCACGACATCGCTGCACCCGTCGGACGCGATTCCGCACGAGGCCTCGAGCTGCGCGCACGACTTGGGGAAGCACTCCGAGGTTCCGCACACGTTGGGCCCGCCGCCTCCGCAGGTCTGCCCCGATGCGCAGGTGCCGCAGCTCACGGTCCCGGTGCACCCATCCGGCAGGGTGCCGCACGTAGCCCCGAGCTGCTGGCAGGTCTTCGGAGTGCATCCGCACATGTTCGCCTGCCCACCCCCGCCGCAGCTCAGTGGAGGCGGACATCCGCCGCAGCTAATCGCCTGCGAGCAGCCGTCGGATACCCATCCGCACGACGCCCCCAGCTGCGCGCAGCTCTTGGGTGTGCATTCGTTCGTCCCGCACCGGTTCGGCCCGTCGCCGCCGCAGGTCTGCCCCGAAGGACAGTCCCCGCAGGTGAGCTTGTCTCCGCACCCGTCCGGCACGGTGCCGCACGTGGCTTCGAGCTGCGCACAGGTCTTCGGCGCGCACAGCGTCGGACCTCCGGTGTCCGAGGCCGAGTCGTGGCCCGCTTCTGCCGCCGAATCCATGCCCGAATCCGTGGCAGCGTCCGGACTCCCATCGGGGCCCGCGTCGGGCCGGATGAACACGTTGGTCGCGGTCTCGTCCGTGGGGCCGCCGCAGCCGGGACCGACCACCGCGCAGGGGACGCAGAGTCCGATGAGCGCGAAGGAAACTCGCGGGCGGGAATAGGATCCAGTGGATTCAGGCCGAGAGTATTTCACGGTGTCGCGACCAATGCCCACGTGTTGAGCGTCCCCGTGTCCTGCGGCGATCCGTCCACCACCCGCAGGGTCCACGCACCCTTCACGTCCGCTCCCGCAAATGCCGGCAGAGTGAAGGTCTGCGCGATCCCGCTCCCGTTGCCGCCCGCGAAGTCCCAGACCATCGCGCTCTTGCCCTCGTGCTCGAGTGTGATCTGCAGGTCGCCGATCCAGGAGTGGGTGACGTCGAGCTCCACGGTGAGCGCAGAGGCGACGAGGCTGTCGGGGATCTCGATGACGCTGGAGATGCCGGTGGCGTTGTTGTCCGGGATGTCGGCGGAGGTCTTGTTCTCCCAGCGATTGTCGGTGGGCTCGGTGGGGCCGCCGCACAGGGAGCCGGACGGAGAGTAGCAGTTGTCGCGCACGCCGCTGGCGCCGAAGGTGGAGTCGCCGACGTCGTTGCGAATGGCGCCGAGCAGGTCCTTCCAGGAGGCGGAGTAGCCGTGGTCGAGGGACCAGGCGAGCTTGGCGAGGAAGGCGCCGCCGGGGTCGGCCATGACGGACACCTCGACGACGCTGGAGACCATGTCGAGCTTGGCCCAGCCGTTCTTCTTCTCGACGATGGGGCGGATATAGTACTCGTATCCAAGGCATCCGCCGTAGAGGAAGATCTGATAGAAGTCGGGGTAGTCGGGCCTGGACCAGAAGTCGCTCGCGCCGAGCATGCTGTGGCCACGATAGACGACGATCTCGTGCTCGGAGACGGCGCGCTCCAGGTTGGCGAAGTGCGCATAGTCGCCGAGACCGGCGAAGTCCCGCGGAGAATACAGGTCGATCTCCATGGATACCTGTCCGATCTTCTTCGCGTATCGCATGCCCACCGGTGCCGAGGCGACGGCCTCGTATCCCCCTTGCTCCAGCCACCCCGCCATCTCGTGGTAGGCCTGCATCCCGTAGTCCGACTCCTTGACCTCCCCGTCGTCGACCTGCCCGAAAAGCACGACCGCCGTCACCTTGCCGTCCGCGATGAGCTGGTCGTACTCCGGATAGGTCAGCTTCCCCGTGGGGAACATCTTCGAGACCGTCAGGGTCATGTCCTGCGTCTTCGCGTCGCAACCGCTCTTGTCGGGATTCCAAAGATACCAATACACCGACGAGTCGAGGGTGATGTGGGAGTTGGAGTCCGCGCAGCGAGAGGCGACGTCGGTCATCAGCGTGTACGGGCTGGTGGGGACCGTGGCCGTGAACACGGTGCCTTCCTGGACCCCCTGCGATGCGGATCGCAGGAGCACGGCGTTGACGCCCCGGAGGCGGAAGTGGTTGAGCCCCGAGGTGCTGGGCAGCTTGCGGGCTTCTTCGGCGGTCATCCAGGTGCCGTTGACGCGCCACTCGACGCGGCGGTCGGACAGGGAATCCTCAGCGAGGGACTCGAGGTAGAACTGGCCGCGCTTGCGCAGGTAGGTGAGGGCGAACTGGCCGAGCTCCGCGGGGGCGTCCCAGATTCTTCCGGAGGACGCAGTGACATCGGCCTCGAGGTCGACCTCGACTTCGATGCCATTGGGATTGAAGTACTCGGTGTCCGCCTTGCCTGGGTTGCCCTGGTCCTCGGTGAAGGGGTTCGGCCCGGAGGAAAACGGCTCCTGCTGCGAAGGAGAGTCGGAGCCGCCGGAGCAGGCGGGCACGACGAGGGCGAGGAGGGCGAGGCCGACGATCGAGGAAGGAAGCGTGCGCATGGGGAACCTCATCGAGGTGGAGACCGTGAGCGAGTCCGGAAAGCGAAGGGTAGCGGGGAAGGGGAGTCGCTGCAAGACGGCCGAGAACGATGGCATGCGGGGGCGGCGTGTGTGCAGTGCGCTCAAGTCTGCACGCTGACCACGCATGTCCGAACCACGCAGTCCCGCTCGGTTCCACCCCCGATTCCCTCGAATACCCGGTACGTGATACCTTGACCGAATGCTGCGGCCCGTCTTGCTTGTCACGTTCATTGCCGGCTTGATCGCTTCCTGTGGAGGCTCCACGGAGACTCTCCCTCTCATCGACGGCTCCGGCGGCGCACCCGGAACCGGTGGCATCGGGGACTCAGGGGTCTCAGGGCTCGGCGGACACGGTGGCGTGGATCCTGCGCCCGACTCGAGCGCAGACGCGAGCCCTGCCGCCCTGCAAGGCCTGGCGTTCGAGATCGCCGTGACGCCCGACGACGGAGGCACGACGCAGTGGTGTCAGGGCCCGTGCATGCCAGCCACGTTCCTGATCACCAAGACGACGGAGAGCACGATCGAAGGCATTTGGGGAACGACCGGAGGTGCGTCCCCGGTGGTGCTCACGCGTTCCGGCCCCGCTGCCTGGGAGCTGTCCGGCACGCTCCTGCTCGGTAAGCAGAGGACCTGGGCCCACGCCATGTGCGACAACGAGACGAACATCGGCCCGGCAACGTTCCGATTCCAGGACTTCGACTTCGACAATCACCTCGATTTGTCGGTTTCCGCCTGGCAGGTCACGAAGCACTGCTCGGACGACTATTCGACGCAGACGGAGGGCAATGTTGCTCTCATGGGGAGGCCCGACGCGCGGACGCCGAAGGCGGTCGGCCCCGACTCCGCCATCGAGCCGATGCATGGGGTGAAGCTCGCGCTCGACAAGCCCATGGCTGCGGACGCCAAGGCCTTCCTGGTGCCTGTTCTCGGTGGGGGCACGCTCCCGCTGATGCCGATCGTGATGAACGGCTACGTGGTTGCATTTGAGACCCGGCACGTGCTGCCACTCGGAACCGCGTTCACGACGACCTTCACGGGCATGGACTTCGCGGGGATCGGCACGCCCGCGGAGGTGGGGCTCGAGACGCAAGCGGACTTCGGCGTGCTTACGCAGGACGGCTTCGAAAGCGGGGCCGCCGCGGGCATCTTCGGGGGGAGCGTGGTGGAGTCCTACGGAGTGCCCGCCCTACACGGGCAGCGCATGCTCCAAGTGCCCGCAGGCAAGCTCGTCCTGCTGCACCTGCAGCGGTCACTCGACGAGCAGAAGCTCGTGATGGCCGCTCGCAAGTATGTCGCCTGCTTCGGTTGGCTGACCGACGGTCCTCTTCAGCTCGAGGCAGCCGTGCAAACGGCGAACGAGACCCATCCGGGCAGCGTGCCGATGGGCGCGGCTCCCGCGCAGGTGGACGTGGATGGAACGAAAATCACGATGGGAGAGCTGCAGGATGTGACGATCGACCTTCCGGAGACGGGCAAAGACGTGTTCGTGTACGTGAAGGGAGACGACTACATGGGGGCGGGGTGCTCGATGGTGGGGGTGCTGATCGACGATATCCGGCTGCAGTAGACCGAGCGCTCGCCCGTCACTTCGCTTCCAGATACCCCTCGGCCCGCAGCAACTCCGCAGTCAGCACCGCACCCCCTGCCGCCCCGCGCAGCGTGTTGTGCGACAGCGCCACGAAGCGCCAGTCGAATATCGCGTCGGGACGCAGGCGTCCGATGCTCACCGCCATGCCGTGACCCAGATCCCGATCGAGCTTCGTCTGGGGACGGGCGTCGTCGTCGAAGTAGTGCAGGAACGGCTGTGGCGCACTCGGCAGCTTCAACGCCTGCGGCTTGCCGGTGAAGTCGCGCCATGCCGTGAGGATCTCTTCGCGTGGGGGCTTGCGCTCGAACGACGCGAAGACTGCCGCCATGTGCCCGTCGCTCGCGGGCACGCGGATGCACTGCGCCGTGATGAGCGGCCTGTCGGCGTTGACGATCTTGCCGTCGGCGACCTTCCCCCAGACCTTCAACGGCTCCTGCTCGCTCTTCTCTTCCTCGCCCTGGATGAACGGGATGACGTTGTCTACCATCTCGGGCCACGACTCGAACGTCTTGCCGGCCCCGGAAATTGCCTGGTACGTGCACACCGCGAGGCGCGTCGGGACGAAGTGCCGCAAGGGGTGAATCGCCGGAACGTAGCTCTGGATGGAGCAGTTCGGCTTCACCGCGATGAACCCGCGACGCGTGCCCAGCCGCCTTCGCTGCGCCTCGATCACCGCGAAGTGATCGCCGTTGAGCTCGGGCACCACCATCGGAACGTCCGGCGTCCAACGATGCGCCGAGTTGTTCGACACCACCGGGGTCTCGTTGCGAGCGTACCGCTCCTCGAGCTCCGCTGTGGCCCGCTTGGGCATGTCCACCGCGCAGAACACGAGGTCCGCCTCACCGGCCACGCGCGCGACGTCGGACGCGTCGAGCACGGCGAGACGGGCGGCGTTGCCGGGGACTGCTCCGGCCTGCGCCCAGCGCCCGCTGACCGCCTGCTCGTACGACTTGCCCGCGGACGACGGGCTTGCGGCGACGGCCGACAGCTCGAACCACGGGTGGTCGGCGAGCAGGGACACGAACCTCTGGCCGACCATTCCGGTGGCGCCCAGGACTCCGACTCTCAGCTTGGTGGTCATGTCGCTCCAGAGTAGTGCACGGTGCACCGCGGCGGAGCAAGAGAACGGCGTGTCGGGACGAGTACGGACGCGGAGTCAGCCTTCGACGGGCTTCCAACCGTCGGTCCACTGGAGCTTCAGGGGCTTGCCATCCGCAGGAAGGGACGCGTCGAAGGTCTTGATCACCGGTGCCAGGCCGGCTCCCTTCGACACGATTGCGATGACCTTCACGGGTGTCGCGGGGGAGGGGAGCAGCTCCTTCTTCGCAGCCATCCGCAGCACGAAGTCGTCGTCGCCCGCGTCGAGCACCACGCGATAGACTCCCACCGCACGCGCGGCGATGTCGGGCCCGCGCTCTTCGCGCGCGTCTTTGGGGCCGCGGATCGCCGCGATCTCGAGGGGAGCGAGCGACGCCGGAAGCCTCAGCAGCACCGACGTGCCCGCCTTGCGCAGGGGCAGCTCGAGCAACCGTCGCTGCAGCTCCTTGACCTGTGCAGGCTCCGCGGTGCGCGGCTCGGCCAGGGTCGCGGCCGCGAGATCCACGGCGAGGTTGCCCAGCTCCTGACTCTCGCTGCGTCCGCCCATCTGCGAGAGACGAGTCAACATCCGAGTCGCCAGATCCACGCGTCCCGCTCCTTCGTAGGCCAACGCCATGCGGAGCACGATCGCCTGCTCGCCCTCGGCCTGCTGCTCGAGCGGCGCATAGACCTTGATCGCATCCTCGAAGAGCTTCTCGTTGCGAAGGCGATCACCGGTGAAAGCGCGAGCCCAGGGATCCGACGGCGCGCGCTCGACGATCTCTCCGTAGAGCCTGCGCCCTTCGGCGTCCTCTCCCGCGCGGCGCAGGGCCGCGGCGCACTGTGCGAGCAGCCGCGCATCGGCGAAGGGGTCGGAACGGATCGCGGAGACCTCCTGCAGCAGCACGGCCTTGTCCTTGCTCTCTTCGAGCAGCGCGAGCAGACGCAAGCGGAGGCGGATGTCGTGGGGCGCCAGGCTCAGGTACTTGCGCACCACCTTCATGCGCCCGGCGTCGTCGTTCGCCGCCGCGTACTCCTTCTCGTAGGCCACGCGCGGGTACTTCTCGAACGCAAGCAGCGTCGCTCGCACCGCACGCAGCTCCTCGGGCGTCCGAGCCCGGCGCACCGCCTCCCGGCGCAGGAAGGCAGCCGCCTCGCTCTCCCCGGACAGCTCCAGGGCGTTCGCTACGCCCACCCGTTCGCTGCCGTTCACCACCCGCGTCAGGATCAGCTCGAGCATCGCGCGCTGATCGGTCCACGTCGGCAGCTCGCACGTGCGCTTGGCCCCGTTGAAGACCGCCGCAGGGGCGGTCGCACGAAGCCGCTCGAGCCACACCCCGCGTCGCAGCGCGAGCGGGAGCGACGAGGTCTCCGAGCACTTCACGCGCTGCGCGGACTTGCCGGCGAGGAGATCGACGTCGTGCGACACGGCGACCTTCGCCTGCAGCCCCGTCACCGGGAACGGGAGCCCCTCTACGACCTGCGCGATGCAACGGTACATCGCCTCGTCCTGCACCGTCGAGCTCCCGCTGATCTTGACGTTGACCGGCTTGCCGTCGCCTTCCAGGTCGAAGCGGATGTTGACGGTCCCGCTCAGGTCGGGACGCAGCGCCGCGCGCGAGTCCCGGCAGGATCGGATCGAGCCGATCGCTTCGTTCACCACGCGGCGCGCCGCGAGGCTCACGGACAGCTCGAGCAGCCCCTTGTCCTCCGGCTCGGACGGCTCCACCTCCTCGTCGGTCACGTCGAGCAGCGAGGAGCCGAAAGAAGACGGCGTTGCGAGCACCGAGGAGAAGACGGCGTCGCTCGAGGCGGCGATGTCGAGCACCCGGCTCTCGAGGGGCGAAGGCCGGTAGGTCCCCTTGTCGAGCGAGGAGCACCACGCGGTCCAGGGCGTGAGCAAACCCATGCGCAGGGCGACGTCGGCAGCGGCCTCGCGGCCTCTTCCCTGCAACGCGATCTCCTCCACGCGAGCCGCGGCCCACCGACGCTTCACGTCGTCGGCGTTGACGATCTTCTCGCGCGTAAGCTCCAGCTTCTGCTCGCGCGCTCCGGTCTCGTCGCGCCAGCGCAGCGTCACCGCGCGAGGCACGTCGCCGCGCGTACGCCCCACCGCGAACAGCGTGTGCCCCGCGGTGATCGCGCGCGCTCCCAACGGGTAGACCTGCTCGACGTCGGGACCGAGGACGATCTCGGCGCCTGCGATCGCGGGCTGCAACGCCTCCGCGATGAGCGCGGTCGCGCTGGCCGCCGCATCGGCCCGATCCGCGATCTCGAGGATCGGTCCCGATCCACGCACCAGCGCCGTCAGCCCGAAGCGGTTGGCCACCGGCCCCGCGGCCACGGCCCCGACGCGCGGCATGCCCGAGGCCCGACGCGCGAGACGCGCGCGAATCTCGTCCACGCGCAGATCCCCCATCGTCGGCCAACCGTCTCCCACGTACACCACCATGCCGCCCGCTACCGCGGGATTCAGCGCGTCGGCCGCCCCTTCGAGCGTGCGCCCGAGATCCGTCGCCCCCGCGAGGTGCACCTTCGCAAGCCCTTCCACGATCGCCTTGCGTCGTGCCTCGTCGGCAGGCCCCATCTTGTCGGGACCGATCGCACGCAGCGCGTCGCTCGCCGCGAACGCGACCACCTGATCGCGCGGTCCGAGGGCGCCGACCACGGCTTCCACGAACGCCCGCTCCGCATCGAGCAGACCGGGATCGATGCTGGAAGACGCGTCGAGCACCAGCGCGATCGCCACGCCGTCCCCCGCCTTCGCCTGGGGCGCCTCCGCTCGAACGAGCAGGAAGTCTCCCGCCTCGTCGCCGTCGTCGGCCGGTGCGACGTAGGAGCGGGCAGGCGTGAGGAACGCGGGGATCTGGAGCTCGACGACGAGGTCGGCAGAGGGGCGGAAGTCGGACTTGCGGAGCTCGACGACTCCCGAGGTGACCGTGGCGCCCTGGCCGGCGGAGATGGCGCGCGGGCTGGTGCGCGTGGTGTCGATGCGCGCGAGGAACTCGCCGATGACCGGCGGAGTCGCGGCCGCCACGAGAGGCAGCCGGTACTGGAGCACCAGGTCGGAGCCGTTGGGAGCGGGCTGCGGGTGCAGCCACTCGATGTACCGGACGACGACCTGCACGAGCGAACCCGGGTTGATGGTGGGGATGTAGCCCCGGACCCATCCCTCGCCCGCCCATTCGAGCATGGGCCCGGGTGAGCCGGACGAGGAGGTGTCCCTGGATGCGACACCGAGGGTCGCTTCCCGCAGGAGGTTCGAGGTGCCCGTGGCGAAGCTCGCGACGATGGCTCCGGGGGGGATCGCCATGCGGAAGTCGCCGGTGACAGGCTCGGCGCCTGCGTGGAAGAACGACGACTTGACCGTGGTCATGGCGGTCTCTCCGACGATGTCGGCCTGGACCTCTTGCGATCGAATGGTGAGGGGCGAACCGGCTTCGCCGACCTCGGCGCGGCTGTTGCGTCCCCACAGCTCACCGACCACCCGGTTGGGACGACCCGATGCGGCCCACGGGGCGGCGAGACCGCCGGTCCAGTCATTGAACACACGCTCGGGCGCGACCTTCACCTCCGAGCCCGTCAAGGCCGCGGCTTCCCCGGAGTGCACGACGACATCGCGTCCGTTGGCCCGCAGCGTGAGCTCGCCCGCGGCCGCGTAGATGCGTCCCTCGGCTGCGTTCTGCTCGCCTCGTGAGATGGCTGCGTTGGCGCCCGTGAGGATCGCGACGGCGCCGCCGACGTTGATCTCGGTGTGGGCCGAGGGGCCGCCCTTGGCAAACAGCCTGCCCTTGTCGAGCTGGATCCCCGCGGAGGAGATCGTGAGCTTCGTGGAGCCGGCAACCACCAGCGACGTCCCGTCGTCGAGCTGGACGCGGGCGCGGCCGTCTGCGTCGGTCTCCACGACGCTGCCGTCGGGAACGCGGCGAGTTTCGCGGGCCGGGTGGCCGCTCACGACGACCCCGGCGTGGACCGGCTGGAGGTCGGCGACGGTGGGGATGAGGGGGCGTGTGGCCTTGCGCACGCGGACGAAGGCGATGATTGCCACGACGGCGGCGGCGGCGAGCACGAGCCAGCCGACGTTGCGGAGACGGAAGAGCAGGGCTTGCTTCTGCGGGTTCATTGCCTCACCTCACCGTCGGCGATGGCGTACTTGATGGAGGCTGGGCCTCCCCGGGTGAACTTGATCGGTAGACGAACGATCTTCTCGTCGGCCTCGCCTTCCCGGAAGACCACCGTGAGCACGGCCTCCGAGCCGAGCCGCGCGGCGTGCTCCGCCTCCTCGGGCTCCATGCGAATCTCGGCCTGAATCCGTTGCTGCGGAGCGAGCAGCACCTGGGAGATCCCCAGCAGGACGTCGCCGTCGTCGGCAGGCATCATCGCCCCGCGGGTGTTGGTCCACAGCACCGGGTGCAGCTCCGGATGCGACCAGGTGAGCAGCACGCGGGTTGCCGGCTTCGTGGTCTCGTCCTTGTCGGCGAGCCTTCCGGCCCGTGCGCGCAGCGCGACGACCTCGTCCTGCTTGTTCTCCTTGCGGGCCGCGTCCCGGCCCCAGGCGAGGAACGCAGCCGCCATGGCGCGCGAGGTGCGCGCCATCCCCTTGAGCTGTCCCGGTGCCCCGGCATCGCTCGCCTTCTCGGCCCAGCGCACCGCCTCCTCGAGCTTGCCCAGCCCCTCGGACGCCGCCGCGATCAGCAACTGCACGCTGGTGTCGTCCGGCGACAGCTTCGCCAGCGTCTCGTACTGCCTGCGAGCCTCGTCGTACCACCCGTGCGCGCGCAGCAGATCGCCGAGCCTCCGCCGGGCGATCGGCTCCTCGGGCGCGAACTCCACGATCTCGCCGAAGGTCCGCCGCGCTTCTGCTTCGTCCATCGCGGCCTGGTCCTTGTTCGGCGCGCGCGACGCCAGTCGCAGATACAGCTCTCCAAGCTCCGTGCGCACGTGCGCGTCCACATCCGCGCGCGATCGCAGCTTCCTCGCGGCCTCTCTCGCCCCCGCGTCGTCCTTCGCGTCCTCCAACGCGTCGAGCAGGGCCAGCGCGAGCGCGAAGTCGTCGGGCCATTCCACCGTCAGCTTGCGCAGCTTCGCCACGCGATCCGCCGGTTCCTTCGTGTCACGCAGCAGCTTCTCCAGCGTGCCCTTGTCGATCACCTTCAGCCCGAGCGCCTTGTGAAGCTCCCGCATGTCGTTCGGCGTGTGCACCCGCGCGAGCATGTCGCGGTACAGCGCGTCCGCCACCGTCGGCGTGTGAGCAAACGTCCTCCACAACGCCACCCGGTTCGCCACCGTCGGAAGCACGTCGAGCATCAGCGAAAGCAGCCGCGCCCGCTCTCTCCAGGTCGGCGCTTCGCAGTTGCGAATCGCCGTCGCGTAGACCCCGGCGACTCCCACCGGATTGCCAACCACGCCCGATAGCCGCTCGCGCCAGAGCGTGACCCGCTCCTGGAACGGAAGTGAAGCTGCGGCAGAGCACGGGACGCGCACGTGCGGCAACCCGTCGATCGTAATGACCACCCTCACCGGCGCCGGCTTCGCGAGGAGCTCCGCAGGACGCGAGGCGAGGTCCTCCTTGCGCTCCTGAGGCGTCGCGTCGTCGCCGGGCGAGAACATGATCGGATACACCACCGTGATGTCTGCACCGGAGTCGGGCTGCGGGAACGACAGCCCGTTGAAGGCGCGCACCACGCACTGAACGACCGAGGAATCGGGGAGATCCGAGCCCCCATTGGCCGCCTGGCGCACGGTGCCGGTCTTGTCGATCACGAACCGGGTCTGGACCCGGCCCTGGAGGTTCGGGTTGTTGCGCAGCCCCGTCTCGTAGCAGAGCCGGAACCGGCCATAGTTCTGGCGCACGATGCGCTGGACCACCTCGGACGGCAGACCGCTCCCGGCCATCGTCGTCGCCCCCATGCGCACCACCGGAGCCGAGCTCTTGTGCGAGCCACCAAGCCGCCCGTGCCCGGACCCGAACCCCGCTCCTGTCCCGGTGACTGCACCCTTGGCCATCGTCCCGATGGCACCGAGGCCCGTCCCTTCGCCCCGTCCGCCGCCACCTTCGCCAATCCCCGACAGCGCGAGCCCGCCGGCTCCGAAGGCATCAGCGGTCTTGTCACCGTCGGCGGAGCCGGAGGACTTCCCGTCACTCTTCGCAGCCGGCGCAGCAGCCGCGGGCTTCGGCTCGTTCTGCGGGAGCGCCACCGAGTCGTCGCGCCCCCACGGTGCCGAGGGCGCGTTCGGATCGCCTCCTGCCCCCGTGTTGAGCAGACCGATCATCCCGAACTCCTGCGCCTCTCGGAGTGCTTCGGAGCGGGCCACGTGGGGATCGGGCGAGTCCTTCGGACCGCCGACGGCGTAGCGCTTGGCGGGCTCGCCCCCCTTGGGCTTCCCCATGGAACCCTCCTCGCCCTTCGCGCGCGTGCCCGTGCCGCCTTCCTTGTTGTCCGCAGCTTCGGCAGCCACGAGCTCCGAGTCCTCCGTGCTGGCGCTCTCCTTCTTGCGGCATCCCGTCATTCCCACCGTGATCAGCGGCGCCGTCGCATACTCCTTGTCCGACTCCCCGCTGCGGCGCGAATGTTCCCGACGCTTGCGCCGCTCCAGCTCGTTGACCTCGTCTTCGCTCATCTCCCGACGCGTCGGTACGTACAGCGACGTGACCGGCGTGATCACCCCATAACGCACGCCGAGATCCACGATCGCTGCACGCCCGGTCCCTTCGTCGAGCATCTGCTGCAATCGACCCGCAGCCCATCGGCCGCGAAGGTCACCCCGATCGTCGATGCCCTTGGCATCGAGCCGCACCGTCTTCGGCCCCGCGGGCGTCGTGACCGTCACCTGCTGCGGCATCTTCCCCGCGAGACGCCCCAGCACGAACACCGTCTCGTCGGACACCAACGTGCTCATCTCGCGCGGGTACACGCGCTCGACCGTGGTCCCCAGATCGATCTTCACGCCGAGCCAGGCGGCACGCTCGGCGACCTCGAGCAAACGCAACGCCGTGCGCGCTGCCCCGGCGCCGTCGGTGACGCGCTCCGCAAAGCCGCCGCGCGCGAGCGCTTCCAGGATCCCAAGGTCCGCGCCGTCACCGATGCCGAGCCCGAAGATGCGCACCGGACGAGCGAGCTTGCCCAGCCGCTCGCGCAGGTCCGCGATCGCCAGCTCGCCGACCGTCGGCCTGCCGTCGCCCACGTAGATCACCGCGCCGCGCCGATTCGACTGAAGCTGCCCCGCAGCCTGCGCAATCATCGCGCCCAGGTCCGTGGCTCCGCCCCGCTCGATGCTCGCCAGGCCGGTCGCCGCGACCCGACGCAGCTCGTCGTCGACCTTTCGGAACCCGTTCCATCCGGCGGCAACCGGACGGAGCCCTGCATCGCCCGCCCACACGACCGCGCGATCATCGCCGCCCATGTGCGCGAGCAGCGCGCCGACCGTGGCACGCGACAGCGCGAGCGAGGCGGCGTCGGTGGCGGCCGAGGCATCCACGACGATCACGAGGTCGAGCCCGCCCTGGACCTTGGGGACATCGACGGCCCGGATCGGCACCATGACGTAGTCTTTCTCGTCGCTCGCCTTGATCTTGGCCTCCTGGCGCTGGTCCGGCGGAAGGACCTCGAGGTCCGGCACATGCGGCGCGCGGTACACGCGCGTCGCGCTCCGACCCTCGTCGAAGAGCTCCAGCGACAGGTCCGAGCGCGGCACGAGATCGTGCGCACGCACGACCACCTCGCCGCTCTTGTGGACCCCGCGCATGCCGGTGCGGACTTCGCGCGCAAGGGCGCGCTGCAGATCGAAGGTTGCTCCGAAGAACTCGATGTGCGGCAGCGATCCCTCGCTGCCCTCGGCGGCCATCGGGAACACGTAGTGACGCCGTTCCCCGCGCTTTCCGCTGCGCTCGAGCCACTGGGTGTAACGAACCACGACGCGACGCGTCTCCCCAGGTCCGATCGGGTAGAGCCTCGCGCGGTACACCCCCGGTGCGTCCCACTCGAGCAACGCAGGGTCTTCGGTCGAGCCCTGGTAGACGTTCGCCTGGTATTGCGCTGCCGCCGCGGCCTTCTCCTTGACGCGCCCCCAAACCACCACACCGTCGCGGTCCACGCCGAATCGAGACATCGTCGCGCCCTGCGGCGTGCGGAACTGGTAGATCCCCTCGACCTTGTCCGAGGCCGGGTTGAAGAACACCTCGTCGACCTCGGTTACCGCAAGGTCCCCGTCGATCGCCACGCGCACGTCCATGCGCTGGATCGCGAGCGGGAAGCGCGGTGCCCCTCTGTCTCCCGGGCTCCGTGCTCCGACGGTGCCCACGCCGAAGGGGGGAGGGGACGCGGAGCGATCGGTGGTCGCCAGTCCCCCGGTCCAGTCCTCCCATGCAACCATCGGTGCCGTGATCGCCTGCACCGCGGTCCCGGTCCCCTTGAGCGTCAGCCGTTGCCCGGCCTCGGCCTGGCCTCCGCGATCCGTGCGAACCTCACCCGCCAGGACATACGCCTCCGTCGTTCCCTGCGCAGCGACGTCCAGGCTCGCGCGCACCCGAACCAGGTGCAGCATCCCCTGCTTCGTCTCGATCGCCGTCACCGCGTCTCCGGGCGAGTCGATGAAGAGCCTCCCCTGATCGACAAGCAACGCGTCCTGCCGCAGCGTCAGCTTCCCCGGCCCCCGAACCAGCAACGTCGCCCCGCTATCCCGCCGAAGCCACGCCAAGCCGTCTTGCGGTACCGCGATCTCCGCCCCGTCCACCAGCCGCTCCCGAGGATACAGCGACCGCTTGGATTCCCCCGGACCGGCCACGGTCACCTCGCCGCGCACGGCCCGAAGCTCTGCCCAGGTCTGCGAGCGTGGTGCGAGCGGCCGCTCCGCCGTGCCGCAGGAGAGCATGCACATGAAGGCCAGGAGCAGCGCCAACGGGAGCAGCGCCCCGATCCGAACGCGGGAGTGTCTCATGATGTGTTGCGGACAAGCTCCGCGTCCGACGGTTCCCCCGGACGTCGGTGTGGCACCAGGTCCCCGGGAACCCTTGAAGGTGACACGACGACGCACCGCTACGACATCCCCTGCACGCCCATGGTCGTTGCGCATGCCCGGGATGGTACCGGCGATGTGCCCCGTCGTCATCCGGCTCGCCGGCCGCTCGACCAGGTGCCCGGATCACCGCACCGAAGTCGGTGCGTTTCGCGCGAGGTCGCGAGAATCCCCGCTCGCCCCGGGGCCGTGAGCTGTCCGCTCCTCCACCGTCGACTCGACTGCGGTCAGGGCGCAGCGGGGAGAACGGCCAGCGCCACGAGGAATGCGACGTAGCCCGCAGCCAGAAGCCCGCCTTCCAGCCGTCCGATACGCCGCTCGGTCCTCATCATCACCGACGCGGCCAGCGTCATGACCACCAGCACCACCAGATCCACAGCCCCATCCCGCAGCGAGGAACGTATCGGTCGGACGACTGCGGTCGCTCCCAGCACCATCATCACGTTGAAGAGGTTGGACCCCACCACGTTGCCGACCGCAAGCGCCGACTCTTTCCGGAAGGCAGCGATGAGCGAGGTGGCCAGCTCCGGCAGCGACGTGCCGACCGCGACGATGGTCAGGCCGATGATTCGCTCGCTCCAGCCAAAGGCGCGAGCGATGCTCGATGCGCCATCCACGAGCAGCTTGCCGCCCAGCAGAAGGACGACGAGGCCTCCGAGCGCGATGGCGACCAGCACGGCGGGCTTCGAGCGACGCTCTTGTGCCCGCGCGTCGGACACGATCTGGGCGCTTCGACCACTCCGCAACGACAGCCAGGTCCAGGCGATCGCGCCGACCACCAGGATGGAACCCTCGAGGCGGCCGATCACTCCGTCGAACAGCAGCGCCGGTACGGCCGCGGTTGTCAGCAGCAGCGCCGGGATCTCCCGGCGCAACAGACCGCCTTGCACTTGCGTCGGACGAATGAGCGCCGTGGCACCGAGGATCAGTCCGAAGTTGGCGATGTTGGAGCCGACCGCGTTGCCAAGAGCGATCGCGCCGCGGTCTTCCCACGCCGCCAGGATGCCGACAATCAGCTCCGGCGCGGAGGTGCCGTAGGCAACGACCGTCAGTCCGATGGCAAAGGCGGGGATCCCCAGGGCGCGCGCCAAGCCGCTCGACCCGCGCACGAGCCATTCCGCACCGAAGTACAGCATGACGGCGCCAGCGGCGAGGGCGAGGATGGACAGCAGCATCGACGCAGCATGCCGACGATCTCCTCTCGCGGCAATCGGTGTCCCACGTTGCGCGACGGCGCAGTCCAGCCCGCTGGTTGTCGGACACGTCTCTGCGTGTCACCATCGCGTGCATGAGAACCTTCTTCTTCTCTCTTGCGGCCTTGTCTTGTCTCGCTTTCGTGGGGTGCAGCGATGACGACGACACCGCGCCCGCCAATGTGCCGCCCGCCGACGCCAGCGTCGATCAGGACCCGACCGACGCGGGAGCGGAGGCCGCAGCCGAGGCGGCCCCGGACACCGGGGTCGATGCCGACGATCCCCGGTTCGCCGCCCTCACGGCCGCCATCGAGGCCGAGCGCGTCCAGCTCGGCTCCCCCGGTGTCGCCGTCGCAGTGCTCGAGAAAGGCAAGGTCACCTACGCCCGCGGATTCGGTGTCAAGCACCCGGACAAGCCCGACCCGGTGCTCCCCACCACCCTCTTCCGCATCGGCTCCACCACCAAGATGATGACCGCGGCTGCGCTCCTGCAGCTCGTCGACGAAAGCAAGGTCTCCCTCGACGCACCCGTCACGGACTACGTCCCGGAGTTCCACTTCGACCTCGACGCCACGTGGGCGTCGTCGATTCACGTGCGCCACCTGCTCACTCATGCCTCGGGGATGTACGATCTGGTCCAGACGGATTGGCCCGATCAAGGCGATTCGGTGCTGAACGACTTCCTGACCGGCGACGAGTTCAGCAAGGGTATGTACCTGATGGCCCCTTCGGGCCGGTTCTACAACTACTCGAACCCCAACTACATGCTGGCAGGGCTCATCGCGGAACGCCTGTCGGGCACATCCTACCGGGAGCTGATGCGCACCCGCGTGTTCGAGCCGCTCGGCATGAAGCGCACGTTCTTCCTGGGCGACGACGTGCTGAAGGACGGCGATTACGCCACGGGCAAGACCGTCGACTGGACTGGAAAGACCTCGGATCCGGCCCTGGCGGGCCCCTCGGACTACGATTGCGCCTGGTGCCGTCCCGCAGGCTTCGCCTGGTCTTCGGTCTACGACATGCTCGCGTTCGCCGACTTCCTGCTGCACGGCGACGACGCCGTCCTCTCCAGCGCGCAGCGCGAGGCGATGCAGGACAAGCAGATCGACACCCGGATGTACCTCGACCGGGTCTGGTACGGATTCGGATTGATGCGGATCGAAGGATTCAATCTCGGCCCGAACCACTACCCCCTTCGCATCGTCGGTCACGATGGAGCCATTCCCGGCTTCTCCGCGGAAATCGAGACGATTCCAGAGCGGGACTTCGCCATCGTATTCCTCGCCAACACCGATGGAGCGTACTTCCAGAACTCCTTCGCCACTGCCATCCAGACGCTCGTCGAACTGCCCGCGCCCACCACCGTTCCGTCGCCCGATGTGGACCCCGCTCGATTCGCACTCTATGCAGGCGAGTACCTCGACCCGTACAACGTCGGGAAGATGACCGTCACCACCGACGGAAAGGATGTCTTCGTCGACCTCCCCGCCCTCGAGCAGGCGCAGATCCCCTACACCCACAAGCTGCAATGCTACGTGCGGGACAACTGCCTCTTCACGTTCACACAAGGGGGCGTACAGCAGCTTCCCGTGACCTTCATCTTCGACGATGCCGATTCGAAGGTCGAGTACATCCGAACGAGGCCATTCGTCGCGAAGCGTGTCGAGGCAGCGCCCGACGCCGGGAATCCACCGCCGCCGCCGCCGCCCGAAGCGCGGCTCGATATCGGTTCATGGGTCCGGGCCGCGCGGTCCCAGTCACACTCTCCCGTGCGGTGGTTCCTGCGATGAGCTGAAGAGCGCGCCACACCTGCGTTGGGACAGGGCGGAACCGGCGGCTCTTCCGTGTCCGATGCGCTATCCTCTCCACCCCGTGCAAGCCTTCGATCCGTCGCAATGCCCTCGGCGTCCCCTGTCGACCCGGGGGATCGCGCCTCCAGGCGTTGACTTCGA
>CAYMUE010000097.1:19273-23438 GCA_964393505.1 uncultured Polyangiaceae bacterium
GTGAGGATCCCGAGGGGGACCTCCGTAGTCGTGAGACTTCGGGCCAGATCGTCGACCAGCACCAGCACTCCGCCCCCCACCAGGAGGGAAGTCGGAAGGAGGATGCGGTAGTTCGGCCCCACGAGCATCCTCGAGATGTGCGGCGCCATCAGGCCGATCCAGCCGACGATACCGCACACCGAGATCGCGCAGGCGGTCATCACAGTGGAGGCGAGGATCACGATCGCGCGCACGCGACGCACGTCGGCGCCGAGCGACCGCGCTTCGTCGTCGCCGAACGACAGCACGTTGATGTACCAGCGAACGCGCAGAAGCACGACACCGGCCACGAGCATCGGCAGCGCGAGCACGAGAAGGTCGCGCGCTGTCACCGCCGCAAGGCTCCCCATCAGCCAGAACGTGATGGCAGGGAGCTTGTTCTCCGGGTCCGCCACCAGCTTGGAGAGGGACAGGAAGGAGGTGAACACGGAGCCCACGACGATGCCGCCCAGGATGAGGCCGAGGATGCCGCTGCGGTGCTGCTGGCAACGCAGTCCGATGGCTGACGAGACCCCGACCGCGAGCAGGGCGAAGACGAACGACAGGAGCTGGATTCCGACGGTGGGCAGCGAGAGCAGGATGGCGATCGCAGCGCCCAGCCCGGCGCCGGCGGACACCCCGAGGATGTCGGGCGAGACCAACGGATTGCGAAAGACCCCCTGATAGGCCGCTCCGGATGCCGACAGCCCGGCGCCGATGAGGACAGCCGCGACGACACGAGGCAGCCGGATCTCGAGCAACACCATGCGAGACAAGGGAGAGCCTGCGTCGCCATCCAGGCCGAGCAGCGACGACGCGAGGATTCGCACGATCTCGACAGGGGACACCGGAACGCGGCCGACGCCGAGGGAGAGCATGAGGAGCACGAGGAGCCCAGCCGCCAGGGCGAGGACGACCCTTCGCTGCCGCCTGCCTCTGCGCTCCCGCGGCGCGTTCATCGGTCCCCTCGGCGCCACCGTCGGCGCGGCTCACGGCGCGGACGCGTGCTCGGACCGCCATCGTGGGGGGCGCGTGGGACTTCGAAGCGGATCATGGTTCAGTCCGCAGGCTCCAGGATCGTTCGCGCCTCGTTGGCGTCGATCTCCATTCCATAGAACCTTCGGTAGAACGATCGGGTCTCTTCCACCAGATCGATGTTCGCGTGCTCTGCGGGATACAGGGTCTTGGCGGCCCACAGGTACTGCAACACCCCCTCGCCACTGCGGACTGCCCACAGGTACACGCCGCGCGGAGAGGCGTAGACACGCTTGTTCTTGACGGCCGAGATGCCCGCCCAGCGCGGCTCGGCCAGCAGCCGGTCGCGGTCCGCGGGGGACATCGTGAAGATGACTTCGGGATCCCACCGCAGCACGTCCTCCATCGTGACGGGAGCGGATTGGGCCTCCACCGTCGCCGCGGCCACGTTCACGCCGCCGCTCGCCTCGATCCAGGTCGTGGCGATGCTTCGTCTCCCGTCGGTCTGGAGGAAACCGCGCTGCGCCGCAGTGTACACGCGCAATCGCTTGTCCTTCGGCAGGCCCGAGGAGACCTTCTTCACGCGATCGAGCACGCCGTCGTAGTAGCGCACGTACTCCTCCGCACGGCGCACGGCGTCGCCCCCCAGCACCTCCCCGATGACGCTGACGGTCCGCTTGATCCCTTCAGCGTCCTCCAGCGAAACCTCTACGACGGGAATCACCTGCGTGGGGTGCTGTCCCGCGGTTCCGAACAGCACTTGGGGGCGCGCCGCGAGCAGCGTCTCGACGTTTCCCACAGGGCTCGAGATGCCATAGGCCGCAGGGGTGTCCTTGATCGCCGGGTGGGCACGCACGAACCACTTGTTCTGCTGCACCACCGTGGCCGTCGCGACGATGCGGTCCGCTCCGCCCAGCATCAGCACGATCTGGTTGATCGCCCCGGCGCATGCGACGCGACGCACCTCGGCCGGTACCTCCACGGACCTGCCGCTCACGTCCTTGACGACACGCGTTGCCGCCTTCGGGTGGATCGCTCGCGATCGCATCACGACGATCACCGTCAGGGCCGTCAGCGCCGCGACGATCAACGCGACGAGTGCGGCGCGCTTGTTTCGTCGAGGCCTCGATTCGCTCTCGTTCATGGGCGGTCTTTCGTGGTCGCGCGGGCGCTACAGGTCAAGTCGGAGCGACGCTTCGTACGTTCGAGGGGCTCCCAGGAATGCGGTGTAGTTGGCGCTGTCACCGTTGATGCTGCCCGGGAAGATGGAGACCCAGTATCGCTCGTTCATGAGGTTCCGGATGGCGACGCGTGCCACGAGCCGCGATGTCTTGACCCGGAAGCCGTACCGAAGCGAGGTGTCGATGGTCGCATACTCCTGGGCCCAGCTCTGGTTGGTCTCGTTGGCGGCCCGCACACCCGTGTAGTGCAGCACGAAGGAGCTCACGAGATCGCGCAGGAAGGGAAGCTCGTAGTCCACCACGACATTGCCCTGCCAACGCGGGACGCCCACGACCAGCTTGTCGCTCGTGGCAGCCTTCGCGGTGTCACGGAGTCTCGGATCGATCAGCGTCAAGCCTCCATACACGATCAGGTCGCGGGCCACGCGCCCCACGATCCCGGCCTCGGCGCCGTGGTTGACCTGCTGTCCCTGGTTGCGGAACACCTTGTCGTCGGGGTCCACATAGGCGAACGGACGCTCGATGCGGAACAGCGCAGTCGTGAGCGTCGCGCCCGGCACCTCCGCCTTGAACCCGACCTCGTACTGGTGGCTGCGGTAGGGCGCGAGCGTTTCGTTCGGATTCGCCGCGGTCGCGGGCGCCATCGGGCCCGGCATCACGCCCATCCCGTAGTTGGCGTAGGCAAACGTCTTCGGCGTCGGCTTGTATCCAAGAGCAAAAGTCGGCGCGACGACAGCATTCGCGTCGTAGGTGGACTCCGCTCCCGCACCGGCCCCGGGGGCTCCCGCCGTCCCCGCAGCAGCGGGATTCGCGTGGTTCTGCGTCCGTATCCAGGTCATGCTCCCGATGGCCGTCGCGTGCAGTCGCTCGAGCAACGTCATCGTGTACCCGGCCACGAGGGACTGCATCATCGTCCGGCTCGCGTCGTACACCCCGCCCGTCCCCGCCCACAGCGGCTCGGGCCAGAGCTCGGGAGAATCCAACGTCGCATTCCCCAGCGCGTACTGCCCCGTTCGCTTGGAGGCCTGGCCGTGGAGCACGCTTCCGTTGGTGCCGACGTGAATCTCGTGGGACAGCCTCTGCGCTCCGAACCGGCCGTGCAGGTACACCTGATTGCCCGTGAGGAGCTGCGCGTCCGCACTCTCCCTGACGCGCGCGGCGTAGCTCCCGACGTTGTCGGAGAGGGTATTGGTCAGAGAGCGGAACGCGCGGGACGTGCGCTGGTGCGAAAGGCCCGCCACGACGTCCCACCCGTGCGCGATCTGCTGCTTCGCGCGCAGCTCGAAGAACCCCGTCTTGCCCAGCGTCCCTGCGTACTTCTGCCCGAACCCCACGCGCGTGGGATCCTGCGCTGCAGGCAGCCGCGTGCTCGCTCCCGCACCGTACGAGAACCCCCCGGGATACCCGCGCTGATCCAGCAGGTAGCCGCCGACCACTCCCTCCACCACCGTGTGCTTCGTGACCCGCGCATCGACCACCAGCGATGCCAGCTCGCGCCGCATCGAAGCCCCGTCCACATAACGCTCCCCATCCGAGAGCGCCAGGTTCGCACGATAGCCGAACATTCCATTTTCGCCGCCGCGTCCTCCGAAGTCCGCGTGGAACACGAACGCGCTGTTGGACAAGTATCCAAGGTGCAATCGACGCAACGGCCGCTCCGTCGGCCGCTTGAGGATCGCGTTGAACTGGCCCGCCGGCGAGCCCACTCCGTAGAGCGCAGCCGCCGGCCCGTACAGCACCTCCATCCGGTCGTACATCTCCACCGGCTGTGCCGTCGGCGCCATCGCCGCGAACCCGTCGATGCGCGTGTTCCCGTACACGTCGGACTGGAATCCTCGAGTCTGGGGACGCCCCCACTCGGTACTCCCTCGCGCCTCGATCTGGGCCGACGGGACCATCCGGACCATGTCCTCGGGAGTCCGGATCTCCTGGTCCACAATCAGGTCATTGCGAACTACCGACAGCCCAAAGGGCGTCTCCAGCGGCTTGCG
>CAYMUE010000098.1:0-23370 GCA_964393505.1 uncultured Polyangiaceae bacterium
GGTCCTGGGTGAAGAGCACTCCTGTGCCGGAGTCGTAGCCGATGTTGCCCAGGACCATGTGCTGGACGATGACGGCGGTGCCCCACTCCTCGGCGAGGCGCAGGCGGGAGCGGTAGACGTTGGAGCGCTCGTTGTCCCAGGAGTCGAGGACGGAGAGGACGGCTTGCAGGAGCTGGCGCATGGGGTCTTCCTCGACGTGGACGCCGCGGCTGGCGAGCAGATCGGCGTAGGCGAGGGCGATTTCGCGCATCTGGGCAGGGGTGAACTGCACCTTCTGGGTGACACGATAGCGCCGTTTGAAGTCGAGGATGAGGCGATCGAAGTCGTCGCGGGAGATGCCGTGGGCCATGCCCCAGCTCTGCATGGAGCGCCGGTAGCAATCCCAGGAGGTCCAGCCGAAGTTGGGCTGCTTGCTGAGGCGCTCGACGACGGAGAGGTTGATCCCGACGTTGAGGAAGGTGTTCATGGCGCCGTGCATGGAGATGGCGGCGCCGGAGCGGACGGACAGCAGCAGGGGTCGTTCGGGGTCGCCGAGGCGTTTGCCAGTGGCGATCTCGAGCGCTTGCACGCGCTGGTCGATGAGCTTGAGGACCTCCTGGCGGAGCTGGGGATAGGAATCGAGCGCATCGCGGAGCCGGAACAGCTCGGTGGTGAGGATGAACCCCGGGGGAACGGGGAATCCGAACGAGCGCATGCGCTTGAGGAAGTAGCCCTTCGCGCCGAGGAAGACCTGGTTGTCCAGGGCGGGAGTCGGCTCGTCCACCGGGCTCGACAGCGTGGAGGCGTCGAACGCCATCGTCCGGGAGACCAGCTGCGCGGGGAGCTGGTCCTGGGTGGCGTGCAAGGCTTCGAGCACGGAGGAGACGTAGTTGTCCAGCGGCGCCACCAGGAACGAGGTGGACAGGAGCCGACGGTAGAACTCCTCTGCGAGCTTGTGCATCGCGCGCTCGCGATCGAGGGTCGCTGCCGCCGGCGGCTGACGGTCGAGGTGCTGTCCGATGACGACGCGCAGCACCGGGTCGTGCAGCCCGAGGAAGTAGCGGTGGATGATCTGCTGGACGTCGTCGGCGATGAACTGGAACAGGTTGATGAACTGCGGCAGGGAGAAGGAGTCGGTCTTGAGGCTGTACTCGAGCATCTCGAGGTGGGAGTTGAACGACTCGCTGGCCATGCCGGCGAGGGCGAGTCCTCGGCGGAAGAGGCGCAGCACGCGGGCGACGCCGGACAGGGCGCGGAAGCAGACGAACCGCAGGCGGGTGCGTTCGGCCAGCCGGGCCATCAAGGCGGTGGCGAGGCTCTCGAGGCGGTAGGTGAGACCGAGGGCCGCAAACTTGGGCTCGAAGTAGATGCCGTACATCGAGGGGATGCCGGCCGCGATGTGGCGCTTGCGGTAGATCTCCTCGCGCGCCTCGGTTTGTTTCGGGCTACGAATCACATCGCGGAGCCGCTCCATCAGGTCGAGGACGAACTCCAGCGCGGGCTCCGGGTCGTCGGAAGCAAGCAGGGCCTCGAGCCGATCGGCGTCCTGACGGGAGACCTCGCTGGAGAGCTGGGCGACGGAGCGCAGGGCGGGGACGGCGCCCACGGCCTCCAGGCCGTACTTCTGGCGGAGCAGGACCTCGAGGCGCAGCAGCAGGCGCACGCGCTGCCTGTCCTGGTCCCCTACCCCGGTCACCGATTCCAGCGCGGCATCGAGGCGCGGCTGCGGGCACGAGGTGAGCTGCTCCGGAGGCACCTCGAGCAGCTCGCAGAGCCGGGTGACGATGCGATGCACCGGTTCGAACCACGGGCCCGACGTCACCAGCGCATCGCGGACGTCCTGCGGCAGCACCCGCAGCAGCGGGGCCGGGTCGCCCGAGTGCCAGAAGGCCAACACCTTGCGCGCGAGCTCGATGTGCGTCCCGTTGCTCTCCGCGTGGACCTGCTTGCGCAGGAAGTGAATCAGCCGGTCGTGACGCTCGGACAGCTCATCCATCCGCGTCGAGACATCGCGCAGCTCGCCCTCCGCTCCCACCTCCTGGAAGTAGACCGGCAGCAGGCGGCCGAGCTGCAGGATGCTCGGGTAGGCGTTCGCGATGGGCGCCTGGAGCAGCCGGCTCACGTCGCGCTGGAACAGATCCGTGTCGGAGAGGAACACCCCCTCGATCTGCAGATTGGCAATCAGCGCCGACACCAGAGCCGTGCTCCGCGGCGGATCGATCTCGATGAGCCGCAGCCAGGCCCGCAGGTTCTCCAGGTGATGCGGGTCCACCTGCACCTGCCACTGATCGTTGACGCCGTGAATCGAAGGAGGCGTGAAGCCGTAGCGGACCGTGCAGTCCAGGAAGTGCTCGATCAGCTCGTCATGCTTCCATTCATGCACGACCCGGCCGAGGGTCTCGATACAGCCGAGCACCTCGCGGCGCCCCTGGGCGCCAATCCGGGGGAAGGCGTCGAACAGATCGTCGATGAGACGCTCCAGCGCAGCCCCGTCGGCGGTGCCCTGCAGCCCGCCCACCACCCGCTCGAGATCCGACAGCAGCGCCCTGGATTGATCCCGCGTGCCGGGGAGCTGCAGGACCCAGAGAAGGTACTGCGCGCGATCGAAGGGAGAGGGCACGGAGTCGGCGAGGACGCGCAGGGTCTCGGAGAAGCGGTTGAAGTCGGGGACGACCTGCAGATCGTCCCAGCTCTCGGCGCGGGAGAGGGTGTCGTGAGCGAGCTGCTTGAGGGAGGCGATCTCGCCGCGGATCGAACCGTTGCCCGGATCGCGCAGACGGGGCAGGACCTCGGCGAACCACGCTTCGGGATCGCAGGTCTCCTCCCACCACCGCAGATTTGCCTGCAGCGCCTCACGCAGCAAGGCTGTGGTGCCGGCGCCAAGGGCGGGGTGCTTTCCGAGTGCCGCCCCGTACCACTTCAGGAAGCTCGAAGCACGACGAAGCACACTCGGCTCGTCGTGCATCGCGGTGCGCAGCAGCGGCAGCAGATCCATCAGGGCCGGAAGGTAGGCCTCCTGCTCGGCCTGGCCGAGGAGTGAAGTCGCGCCTTCGAGCAGGGTGACGAGCACGCGCTGGCGCGATGCGGAGGGCAGGTCGAACGACAGGGTGCGCGAGGCGACGTCGAGCAGGGTGCGCAGGGCACGCACGGGCTCGGAGCTGCCGCGATAGAACCACAGATCGGAGAGGGCTACGGCACGGAGCTGCTCGACCACGGTTTCCGCGTTGGGAAACGGGTGGTGCAGCTCGCGCATCAGCTCGGCGGTGCGGGCGTGGATGCCGTGTCGGTCGGCCGAGAGGGACAGCAGCCAGGCGTGCTCCGGCGGCAGCTGGAGCTCACGGAGCTGGGTGCGGGCGAGGTTGACGCGGAGGGCCTCGGATTCGAATGGAAGGGTGTTCATGCCGTGACCAGAGGGGCTCTCGCGGGCGGCCGCGGAGCGGGAGTGGGCAGCGGATTCCCGCGCAAGGTGGACCGTGCGGTTCTGGTCGAGCATGCCCGTCCACCACGACCCTGTCAGTCCGGGGGATCCTGAATGTGCTGTAAGGTATTCCCTGACAAATCAGGGCCTATTCGAGATGGCCCGTAAGCAATCTCGAATAGACGCGGGAGTGAGGACTGGGGATCTGCGAGGGGGAAGCAGACCGGAGGACTGCACTGGAAACGGGAAGTACGCGCACGGCCGGGCGCGCGGCGACGACGACTTCGAATCGAGACTTGGAAGGGAGGAGAGGTCAGTTGGCGGCGACGATGTCGATGGCCCACTTGTTGAGTGTGCCGCTGTCGACGTTGTCGGTATCGACGACCTTGAGCACCCAATCGCCCTGGGCGTCGACGCCGTCGAAGGCCGAAAGGGTGAAGGAGCCGGAGATGTCGTCCTGGGAGCCTCCCACGTGATCGCGCATCACGTAGTCCTTGCCGCCGTGAGAGAGCGTGATCTGCAGGTCACCGACGTAGGAGTGGGTGATGTCGAGGGAAACGGTGAGCTTTCCCACGGTGAGGGGGTCGGGCACCGACAGGGTGCTGACGGCGCCGGCGGGGTCGGCGTCGGGGATGGCCGCCGCGGAGGAACTCTCCCAGTGAGTGGAGTTGGTGGGAGGCTCGACGCACTTGTCGATGCCGTCGGGGGAGAAGCAGTTGCCGCGGGCGCCGCTGACGCCGAAGTGGGCGTGGCCGAGGCGGTTGTTGATGGCGGCCATGATCTCCTGCCAGGAGGAGTTGCCGTTGTGCTCGAAGCCGAAGAAGAGCTTCGAGAGGAAGGCTCCCGTGGCGGGGTTCATCTCGGTGTAGAGATTGGGCACGATGCTGGCGACGGCATCGACCGTTGCCCAGCCGCCCTTGCCGTCGAGCACCGGGCGGACGTAGTACTCCCAGCCGAGGCATCCGCCGATGAACTGGATCTGGTAGAAGTCCGGGTAGTTGACGTCGTCGTAGACGGACCCCGTACCGAGGACGCTGTGGCCGAGGTAGACGACGACCTCGTGCTCGCTCTGGGCCTTCTGCCAGTTGGCCATGTTCTTGGTGTCGGTGACGTCCTCGAACAGGTCGGGGTAGTAGATGTCAACGGTCTCGGTCTTGTCACCGATGACCTTGGTGAACCTGCGTCCCTTGGGGGCAGCGGCATCTTCGGTGAACTTCGCGTCGAGGAGCCACTTGGCGAACCTGTCGGCAGCGTCCCAGTTCCAGTCGTTCTTGATGTCCCCCCCGTCGTCGAGCTTGCCGAAGAGCACCACGACATCGAGCTTGTTGTCGGCCCAGAGCTTGTCGTACTCGGGGTAGCTCGGTGGGTTCTTGGGCGTGAGCTTCGTCACCGTGATCTTCATGTCCTGCGTCGTCGCCTTGCAGCCGGGCTTGTCGGGCTCCCACAGGTACCAATAGGAGGACTGGCTGAGCTCGATATGGCCCCCGGCCTCACCGCAGGTGTCGCCGGCGTCGGCGAAGATGCTGTAGGGAGCGACCGGCACCGGCGCGGTGATGACCTGACCTTCCTTGATGTTCTTGGCGATGCCGTTGAGGGCAACCGCGTTGCAGCCCTGCATCCGGAAGTGCGTGAGCTTGCTCTTGTCGACGGTCTTGGCTTGGGCAGCGGTGAGCCATTCGCCGTCGACGAGCCACTCGACGCGGTCGGGGGCGGTGGAGTCCTCGGTGAGCAGTTGAATGTAGAAGTCCTGGTTGTTGCGCAGGTAGGTGACGGCGAACTGGATGAGCTCCGGCGGGGACTGCAGGACCTTGTAGGAGGGGGCCTGGATGTCGGCCTCGATGGTGACTTCGACTTCGAGGCCGGCGAGGTTCAGGTAGCCGGTATCGGCCTTGCCGGTGGTCTCCTCGAGGAACGGGTTGGGGCCGTCATCGGTCGGCTGTGCGGTGCCTTCGTTGTCGGACCCGCCGCTGGAGCAGCCCGCTGCCGCCGCCACACAAAGCGCAAGAACTGCCGTCCTGGTCATGCTGATAAGGGACCTCATGGGGAGCCTCCTTGGGACGGGGCACCTGGCTCGCCCCGCCCTGACGCCTTCGAACCTGGCCGGTTGTTCCACTTTCGCTCCAGGAGATCAAGACGCGCCGAGGCCATCCATCCCACAATTTTGCTAGATTCGTCGCGGCCGCGCCCTATGATGCCCAGTCGTTCCGGGAGCTTTCACCCCCGGAGGATTGTCATGACCACGATTCTGAAGAACCTCTCCGTGATCGCCACCATGGACGACGATCGCAGGGAAATCCGCGACGGATGGATCGTCGTGGACGGCCCTGCCATCACCGCGCTCGGCACGGGTCCCCTACCCGAAGGGATTACGGAGGCCGAGTGCACCGTGATCGACGGCAAGGGTGCGCTGGCCATCCCTGGCATGGTCAACACGCACCACCACCTGTACCAGACGTTCCAGCGCAACGTGCCGTTCGTGCAGGATGCCAAGCTGTTCGACTGGCTGGTGGGGCTGTACGAGATCTGGCGGGAGCTCACGCCGGTGGACGTCCACACCAGTGCGCTGGTGGGGATGGGTGAGCTGCTGCTGACCGGGTGCACGACGGTGGCGGATCACTTCTACGTGTTTCCGAAGGGGCAATCGGAGCACCTGCTCGACGAGACGATCGAGGCATCGCGGACGTTGGGGGTGCGGTTCCACCCCAGTCGCGGCTCGATGTCGCGGGGGCGTTCGAAGGGGGGATTGCCACCCGACGACGTGGTGCAGGAGCCCGACGTCATTCTGAAGGACAGTGAACGCGTGATTGCGCACTACCACGACAAGCGTCGCTTCAGCATGTGCCGGGTGGCGCTGGCGCCCTGCTCGCCCTTCTCGGTCACCGACGATCTGCTGCTCGAGTCCGCGCGTCTTGCGCGCAAGCACGGCGTGCGACTGCACACGCATCTCGCGGAGACGAAGGACGAGGACGACTTCTGCATCCAGATGGTCGGGTGTCGGCCGCTCGAGTACATGGAGAAGGTCGAGTGGGTGGGCAACGACGTCTGGTACGCGCACGGCGTGTACCTCAACGAGGCAGAGCTGCAGCGCATGGCGAAGACGGGCACGGGCATCGCCCACTGCCCCACTTCGAACCTGCGTCTCGGCTCGGGCATCGCGCCGATCCCGCGCGCCTTCGAGCTCGGCGTGCCGGTGGGCCTGGCGGTGGACGGGTCGGCTTCGAACGACGCATCGGACATGGTGCGTGAGCTTCAGATGTGCACGATGGTGCACCGCGTGGGGACGGGTGTGACTGCGATGCCGGCGCGCAGAGCGCTGGAGATCGCGACGCGCGGCGGGGCGAAGGTGCTGGGTCGCGACGACGTTGGCGCACTGGCTCCGGGCATGGCCGCGGACATCGTGCTGTTCAAGACCGACGACCTCGGGCTCGCGGGCGCCTGCCACGATCCGGTGGCGGCACTCGCATTCACCACGGGGATGCAGCGGGCGCACCTGGTGATGGTCAACGGTCAGGTGGTGGTCGACGAAGGCCGTCTGGTGCGCGTGGACGAACGGGAGCTGCAGCGCAAGGCCAACGGACTGGCATCCGGGATGATCGAGCGCGCAACGGCTCGAACGGGCATGAAGTTCCTGGCGCACCGCTGAGCCGGACGCCGGCCCACCGCGGCTGCAGACCGGATCGAGGTCGCGTTCTTGCGGGACGCGAGCGACGGACGCACGGGATCGAAGACGACCCGATCGGAGTGAAAATGATACGTGCCTACCATTCCCCAGAACGGCTCGAGGAGGCCCTCGCGCTGGTGGCTCGCGGGGCGGTGCCGGTGGGTGGGGCGACGGCCCTGCTGACCGCGCGCAGCACGCGGGATGTCGAGCTGGTCGACGTGACCCGGCTCGGTCTGGACCGCATCGCAGTGGAGCCGGGGCGTGTCGTGATCGGGGCAGCGGCGACGTTTTCGCAGGTGGCGCGAGCGGCGGAGATGCCGGGCATGCCCGGTGCGCTGCTGCGTCGCTGCACCCGCGACGCGGCATCGGAGCCGTTGCGCAACATGATCACCGTGGGGGGGAACCTCGCCGCGACGAACTATTGGGCCGATCTGCCGCCAGTGCTGTTGGCGCTCGACGCCCAGGTCGAGGTGAGCAAGCAGGGAGAGGAGCCCCGCACGGTGCCCTTCGCGTCGTGCCTGGAATCGGGCAAGCACCCCTGGGACGGTGGGCTCATCACGAGCGTTGTGATCCCCGTGCCGAAGGCAGACCAGTTCTTCGGTTACGAGCGCTTCGTGCGCACGGTGACCGACTACTCGCTGGCGACGGTATGCGTCACGCTCACCCGCGACGGTTCGGTCTCACGCGGAGCGCATGTCGTGTTCGGAGCGATCCAGACGCGACCGTTCCGGGTTCCGGCTGCGGAGGCAGCCCTGGAGGGGAAGCCCTTCGACCCGGCGGAGATCGACGCTGCGATGGCCGCGCTGGGCGAGCTCCCCATCGCTCCGAACTACCGCGCTTCGGCAGACTTCCGCCGCAAGATAGCCGGCGTCCTGGCGCGCCGTGCCGTCAACGCAGCCTTCGGCTGGGCCAGGGAGGTCTGAGTCATGCGCGTCACGACCACGATCAACGGCAAGGTCCGGGAGCTGGAGTTTCCGCCTTCTGCGACGCTCTTCGAGGTGCTTCGCCGGAACGGCTACAAGAGCGTGAAGCAGGGGTGTGATCGCGAGGGGACCTGTGGCGCCTGCACGGTGCTGCTCGACGGCGTGAGCATCCTGTCGTGCATCACGCCCGCGGCACGCGCCGCCGGACGCCAGATCACGACGGTCGAAGGGCTTGGTGACCCCTCGCATCCCCACTTCATCCAGACGGCCTTCGTCGAGGCGGGCGCGGTGCAGTGCGGCTACTGCACCCCGGGCATGATCCTCGCCACCAAGGCGCTGCTCGATCGCAACAGCAAACCGACCGAGGCCGACGTCGTCCAGGCCCTGTCCGGCAATCTCTGCCGGTGCACCGGCTACGTGAAGATCCTCGACGCGGTCCGCAACGCCGCAGCCGTCATGCGACGGGAGCAAAAGCCATGAGCACCCTTGACCCGCGCACCTTCAAGGTCGTCGGCAAGCCCGTCCAGAAAATCGACGCGATGGCCATGGCCTGCGGCCGCGAGCTGTACGTCGCGGACCACGACACCCACGACGCCGTGGTCGGATACATCGTGCCGAGCCCCCACGCCCACGCGCGCATCAAGAGCATCGACGCCACCAAAGCGCGCGCAATGCCCGGCGTGCACTGCGTGCTCACCTGGCAGGACGTCCCCCGCATCGTCCACACCACCGCCGGCCAGGGCTTCGTCGAGCCCTCGGCCTACGACTCCTTCGTGCTCGACAACAAGGTCCGCTTCGTGGGCGACCGCGTGGCGCTGATCGCGGCCGACACGCGCGAGCTCGCGGAGGAAGCGGGCAAGGCGCTGGAGATCGAGTGGGAGGTGCTCGAGCCGGTGCTCGACGCCACCAAAGCGATGGATCCGGGGGCACCGGTGATCCACGACGAGCCCGAAGCGCACATGCCGATCCCGGTTCCCTACGACGCGAAGCGCAACATGGCGGCTTCGGCGTCGATGGGCGTGGGCGACATGGACGCGGTCCTGCGCAACTCGTTCTTCTCGAAAAGAGAGCACTACTCGATCGGCTACGCGCAGCACTGCCCCATCGAGCCGCACGTGTGCATGGGCTACCTCGATCCGCGCGACCGGCTCGTGCTGGTGAGCTCCACGCAGGTTCCCTTCCACGCGCGCCGCATCACGGCGCAGGCGCTCGGCATCCCGGTCAAGCGGGTGCGCGTCATCAAGCCGCGCATCGGCGGAGGCTTCGGCGCCAAGCAGGAGGTGCTCCTCGAGCAGATGGTGGGAGCCCTGGTGCTCGCCAGCCGCAGGAAGGTCCTTCTGCAGCTCACGCGCGCCGAGGAGTTCGTCTCCCGCACGCGTCACCCGATCGCTACCACCATCGAGGCCGGCTTCAACGACGACGCCACCCTCAACGGCGTGCGCATGACCGTGCTGTCGAACACGGGCGCCTACGGCTCCCACGGCCTGACGGTCATGTGCAACTGCGGCTCCAAGGTCCTGCCGCTGTACCGCATGAAGACCGTCGCCTTCGACGCCAAGGCGGTCTACACCAACCTGCCCGTCGGCGGCGCCTACCGCGGCTACGGCGCGACCCAGGCCGCCTTCGCCATGGAGGTGTTCATGGACGAGGTCGCCGAGGCCCTGAAGATCGACCCCGTCGAGCTGCGCCGCAAGAACCACATCCTCCCGGGCGAAGGCTCCCCCGTCTTCGCAGCCCTCGGCGAAGGCAAACCCGGCGTCGAGCAGAAGATCGGCTCCTCGGGCCTCGCCGAGTGCCTCACCGTCGGCGCGCGGGAGATCGGCTGGGAGCGACGCGGCAAGCTCGAGCACCGTGGCCCCATCCGAAGAGGCCTCGGCATGTGCGCCTTGATGCAGGGCTCATCCATCCCCGACGTCGACATGGCTTCGATCAGCCTGAAGCTCAATGACGACGGCTCGGTGAACATGGCGGCCGGCGCCACCGACCTGGGGACCGGCTCCGACACCGTCCTCGCCCAGATCGTGGCCGAAGTGCTCGGCATCGAGACCGACGACGTCATCGTCACTTCATCGGACACCGACGTGACGCCCTTCGACGTGGGCGCCTACGCGTCCAGCACGACGTACCTGTCGGGCGAAGCGGCGCGACGCGCTGCGCAGAAGATCGCCGACCAGATCAGGGGGGTCGCCTCCGAGATGCTGGAGGGGCATCCGGCCCCCTCCACCCTCGAGCTGCGCGAAAAGGCGGTCATCGCTCCCGATGGATCATCGGTCACACTCGCCCAGATCGCACTTCGTTCGCTCTACGAATCCAATCAGCACCAGATCGCCGTCATCGAATCGGCCATCTCCAAGAAGTCCCCCCCGCCCTTCTCCGCGCACTTCGTCGAGGTCGAGGTCGACACCGAGACCGGTCAGATCAAGGTCCTCAAGTACGTGGCCGCGATCGACTGCGGCACGGCGATCAACCCGCAGCTGGCCGAGGGGCAGGTGGAAGGCGCGGTAGTCAACGGGCTGTCGTACGCGCTGACCGAGGAGTACCTTTTCGACGACAAGGGTCGGATGCGCAACGCGGGCTTTGCGGACTACAAGATCTTCGGCACAGCGGATCTGCCGGAGATGAAGACCATCCTGGTGCCGACCTACGAGGAGACCGGACCCTACGGCGCCAAGAGCGTGTCGGAGATTTGCATCAACGGCGCCTGCCCGGCGATCTCCAACGCGGTGTTCGACGCTTGCGGGATCCGCCTGCGCCACGCGCCGTTCACGCCCGACAAGGTCCTGGCCGCGCTCGAAGAGAAGCGTCGCTCCTTCAGGGGATGTTGATTCCGGAGCAGGACTCGAGCGCTGCGTTGCAGTTCTGCTCGCGGCAGTCCGCGCAGTCCTGGGAGTTCATGTCGGCAGCGCACTTCGCCAGACACTTCTCGATCGCACACGCGACCATCGTCGCAAAACACTTCGCGCACGGCTCGGACAGGCCGGTCCCCGTGACGATGCAGTTGGTCGTCGCCGGATCCGCTCCGAGGTTCTTGATGCCGCAGTCGGTCACGTCGGCCTGCAGCTTGGTCATGTCGGCCGCGATCGCCTGATCGGCTGCGTTCATGCAGGCGCCGGTCCCCGCTTCGACCGGGGGTGCTCCCGCCGCGCCGTCGTCAGTGCCTGCGTCGGTGGTCTGTCCCGCGGCGCCGGCCTCGCCGGAGGCGCCAGCCGACGAGCCTGCGGCGCCGGCCTCACCCGCGGCTCCTGCCTGTCCCGCAGCAGAGCCTGCGGTCCCGGCCTGTCCTGCTGCGGAGCCCGCGGCTCCTGCCTGGCCGGCAGCCCCTGCGGATCCGGCTGCGGAGGTGTTGCCGTCCTCGGAGTCATCCGAACATGCCACGATTGACAGACATAGTCCCAACAGAAGAAGAGTCCTTTTCATGGGTGCGCATACTACCAGAACGCCCTGGGCCTGGACCTAACTTCTCGCAGGCTGTATGACCGGGGCGCTTGGATTCGTGATCGACACGCGAGGGGAGTACGATGGGTGAGATTGCCGTCCTGCGGTGTGAGTCCTGCGGAAGCCCCGTTCCGCTGCGCGACGGTGACGACACCGTCTGTGCTCACTGCGATCGATCCGTCCCGATTCCCGCTGCGCACCGGCAACTGCGGGACCTGGACCGCGCGGACACGGCGGCGCGGGCAGAGGCCGAAACGCTGGCCCGGCGCATCGTCCCGGCAGGACGCGCGCTGCGAGCCGTCGCGTGGGTGGTCGACAGCGGCGTGTATCCAGCGCTGACGCTTCTCCTGGTCCCGGTACTCGGACTGGTGCCCCTCTTGTCCCTGTTCTTCTTCGCGGAGAAGACCCGGTCGCTGCTCGGCTTCGATCTGCTCGATCTCGGACGCACCACGGGCGCGCTGTTCGTTGCCTTCTTCTCCCTCGCGTTGTGCGTCGGCGCGGTGCCCATCGTGGCCGTGTTCGGGCGCAGGCGCGCCCGCTCCCGCCTCACCCTGCTGCGCTCGCTGGCTGCGCGCCCCTTGGAGTCGGGCTCGGCTCTCGCTTGTCGAAACTGCGGTGCCCCCCTCGACCTCGATTCCTCGGGGCTCGTCGAGCGTTGCGTCTACTGCCGCACGGACAACCTGCGACTGCCCGGTCGCGCGGAACTCGAACGCCGGACGGCGGAGCACACGACGTTCCAGTGCACGCTCGCGACGGCGGTGGCAGCCGACGACAAGGAGCGGTCGGAGATCGCGCGCGCGGCGCGGCGCGGGATCGCGTGGGTCTCGGCGCCGGTGGTGGCGCTCACGCTGCTCGGGGTGGTGATCGACCTGGCGGACAGCGCGACGCCGTGGTGGTTCTCGGCTGCGTTCTTGGAGCCGCGGGAGCTTCGCTACGGGGGATGCAATGGCCGACGGCCTCCCTACGAGCTGTGTTTTCCGCGCAAGGTCGAGCCCGGGTCCGCCGTCTCCGTCCCGCACTACACGGCCCTTCGCATGCCCGCGGCGTTCACTCTCCCACTGGTTGCCCAAGGAGCGAGCGCGACCCACTCGATCGCGCTGCGCCGGGGCGAGCGGCTGCGGGTGCGTGTGGTGCCGCACCAGGACCCTTCGATTCCGAGCGTGGTGTCCGCGGGTGCACGCGGCGCGGGGCATCGATTCGACGTGCGGTTGGGCCAGGATTCCGTGTCGGTCGGACTCGACGAGCCCACCGAGTGGGTCGTCCCCTGGCACGGGTGGTTCCACGTCGAGGTGGTCTCCGACGCCCCGGTCGCAGCAAGGGTGGAGCTGGAGCTGATCGCGAGGCAATGAGCACAGGGAGAGGCGACCTCACCGCGCGTGGATCGATGGATCGAGAGGTCGTTGCGCCATCGCGACGCGCGCACTCACTCCTCTCGCTGTCCGGTACTGGGCGACGAGGAGCGAGATCCCTTGGGCGGGTCGAGGATCAGCCGCAGTTGCGACGTCTGCGAAGGGAGACCGCGCCGAACGCAGCGGCGATCGAGAGCAGAGCAGACCACGGAGTGGAAGGTGCGCCGGGAGTGGAGCAACCGCACCCGCCATCATCGGCTTCCGGCGGCGGGGGAGGCGGGGGTCCTTCGGTCTCCGGATCGTCGGTGCCCTCGCCATCGGTCGCCCCGGTGGAGTCCTTCGAGGCATCCTTGGTGGAGGTGGATCCATCCTTCGACGATGCGGAATCGGGTCCTGCATCGGGGGTTACGGGATCGGGAGCGGTGACCACGAAGGTGACGTTGACCGGGTTGACGCCGGCGCCGCCGTAGAGCTTGAGCAGGGTCTTGTGGGTGCCGACCGTCAGGGTCGAAGAATCCGCGGTGAGGTTGACGGTGGTGGTATCCCCGGGCTCCAGCTTCGGCTGCGTCGCAGTCAAGGTCATCCACGGGGCCTTGGGATTGAAGGCGTACTTTATGCCGAAGCCATAGGCCGATCCGCAGTTCGCGACATCGACTTGCGTCTTGGCCTTCTCCCCCTTCTTCGCGGTCATCTTCACGTCGTGCTGATACGCGCAGAGCACGCCCGGCATGTCCTTGTGCTGGACATCGAAGTAGGTCAGGTGGGAGGCGAAGCAGACGCCGTTGAGCAGCAGGCTGCAGTCGTTCTCGCGCGAGATCTTGAAGTACCCGCCCATGCCCCAATCGTCGCCCCAACTGTTGCGCGCGATCCAGGTGCCGTCGGAGTCGTCCCACCCCACGAGCGCAACGATATGCCAGCCTTCCTCAGTGGCGCTGTCGGAACGGGAGTAGACCCCCTTGGTGTAGCCGTCGAAGTCCGAGTACACCTGCATGTTCACGACGATCGGACCGTAGACGAGCTGCTGCTTGATCTTGTCGTCGGACCAGGGGAGCACGCTCAGGTGCCAGTCGGTGATGAAGCCGCGTCGTTGCTCCCAGTCCGAGCAGAGCTGGTCACAAGCCCCGTCGGTCTGCGTGTACGGGTAGCAGCCTTCGTCGGTGACGCCGTCGGACTTCAGGCGCATACCGACCTCCTCAGCGGTCCCTCCGCTGTCGCACGAGCCCATGCTGATGCAGGAGATGACGCTCTGCTCGGACAGGTCGATGTCGAGCAGAGGGTCGCCGGCCATGTACTTGAACATGCCCTCCATCACGCCGAGGCTGCCGAACACGAAGCAGCTTCCGCACGAACCCTGCGACCGCGGCGGGGTCATCCAGTCCTTGCCGTTGAGGTTGTGCCAGTTGAAGCTCGCCTGCGTCGGACTCCCGGCCGGATCGCCGCGCCACTTGGGCGAGGTGGGTTCTGTCTCGCTCGGCTTGCCGGAGAAGTCGATCGGGTGATGGACCACGAGCTTGGCGCGCTCCTCGGGGGACATGCGGGTGATGCGGTTCTCGCACCACTCCCAGGAGGAGTGTTTGCCTTGGACCGTGACGCAGGAGTCGTGGGGATTGGCCTGGACGGTGGAGGGCCATCCGACGGCGCAACAGGCGGCGGACAAGGAGAGAGTGGCGACGAGACGCAAGCGCATGGGAGCCTCGGTGCGGTGGACGCCGGGGAGAGGGGAGCGTGCGGCGTTACATGGTAGCGGAAGTGCGGCCCAGGAGCACGTGGGAGAGAGAGGGGGGGAGGCGAGAGCGGGAGGGACAAACGAGGACGGCCCGGATCGACTTGATCCGGGCCGCAGGCTTGCCGTCGGCGCAACGAGACGGCTCACTCGCAAGCAGGGGTACAACGAGGGGGTGAGAAGGGCCAAATTCCGGGTGAGCGGAGGAGACGCAACCCGGGGGCGCAGTTCTCCGGTGGGCTCCCACATCTTGCGCGGGTCGCCCAGGAATCTCGAGAAAGTGACGGAGCATGCCTTGCATGGGGTCCCCGCGCCGCGTACCGTTCGAGACTCAAGAAACAATGACGTTGAGACCCCAGCTCCAGGCCATCCTAGGAGATCTCGTCACCCACCCCAAGGTGCAGGAAACCCGACATCACCTGCATCACAACGTGCCGAAGCACGATCACCTGATGCGCTCGGCGCACTGGTCGTACCGGATCGCGGGGTTGCTGAAGGCGGACCGGCGCGTGTGTGCGCGCGCGGCGATCCTGCACGATCTCGACTCGCGGAACGGCGACTGGGCCACCCACGGCTGGATCGCAGCGAATGTGGCGGCGGACATCGGAGAGTCCACCCTGGTGTGCCGGGCCATCGTGCCGCACATGTTTCCCCTCGGCCCCGCGCCCAAGAGCCGCGAGGGCTGGGTGCTGGTCATCGCCGACAAGCTCGCTTCGCTCGCCGACATGGGCGACTTCGTGGCGGGCCTGCTCTCCGGACGCTCCCTGCGACGACGCAACAAGCTGCGCGAGTCCGACCCCTACTACCGCGTCAACCGTCGTCGTCGCCCCGCCGTCGCCTGAGCCCTCATCCCCCGCTCGCCACCACGAAGATCTCGACCACCTCGCCGTCGCCCAGAACGTGGCTGTGCTTGCGCTGCACGCCTCCGACGTTCGCCAGGATCACCTTGCGCAGCGTCTCGGAATAGCCGAGCTCGCGCAGGAGATCGCTCACCGTCGTGATCGCAGGCTCGATGGGCAGCGCGACTCCCTGAGGGTGCCCCCTGCGGTCGATGGGGCCGTGGAAGTGGACAGTCACCGTAGGCACGCACGCTCGTCTACCACGGGCGCCGCAGGTGAGCGACCGCTATGAGGAACCCACGCCCGGATGGGGGCATGGGGAGGAGTGGCGCGCGATCATCCGGTTGACCAGGGCGCGCAAGGTCCTGGCGTCGAACGGCTTGCTCAGGGTCGGGCTGGCCGTGCGTTCGAGGAACTCGCGCGCGAGCGGCGTGAAAGCTCCACCGGTCAGGAAGATCATGCGCCCCCCGTGGCCGGGGGCAATGCGCTCGATCGCCTGCTGCAGCTCCATGCCAGTCATCCCGGGCATCATCATGTCGCACACCACGACGTCGAAACGCTCGCCGGAGGCGTAGCGCTGGGCGGCGTCGCGCGCGTTGGTGAGCACCGCGACGTCGTGCTCGCGCCCCAGGATCCTGCCCAGGGCGATGCCCATCGTGTGCTCGTCGTCCACGACCAGCACGCGTCCGCGCCGCGTGGGCAACCGGACCGACTGGGGGGGCTGGGTTCGGATGGGAGCGCGGTCGGGCACGCCGGAGGCCCCCGGGAGGGTGACGCGGAAGGTGCTGCCCTTGCCGACCTCGCTCTCGACGGTGAGGCTGCCGCCGGCTTCGGACACGATGCGGTCGCAGATGGCGAGGCCGAGGCCGGTGCCGACGCCGGCAGGTTTGGTGGTGAAGAAGGGGTCGAAGATCCGGTGGAGCAGCTCGGGCGGAATGCCGGTGCCGGTATCGGAGACCTCGATGACGGCCCAACCGTTCGAGTTGGTTCGTACGACGACACGGATCTCGTTCTGCTCTGCGCGCCCCTCCGGAATCGCCTGCACGGCGTTGATCACGAGGTTGAGGATGACCTGCCCGATCCGCCCCTCGTTGCCGAGCACCGGCGGGGTGGCGTCGAAGTCCGTGATCAGCCTCGCGCGGTGCCGGATCTCGTTGCGCGCCATCTTGATGGCTGTCTCCACCATGCGGTGGACGTCGATGCGATCGAGGCGCTCCTGCTCGATGCGGGAGAACAGCTTGAGCTCCCGCACGATCTCCCGCACGCGCTGGGCCGATTCCTGCGCATCGCGCAGAGGCTGGCGAACCGCGTCTACGGCGCGGTCCAGATCCGGCGGAGGCGATGCGCAGTCCCAGGCCGGGCCGAGCTCGTCGCAAACCCAATCGATGTTGGAGATGACGGAGGCGAGGGGGTTGTTGATCTCGTGGGCAACGCCGGCGGCGAGGGTGCCCATGGAGGCCATGCGGTCGGCGACGATGAGGCCGGCGCGCATCCTGTTGCGCTCGGTGACATCGCGAACGGCGAGGACGGAGGCTTTTTGTCCTTCGAACTCGACGACAGGTCCGGCAGACAGCTCGCAGGTGATCTCGGTGCCGTCGGCGCGCAGGAGGCGGACCTCGACCGTGCCCCTCGTGGGACGGAAGATGGCGGAGTCGACGCGTTCCCGATCCGCCGGGATTGCGAAGTCGAGCAGGCTGTGATCCACGACCTGTTCGGGAGAAGCGAGACCGAGAGCGTCGCACAGGGCCTGGTTCACGTAGCGGATCCTCCCGACGTAGTGGATCACCACGCCGTCGGGGAACAGATCGATGGCGCGGCGGAAGTCGCGATGAGCGCGGTTCAGCGCGCGACGGTTGCACATCTCGCGGAGCTCGCGTTCGACTGCGGGGGCGAGGCGGGCGAGCTGACGCTTGGAGATGCAGTCGTCGACCCCTGCGCGCATGGCCTCGCACGCATCCTGCTCCGCGATCCCATCGGCGATGATCAGGAAGGGGGCCTCGACGCCGGAGCGCTTGAGCTCGGCGTAGGCTTCGAGCGCGCCGAAGCCCGGCAGCGACGCATCGGAGATCACGACGTCCCAGCGACGTGCGGAGAGGGCTGCGCGCAAGTCGGGGAGGTTATCGACGCGCTCGTGCACGACGGTGCGTGAGGTGTGGGCGAGCTCGCGGAGCACCGACTGGGTGTCCTCGAGGCTGGGTTCGACGATGAGCACGCGCAGGAGTCCCGGCTCCAGGTGCGGGTCGGAGACGCACGGGAGGCTCTCGGGGGACTCCAATCGCGAATCGCTCATGTGGTTCCGCGGCTTCATCGGCCGCCATCTGGGGGATGACGGGGGATTCGCCGCCTCGTGTCCTTGGGTGTGGTGCAAGCCGCTGCGCTGCGTAGCGGGCAGGCGGCATCCCTCGTGGCGTTAGATGATCGGGGAGGCGCATTGTGTTCCGATCCCTCGCGACTTGGACGGACGAGGGGCAGGACCGGAGAGGGGCTCGCTGGGGACGGATGCTGCAGAGGGCGGGTCAGGAGGGAACGGAGAAGCCGGCGGCTGCGCGCACAGCTCGGATGATCGGCTCGGCATGGGCGCGAGCCCGCAGGGCGCCGTCGCGCAGCACGCCGTCGACGTAGGCCGGGTCGCGCTCGAGCTCGGCCCTGCGCTTGCGCGCCGGTCCGAACATCTCGTGGAACAGCTCCAGCAAGCGGACCTTGTAGTGGCCGTAGCCCTTGCCCCCCTCGCGGAACGACTGCTCGACCTCCACCACTTCCTGGGGTGTCGCGAACAGCCGGAACAGCGGCAGGATCGGCGTCGCCGCCGGATCCTTCGGCGCCTCCATCGGCGTCGAGTCGGTCTTCATGCCCATGAACTGCTTCTTGACCACCTTGTCCTCGGCGAACACCTCGATGACATTGCCGTAGGACTTGCTCATCTTCTGGCCGTCGGTCCCGGGCACCACCGCGGTCGCGTCCTGCACGAGCCCCTGCGGGAGCTTCAGAATCCCGGGCGTATGCCCCTTCTGCGTACCTTCGGGATCCGCGGGATCGTAGCCCGGCACGTACGTCGCGTTGAACTTGATCGCGATGTCGCGCGTGATCTCCAGATGCTGCACCTGATCCTTGCCCACCGGGACCACGTCGGAGCCGTAGAGCAGGATGTCGGCAGCCATCAGCACCGGGTAGGAAAAAAGGCCCAGATCCGCCGGAATTCCTCGCGCCGTCTTGTCCTTGAACGAGTGAGCGCGCTCCAGCAACCCCATCGGCGTCACCGCGGACAGATACCAGAACAGCTCGAGCACTTCGGGGACGTCGGATTGACGGAACAGGGTCGCCTTGGCCGGGTCGAGGCCGAGGGCGAGGAAGTCGAGGGCGAGGTCGCGGGTGTAGGCGGCCATGTCGGGGCCGCTGCGGACGGTGGTCATCGCGTGCAGGTTGGCGATGAAGTACAGGGCCTCTCCCTGGTCCTGCAGTGCGATGAACTGACGGATTGCGCCGAAGTAGTTGCCGATGTGGATCTTGCGAGAGGGCTGCACGCCCGACAGGATTCGCATGGCGCTGCTGTAGCCCAACCCCGAGGGCGAGGCTACCTCTGCGCTCGGGGTCCCTCCCCTGCCCGGACCGCGCACTTCGCCCTTGCACCGCGATGCCGCCACGCGCAGATCTCGAGCGGCATGCCCGCTTCCCACGTCTACCTCTCCCCGGGACTCTTCGGCTTCTTGCGCGTCGGAAGCTACGACTACTTCGGCCACGTCGAGTTCGCCATCCGCAAGCGCTTCCTCGACGCCGCGCGCGAGGTGGAGGTCCACGTGGTCGAGGCCCACCCCACTGCGTCGATCCGCCGGCGGGCCATGGGTCTGGTCGAGCAGGTCGAAGCAACCTGCGGGACCGAAGGCCCGATTCACCTGGTGGGCCATTCGACCGGGGGGCTCGACGCTCGCCTGGTCGCCTCCCCGAGCTCGAACGTGCACGGCATCCGGCGCGCCATCCCCTGGCTGCCCAGGCTTCGATCCGTGACGTCGATGAACACGCCCCACTACGGCACGCCCCTCGCCAGCTTCTTCGCTACCGTCTCGGGACAGCGCCTGCTGTATGCGCTGTCTGCGCTGACGGTCACGGCCCTGAAGCTCGGCGGCCCCCCGCTCGCCGTCTCCTCGTCGCTCGTGGCCATCCTCGGCTCCGTCGATGCCGCGCTCGGCATGGACCTCGGACTCATCGACACCTTGACCGAGCGGATCGTGCGTGTGCTCGACAACGCCTCGAGCGCGGATCTGAAGGACTACCTGCGTCTGCTGCGCGACGACCAAGGCGCGATCATCCAGCTGTCTCCGGAGTCGATGGATCTGTTCCAGGCCGGGGTGGAGGACCGCGATGACGTCAAGTACCAGTGCACGATCTCGTATGCCCCGCCGCCTGGGGTGTCACACTGGGCGCGCTCGGTGCTCTCGCCGTGGGCCAACGCCTCGGCGCCGGTGTACGCGACGATCCACAGGTTGACCTCGCTCGAGAACGACAACTACCCGTGCTCGCCGGCCCCCGCGGTGGCGGACGGGCAGCTCAGAGCTTCGCTGGGACACGTCCCTCCGCCGGCCTCCAACGACGGTGTGGTGCCGGTGCGCTCGCAGCTCTGGGGCAAGGTCGTGTGGTCGGGACTCGGGGACCACCTCGACGTAGTGGGGCACTTCCGGGGGGACTCGTGCGATCCGTCGCACGTGGACTGGCTCGCGTCGGGCTCGCGCTACGACTGCAGGCGATTCGACGAGATGATCGACGCGATCGTGGAGGGGCTTCTGGACGCGGAAGGGCGATGAGGGCTCAACTCGCCCCAGGGGGAGCGCGTCGGGAGAGCAGAGCGCACAGCATCTCGACATGCTGGCGATCGGCGGCCTGCAGCGCGCGGAAGAGGGACTTCATCGCGGGGTCGTCGATTACGGCCGCCTCCTCGAGGTGGAACTGGGACAGGTGGCCTTCGAGGGCGATGGCCATGCGCAGGGCATCGACCACGGACGGCGGCCTGGCGCGTGCGTCGTTCAGTGCGGAGCGGAGCCTGGCGATCGTGGCGTGGGCGTGGCCGAGATCGACGTTGGGCTCGAGCCCCTTGCCTCGGGACAAGCGCAGGGCCATGGCGATCTGCTCGGCGTGGCTGATCTCCTCGTCGGCGGTCTTCTTCCATACGAAGTGGGCTTCGTAGTCCGCGGCATGGGCTCGTGCGAGCTCGGTGTAGAGTCGCGCGCACAGGTCCTCGATCATCTGGCAGGCGCCGAGGATGGTGCGGGGATCGCTCTGGGAGCTTGGTGGGATGGAGGCGGGAGGCTGCGACGACATGGCGATCGGGAGCCTGTGTCATCGGCACCGCACGGAGTCAAGGCAGGGGAGCGGCGAGGACGGGCGTTGACGCGCGGGCGATCGGCTAGGCCCAGCGCAGCTCGGCGGTGAAGTGGCGCAGGTGTTTGGCCTGCTTGGCGATGCGCACGCCGCGCACCTGGCTGGCCTTGGCCTTGACCTCGGCGATCACCTCCGCCGCATAGTCGAAGTGGCTCTGGGTGTAGACGCGGCGCGGGAACGCCAGGCGCACCAGCTCCATCGGACCGTAAGTCTCGGTGCCGTCGTCGAGGTGCTTGCCGAACATGACCGAGCCGATCTCGACGCCGCGGATGCCGCCTTCGAGGTAGAGGGCGTTGCACAGCGACCAGGCCGGGTAGTCCTCTTTCTTGAGGTGCGGAAGGATGCCGGTGGCATCGAGGTACACCGCGTGCCCGCCGGTGGGCTCGACGATGCTGACGCCTGCGGCGAGGAGCTTCTCGCCCATGTACTCGGCGGTGCGGAGGCGATAGCGCAGGTACTCTTCGTCGAGACCCTCCTCGAGCCCTACCGCGAGCGCCTCGAGGTCACGCCCTGCCAGGCCTCCGTAGGTCGGGAACCCCTCGGTGAGGATCAGCATGTTGCGCGCGGCCTCGACCCATCGGTCGTCCTTGAGCGCAACGAAGCCACCGATGTTGACGTGGCCGTCCTTCTTGGCGCTCATGGTGCATCCGTCGGCGTAGCCGAACATCTCCTGCGCGATCTGCTTGGCCGTGCGGTTCTCCTGCCCCGGCTCACGCAGCTTGATGAACATCGCGTTCTCGGCGAAGCGGCACGCGTCGATGATGAGGGGCTTGCCGTACTTGTGCAGCAGCTCGCCGTAGGCGCGCACGTTCTGCAGGGAGACCGGCTGGCCGCCGCCGCTGTTGTTCGTGACGGTGATCATGCCGAAGGGGATGCGGGCGCCCTCCTTCTTCAGCAGGGCCTCCACGCGCTCCAGGTCGATGTTGCCTTTGAACGGGTGGCGGGTGCGGGGCTGGGTACCCTCGGGGATGACGAGGTCGACCGCCTCGACGCCGCCATACTCGAGGTTGGCGCGCGTGGTGTCGAAGTGGCTGTTGTTGGGGACCAGATCGCCCTTCTTGGTGGCCACCGAGAACAGGATGCGTTCGGCGGCGCGCCCCTGGTGCGTGGGGATGAGGTGGTCGTAGCCGGTGATGTCCCGAATGACCTTCTCCAGCTTGAAGAAGCTCGGAGAGCCGGCGTAGCTCTCGTCGCCCTCCATGATCGCGGCCCACTGCCGGCTGGTCATGGCGCCGGTGCCCGAGTCGGTGAGGAAGTCGAGCAGCACGTGACGAGACTCGAGCTTGAAGACGTTGAGCTTGGCGTTTTCCAGCAGCTCGACGCGCTCCTCGCGGGTGGTCATGTGGATGGGCTCGACGGACTTGATGCGGAACGGCTCGATGATCGTCTTGGGCATCGGATTCCTCGCGGCGGTTGAAAAGCCCGCGAAGCTTGCGCCTTCTTGGGCGCACAGACAAGGAGCGAAGGGGCCGCGGCCGGCGGCTCGCGACTTGATCCCGTGACGTGATGCAACCTCACGAATCCATGCTTGCGCGCTCCCCTGCCCTGCAGGATTCTGGCGTCATCACGACCGTCCGCATCGCGGAGGGACAGGGATGAACGACCACGCCACACAGCTCAGAGCGTTCCTCGAGGCGCGATACGAGGCCCTTTCGGCCGGACGCCGGCCCGTTCCGTGGAAGACCTGGATCGCCTCGGCGGCGGTGCTGGCCGGATGCGGATCGAGGACAGACCCCCTGGTGGTTCACGCAGCGCCCGACGGGGGAGCGGACGCGCTCCCCGGGGTGGAGGGGAAGACCGAATCGGAGTGCATGAACGAGCTCGACGACGACAACGACGGGTGGGTGGATTGCGAGGAGCCGGAGTGCGCGTCGTGGGGTGCATGCGGGGCGCGCTACGGAATTCCGTACGACGGGGGTTGAGGGGAGGCTCGGACGGCGGCCGTGCGGCACGGACCGGGGTTGCTGTCGCTCCCATTGTGTCGTGACACGAACAACCATGCGCCGCGGGTGGCCACAAGACAGCCGGACGCGAGCTGCAGACACGGGTTCCCGGGCTCGCGACCGAGGAGCGCTCCACCTGGGCGGGCTCCTGCAATCCAAACCAGTAGCAGGCCTATCCTCCTTGCGCCTGTTCTGGACACGAGCGAACACCGGACAACACCTGAGTCCGAATGGCAACTTCGGCGCTCACTCGCCCGTTCGCTTCTCCGGGCAAGTTTCCCGCCGTCTATTTCGCGAGATGAGACGTGCTGTCACGAACTACAACCGGCTCGAACAACGAACGAAAGGGCCGGTGGCTGTTGACCATTCCGTGTCATTGCCGTACCGATGGACCTCCAATCGCTTTTTCCACTACTCCTTTTCATCGAGGCCGGAGGTAACGAAATGAGACTATTGCGCATCGTAGCTGGCTTGTCCTTGATCGCGACTGCCGTGGCGGGGCCGGGGTGTACTGTCGAGGAAGACGGCGCTGCAACCGAGCCAGGGAAGGGCGGCTCCAGCGGCGCGGCGGGCTCCAGTGGCCAGGGAGGATCCAGCGGCAAGGGAGGGTCCAGCGGCGCGGCGGGTCAGGCTGGCGCGGCGGGCACAGCGGGCACTGCCGGTGAGGCAGGCGCGGCGGGCGCAGCGGGCACTGCCGGTGAGGCAGGCGCGGCGGGCAACGCGGGCGCGG
>CAYMUE010000099.1:0-1541 GCA_964393505.1 uncultured Polyangiaceae bacterium
GGAGCCCGAGGTCGAAGAGCTCGCACGCGTGCTCAACAAGATGGGCGCCGACATCCAGGGCGCAGGCACCAGCGAGATCGTCATCGAAGGCAAGGAGTCCCTCCAGCCCTTCGATCACGCCATCATCGCCGACCGCGTCGAGGCCGCCACCTTCATGGTCGCCGCTGCCGCCACCGGCGGCGATGTGCTCGTCGAGCACGCACCGGTCGAGGACCTCGAGGTGTTCCTCTCCAAGCTCCGTCGCGCCGGCTGCATCCTGCAGCGCGAGGGGGACGGCCTGCGCGTTCGTCGCGACGGCCCCATCCGTGCCGTCGACATCACCACCGCGCCCTATCCCGGGTTCCCCACCGACATGCAGGCGCAGTTCATGGTGCTGATGTGCCTGTCCAATGGCCGCAGCGTGATCTCGGAGACGATCTTCGAGAACCGCTTCATGCACGTGCCGGAGCTGATGCGTATGGGCGCCGAGATCGACGTCCGCGGCAACACCGCCGTCGTGCACGGCGTGCCCGCACTCAGCGGCGCCTCCGTCATGGCCACCGACCTGCGTGCCAGCGCCTCCCTCGTCATCGCCGGCCTCGTCGCTCCCGACGAGACCGAGGTCCGCCGCGTCTACCACCTCGACCGCGGCTACGAGAAGATCGAATCCAAGCTCGCAGGTCTCGGCGCCGACATCGAGCGAATCGTCGGCGCCGCTCCCTGATCAGCCCACGCCGAGCAGCTCCACCTCGAACACCAACGTGGAGTTCGGCGGGATCACCGGCGGGAACCCCCGCGCGCCATAGCCGAGCTCCGCGGGGATCGTCAGCTTGCGCTTCCCGCCCACCCGCATGCCCGCCACGCCCTGATCCCAGCCCTTGATCACCTGGCCCGCGCCCAGCGTGAACTGGAACGGCTTGCCGCGATCGAGCGAGCTGTCGAACTTGGAACCGTTCGTCAGCCACCCCGTGTAGTGCACCGACACGCGCTGTCCCGCAGCCGCCGTGGCCCCGGAGCCAACCACCAGATCCTGTGCTTCCAGCATGATTCGGCCCTACACCACCCGCGCCGCGCAGGCCAGCACAAGCATCACTGGAAGTTGATCGCAGACCACCCTCCAAGCGCGCTGAACCCGCACGCCGCCCGCGTGAACCACGTCGCCCGCATGTTCACGTAGTGCCCGCACACATCCCCGGTCGTCGAGCCGTAGAAGTCACAGTCCGCGCAGCCGCCCTGGTTCTGACAAGTGTCGCAGCCGCTGCACCCGTCCTGATCCTTCTCCGCCCACATCGCGTCCAGACACGAACCGATGGCGTTGATCCCCCAACCGGGACACTCGTTCTGCCCACCTCCGTTGCACGACGGAAACTTGTTGCCGCTCCATGCTCCGTGCGCCGTCCCGTTCTGCTCGTCGTAGGTGGCCTGCTGATCCACGCACGCTTCCGCTTCCTTCCAGCGCTGGTACGGGGGGAGTCCCTTGGTGGCCCGCAGCGTGTTGATCTTGTCGATGCACTCCTGGTGCAGCGCCTCGTGCGGATCCCCGCCTGCGCTGCCGCCCTGCG
>CAYMUE010000099.1:1641-13613 GCA_964393505.1 uncultured Polyangiaceae bacterium
AGCTGCCGCCCTGCGAGCTGCCGCCCTGCGAGCTGCCGCCCTGCGAGCTGCCGCCCTGCGAGCTGCCGCCTCCGCTGCCCCCTTCCGCAGAACCACCCTGTCCGCCGTCCTGCGACGGTGCCCAAGAGGATTCGTCGTCGGAGCACGACGCCGCAGCGATCAACACGACACTGGAGGTCAACGCGGCCCAGAAGGTCTTGGTCATGTGGGCATGATACAGCGGACCGCGGGGGCTTTGCGGATTCGAAGGGAGCAACTGGCGGGGGCGCGCGACAATATGTGCGGCGACACCGATTGCGGGAGTCGTGGACAGAGACGAGAGGGAGGCCCGGTGCCGGGAGAGGGTCAGCGGGGAGGGATCATTCGCCGAGCGGAGTGAACTCGATGCGGCGGTTGGCGGCCTTGCCGGCTTCGGTCTTGTTGTCCTGGACCGGCTTGTCCTGGCCGTAGCCCTTGGTCTCGATTCGCTTCTCCTCGATGCCCTTGGTGACCATGTACTTCTTCACGGAGTCGGCGCGATCCTGGGAGAGCTTCAGGTTCTTCTCAGCCTTGCCGACATTGTCGGTGTGGCCTTCGATCCGCATGCGGAGTTTGGGGAACTCCTTGAGGACCTTCACTGCGTCGTCGAGAAGCTTGAAGGAGCCGGGGAGGATCTGGGCGCTTCCGGTCTGGAAGTTGATGCCCTTGATCGCGCCGGTGAACTTCTTCATCGCTTCGGGCACGCACCCCTGGTGCTCCTTGAGGCCTGCCTGATCGGGGCACTTGTCTTCCGGATCGATGACGCCGTCCTTGTCGCGGTCCGGACAGCCCTTCGACTCCTTCGGGCCCGCCACCTTCGGGCACAGATCCGAGGCATCGGCCAGGCCGTCGCCGTCCGAATCCGGACACCCCTCGAACGCCGCCGGGCCCTTGTCCTGCGGGCACTTGTCCGTCGCATCGGAGATGCCGTCGTCGTCGGTGTCCGCGCACCCCATCAACGCAACCTTGCCCGGCTGCAGGGGGCAGGCATCGTCCGGATCCGCGATGCCGTCCTGGTCCACGTCGGGGCATCCGCCCATGGCCTCGGGCCCCGCCTGCTTGGGGCACTTGTCCTTGGAGTCCACGACGCCGTCGTCATCGGCATCGGGGCATCCGTTGGCCTTGGCAGTGCCAGCCTCGGTCGGGCACGCGTCGCGCGCGTCCTCGACTCCGTCCTTGTCGCGGTCAAGCACTTCGGGCTCGCCCTGTCCGGGGAACAGGTCGAGGCCAAGGGTGAGCTCGAGGTTGTTGGTGATGCCGTCGAGGCCGTCGGTGACGCTGTCACGGACTTCCAAGCGAGCGGCCACGGACTTGCTGACGAGGCCGCGGACGCCGAGGCCGAGGTGGGCGCGTGGGTCGACGTCCTTGCCGAGCTTGGAGCTGACCGAATGGTACACGCCGGCGCCGCCCATCACGTAGGGAGTCCAGTTGGCGTCGGTGAAGTGGTAGAGCGCCTGCAGGCTGTAGGCGAAGGCACCCTGGCCGCTTCCGCTGGTGGTGCGCAAGGGCAGGTAGGCGAACTCACCTTCGAGGCCGAACTGTCTGGTGAGCTGCACGCCGGGGCGCAGTCCGAACGTTCCGGAGGTCTTGGGAAGATTCGCGGTGCTCGGCACCTTGCGATCCCCAAGGTCCCAGTCGCCCAGCGGTACCGTCGCGCCGCCGTACAGACCCAGGTACGGAGACGTCGCGGGGTACTCCGCAAGCGCTTCTCCGGAGACCGTTGCAGCCCCGAAAACCACCATGCAACAGGCTAGTCCGCGCAATCCAAAACCCATGGGGAAGTCTCCTGCGATGCAACCCTTGGCCGCTCGTGCGGTTGCGGGTTGGCTCTTGGTTCAACTGCTCCGGGCATCGGAACCAGGTGGCGCCCCAGGGAGGTGGTCGCCTGATCCGACGACTCGACGCAGACTGTCAGCCTTGCGGTGTGCCAGGGGAGAGGTGCGATGTCAACACACGAGGGAGGAATAGTGAAGCCGGGTAACTGTTCGGACGTTCCGATCGTGTCTCCCCCCCGTTCATCCCCCCCGTCCCCGTGACCGCCCACCGCGAGCTCTCTCGATCGGGATGACCTGCGCCAGCCTGGGAGGACGCCTCTGCTGGCCGTGCCATTCGATCAGTCCGCGCACTTGGGGCGCTACGTACACCCCCTCGAGATCGAAGGTCGCCAGCACGCCCGCCAGCACCGCGACCCGATCCGCCATCGGCGCGCGCGCGTCGATCAGCACCACGCTTGCTCCGCGCAAGCGACACAGGCCTCCCTGCACGGTCAAGTCCCCGAACAGGCGGGCGTCGAACGGTTCGCAGCGCACGGGAATCTGCAGACGCTTCAGGAGCGATTCGAGCTGATCGTAGAGCTGCGGAAGATCCAACGACGACCTCGGCGCACAACGGGGCACGGATGAGAGCACGCCCGTTGGCGTGCGTACAGATGCGCCGCGCCTCAGTCGTGCAGGATGCGTTTCGCCTGCTCCATGTAAGCTTCGAGAGCGGCACGACCGTACAGCACGAAACGGACGAGGCGGGGCTTCTGGTGCTCGGCGAGGAACGCGCGGACCTCGGTGAGGGCGACGCCGGCGGCCTCGTCGAGGGGATAGCCGAACACGCCGGTGCTGATGGACGGGAAGGCGATCGATTCGAGGTCGTGTTCCACACAGAGGCGTAGGGCGTTGCGGTAACAGGATGCGAGCAGGACGGGAGCGCGGTCGCCCTCGCGGTCGTAGACGGGGCCGACGCAGTGCACGACGAAGCGCGCGGGCAGGTGGAAGCCCGGGGTGAGGACGGCGCCGCCGGTGGCGAGGCGCCCCTCGGGCAGCGAGGTCTTGAGGTCGCGGCACGCGCTCAGCAACTCCGGCCCTGCGGCGCGGTGAATCGCACCATCGACTCCCCCGCCCCCCAGCAACCCGCCGTTGGCGGCGTTGCCGATCGCGTCGGTGTCCTGCGTGACGATGTTGCCGTCGACGAGCTCGATGGTGGCGTCATGGACACGGAAGACGTGGGTCATGGGGGGTGGATGCCAGCGGAGCGGGGGCGCTGCAAGCGGGAGCGGTTTGACTGGGGGACGCGCGGGTGATAGGAAGCCGACGTTCGGGGAAGTACCGTGAGCGAGGAGGGGAAGAGGCTCTCCTGGCGGTGCCCCCGGCGCCTCGGAAGGTTCGGCGCAACTTTCGAGCGCGTGGCCGCGGACGGAAGAGCCGGCGGTTGTGATGCGCCTCAAAGAGTTCAGGACACGATCATGACGTTCACCGATGCTGCGGCGGAGGTTCTCCGCCTGCTTGGCAAGCCGCTGCACTACAAGGAAATCACAGAGTACGCGATCGAGAAGAACCTGCTGTCGCACGTGGGCAAGAGCCCCGAGGTAACGATGGGCGCGCGCCTCGCCGCCCTCTTCAAGAAGGACAGCCCCGAGAACACGCTCGTCCGCGTCAAGCCAGGGGTCTTCGCCCTCAAGGAGTGGGAAGACTCCGGCGAGCTCAAGCAGATGCTGGCCAAGGCCAAGGCCAAGCCCGCGGCGGAACCCAAGCCTGCAGCGGAACCCAAGCCCGCAGCGGGACCCAAGCGGGCCGCAGAACCCATGCCTGCGGCAGAGCCCAAACGCGCCGCCGAGTCCGCCGCGAAGACCGAGCCCGACGCAGCCTCCGCTGCCGCGGAAGCCGGCGACGAAGGCACCGAGCCCGCAGTCGAGACGCCTGAAGCGGCGCCCGCGCGCGCAGGACGCAGCCGTCGACGCCGTGGACGCGGCAGGGATCGCGAGCGTCCCGCCCAGTCGGATCTCCCCCTCGCCGAAGCTGCCGCCCAAGAGCGGCCCGCCGTGGAGACGTCCGTCGTGGCCGACGCCGACCGGATCGAAGCTCAGGAGCCGGTGCCCACCGTGGAAGGCGAGCTCGCCGAAGAGGCGGAGGCGCCGGTCGTTGCAGCGCTGGAGGCAGGGGCCTCTGCGGCGACGCCCGAGGAGCTGGGCGAAGGGGAGTTCGAGCAGGAAGAGGCGCTGGTGGACGATCGCTCTCCGGAGGAGATCGCGCGCACGGAGCTGGCCGCTTCGGCGGCGGGAGTGTTCGAGGAGGAAGACGACGACGATCTGCCGATCTTCGCTGGGCCGGGGGCGGAGCCGCCCGCGGATCGGGAGGGGCGCCGCCGCCGTCGCCGCCGTCGTCGCGGCGGCAAGGAGCGCGAGGGCAACGGCGGGTTGCCGTCGTACAGCGTGTCGCCGGCCTTCGCGGATGCTTCGCATGACGAACAAATCCGGACGGAGCCTCGCGTCACCTCGCCCGGAACGGGACCAGTCGTGCTCGAGGTCTCGGCGCCCGCGTCGGCGCTCGACTCGATCGCGCTCGACGACTTCGGCGGCAAGGACATGGCGGATGCGATCGCGGTGGTGTTGGGACAGTTCGACCGAGCGGCTGGACCGGTGTCGCTGCGTCAGATCGCGGAAGCCGCCCAGCGCCGCGCACGCCTCGGCGGTGACGTCCAGCAAGTGCAGTCCCAGATCGCGGCCGCCGTACGCGCCGACAACATGCGTCGCGCGGCCCAGGGCCAGCGCCCGCGCTTCCGCTTCGCCGGCGGGCGCATCGCGTTGACCGATTGGCTGCTCGGCGGAGATCTCGCACGGCTCGAGCAGGACGCGATCGCCGCGGTCGAGCGGTATCGCGAGGCGGCGCGCAGAGCCTTCGTGCGCAAGCTCCAGGAGCTGCCCGGCCACGCGTTCGTGGAGCTGGTGCTGCTGGCCCTGGAGCGCATTGGGTTCCAGCACGTGCGCGCGGTGCGACGCGCGGGCGTCCCGGGCAACGAGTCGCACTTCGCGGCCATCCAGAAGACCGGGGCCATCGAGATCCCGACCGCGCTGGTGATTCGTCGTGACGGTCGCGAGATCGGCCGCGAGCGCATCGCGGAAGTGCGCGGCTCGCTGCACCACTACGGTCCGGCCGTGGCGGCCTGGGTGATCACGAGCGGTCAGGTCCTGTCGGGCGCGCGCGAGGAGGCCGGGGCGACCCAGACCTCGCAGGTCGCGCTGCTCGACGGCATCGGTGTGGCCCGACTGTGCGAGAAGAACGAGGTCGCGGTCATCCAGGCCCGTCTTCCGGTGGCCATCCCCGACGTCGACCTGCTCGAAGCCCTCCGCGCCTCCTGACCCCCCGTCACGCCCCCGTTGCCGCGGGGCCGCACGCGCGATAAGCGTACGGTCCCATGAATCGCACCGCCCCTGTTCTCGCTGCCACCCTCTGCTTGCTGCTGGGCGGGTGCGCCGCCTCACCCCCGGTCTCCCAGTTCCCCTCCGGTGGGGCCGCCATCGACCGCATGAAGGCAACTTTCGACTGTGCTCGCGGCGTGCAGGGCGAGACCTCCATCGATCACTTCAACGACCGCGGCCGCCTGCGCGGCAGCATGAACCTGTTCGCCTCCGACCCGGAGCGTCTTCGGTTCGACGTGATCTCGCCGTTTGGCGTGATCCTCGCCACGCTGACCGCCGACGGGCGCAAGTTCACGTTCTTCGACATGAAGAACAAGGTGTTCTACGAGGGGCCGCCGGATGCCTGCAACATCGGCAGGCTGACTCAGGTGCAGGTCCCGGCCAACGCGTTGGTGAAGCTGCTGCGCGGGGAAGCGCCGCTGCTTGTGCACGAGCCGCAGAGTCCGACCATCGCATGGGACGGCGACGGCCACTACGTGGTCACCGTGCCGAGCACCCACGAGGCCGTCGAGCGCATCCACCTCAAGCCCTACGACGAGGACTTCCAGCGCCCTTGGCAGGAGCAGCGCGTCCGCGTGCTGCACGTCGAGGTCTCCCAGCGAGGCTATGTTCACTACAAGGCCGACCTGCTCGATCACGCGCCGTCCACGACGATGCCCGCGCGCACGGATCCCGACGGGATCGACGAGGACATTCCGCCGAGCGGGCCGCAGTGCCGGGTCGAGGTCCCGCGGCGGATCCACGTGGAGATGCCGAACGCGGGCGACGACTTGCGTCTGCGCTACCAGCAGGCGGGGCTGAACCCGCCGCTGCCCGAAGGGGTCTTCACGCAGCCCGTGCCGGGGGGCGTGCGCGTGCAGCATGTGACCTGCCGCTGACGCGCACGCGCGGCGATCTCACACGTTGAACCGGAAGTGCAGGATGTCTCCATCCAGCACGACGTATTCCTTGCCTTCGACGTGGAGCTTGCCGGTCTCCTTCATCCGGGTCTCGCTGCCCACCTGGATGAACTCGTCGTACTTCATGACCTCGGCGCGGATGAAGCCGCGTTCGATGTCGGAGTGCACGCGCCCCGCGGCCCGTGGGGCCTTGTCCCCTCGGTGCACGTTCCAGGCGCGGACCTCGTCCTCGCCGACCGTGAAGAAGCTGATGTAGTCGAGCAGGTGATAGGCCGCACGGATCAAGCGGCCCGATGCCGCCTCCTCGATTCCCATGCTCGCGAGGAAGTCCGCCTGCTCGTCCTTGGGCAACGTCGAGATTTCGGCTTCGACTGCAGCGCACACGCTCAGCACCTCGAACTTGCGGTTCTTCGCTGCGGCGACCAGTTCGGCCGGCAACGGCTTGCCTGCGTCGTCTTCGCCGACGTTCACGACGGCGAGCACCGGTCGCAGGGACAGGAACGCGTAGGACACGATTTCGCGCTCTTCTTCCTCAGCCAGTCCGAGCAGCCGCAACGCCTTGCCCTCGTTGAGCGCCGCCAGACACTTGTCCAGCACCGCCTTCTCCCGGTCGTGCCCCTTCTCCTTCGCCAGCCGCTCGAGCCTGCGCTCCACCACAATCTGGTCGTTGAGCAGCAGCTCTGCGTCGAAGTCGATGAGCTCGCGCAGCGGCTCCGGCGCCTCGCCGGAGTCGAATCCTCGCACCACCACGACCAGCGCGTCGGCCTCGCGCAATGCCTGGATCGTCGCCGAGTCGAGCCCGCCCCCCTTCGTCCGCGGCCCCGGAACGTCGATCAGCGATACCTCCGCGTAGATCGTCTTGCGCGGCTTGAAGATCGCCGAAAGCTTGTCGATCCGCACGTCGGGCACCTTGAGCACACCCAGGTTCGCCTTCGCGGCCCGCCCCGCCCCCGTCTGCATCCCCAGCCCGGTCAGGGCGTTGAACAACGTCGTCTTGCCCGTCTGCGCGTATCCGACCAGCCCTGCCTTCATCGCTTCACTCCATCTCGTCGCATCGACGGCACACCGCCCGCGACGTCCCTTGCTTGTCGTCGGTCAGCGGAATCGCCCCGTGATGCGCCCGGGCGCGACCCACTGGCCGCCTGCTCCTGGCAGGCCTTCCACCTGTACGTAGTACATCTCTCCCGTCGCTTGCACGACCTTCGCCGGAACCGAGCGCCCGTCCACATCGACCAGCACCCGATCGCCCGGAACGAAGCTCTTGCCGTCATAGCCCCAGCCGCGTGGAGCATCCGACGCGGGCTGCGATCCGGCCGCACCGGAGAGCGCTGCGGACGACGCCGGTTGCGGCGCTCCAGGGGGGATCACGCGCCGAAGCGTGCACGAAGCCTTCGGCACCGCGGGGACGCCCCGGAATGCGCCTCCCGGCAGGGCCTCGAGCGTGAACGCGTTCGACACGCGAAAACCACCCTGCTCTCCCGCGTCCAACGGAATCCGATACTCCCACAGCACCTGCGGACGCACCGTCTGCTGAACGAACTGGAACACCACGTGTCGCCCCTCCACGAACGCGTTGGTGATCACCACCACGTTCGGCGTGCTCATGCGCTCGATCAACACCGAGGAGCCGTCGGCCAGTCGCACGTGATCGACCACCGAGGCGGGGATGGCATGTCCCTGGGTGCAGCTCACCAGCGTCCAGGATGAGAGGGTTTCGCCGCGCGGGATGCGGTTGGCGGGCATCGTGGAAGCGCCGGACAGGGGTCGCTGGCAGCCCGTGAGGGCGAGGGCGACAGCGAGGCCGAAGGTGGGGGCAGGGCAGCGCACGACGGTCGCCCTATAGCACGCGGCGACGCGCGGCGGCACGCGGGGAAGGCCGGTATTTCAGGGCGCCGAGGGCGTGTCGAGCCAGGATGGCAGCTCGCGCAGCGCACGCTCCGCCAAGCGTTCCTTTCGCTCCGCCTTCCGGATGCGTCCCTCGAGGGGGGCGAAGTGCGCCCAGGTGATGTTCGAGGGCTGGAACGGCTGCGCTTCGCTCTGCAGGTGCCCGAGCAGCGCGCCGATTGCATGGGTCCTCGGAGGCACGCGCACCGGCCTCCCGTCGAGACGATCGGCGAGCATACGTCCGCAGGCGAGGCCGCACGCCGCGCTTTCGACATATCCCTCGACGCCGGTGAGCTGCCCGGCCAGGTAGACCCCGGGGACCATTCGCAGCTGCAGCGTCTCGTCGAGCACCCGCGGCGCGTCCACGAACGTGTTGCGGTGCATGGCGCCGAGACGCTGGAATGCGACGCGCTCGAGGCCTGGAATCATGCGCAGCACCCGCTTCTGCGCGTCGTGCGTCATCCGCGTCTGGAACCCCACCAGGTTGTACGCCGTCGCGTCCCGGTCCTCCTGGCGCAACTGCACGACTGCGAAGGGGCGACGACCGGTGCGCGGGTCGGTGAGTCCGACGGGCTTCATCGGTCCGAAGGCGAGGGTCATCTCCCCGCGCGACGCCATCACCTCGATGGGCAGGCAACCCTCGAAGTAGGGGATCTTTTCGAACGCGTGAGGCACGACGCTCTCGGCTTCACGCAGCGCCTGCACGAACGCACGGTAGGTCGCCTCGTCCATCGGGCAGTTCACGTACGCCCGGGCGTCCTCGTCGTTGCCCTGATCCGCCTTGTCGAACCTCGACTGCCGGAACACCACGCTCCAGTCGATGGAGTCCGCGGACACGATCGGCGCGATGGCGTCGAAGTAGGAGAGGGACGAGGCACCGAGCACGCGCTCGAGCTCGGCCGCGAGAGCGTCGGAGGTCAACGGACCGGTGGCGACGACCAGGGGGGTGTCCAGCGCGAGGGAGCGGACCTCGCGGCGCTCGATGCGGACGGCGGGGTGCTGCTCGAGGATGCGGGAGACCTCGGCGGAGAAGCGAGTGCGATCGACGGCGAGGGCGCCGCCGGCCGGGACACGGCAGGTGTCGGCGGCGCGGATCACCAGGGAGTCGCAGCGCCGCAGCTCCTCCTTGAGGAGGCCGACCGCGTTGGAGAGGGCGGCGCCTCGCAGCGAGTTGGAGCAGACGAGCTCGGCGAGCGAGTCGGACTCGTGGGCCGGGGAGCGCGTGTGCGGGCGTTGCTCGAGGAGCAGCACGGGGACGCCGCGCTGGGCCAGTTGATAGGCGCACTCGCAGCCTGCGAGTCCGCCTCCGACGACGGTGACCTGGTGCATGGTGGTGGGTTCCAGGGTCAGCCGAGCGCCGCGGTGGCGGCGTCGGAGGGAGCGCGATCCGACTCGGGCTGGGCCGCGTCGCTGGCCTCGCTCGCATCGGGCTCGGGGAGCGGCTTCTTGAAGCCGCATTCCTTGTCGGAGCAGGCGAGCATCGGCTTGTTCTTGGTTCCGCCGCGCACGAGGAACGGCTTGCCACACTGGGGGCAGGGCTCGGCCACCGGCTTCTGCCAGAGCTTGAAGTCGCACGGCGTGTCGGCAGCGTAGTTGGAGCAGCCGTAGAAGGTGCGTCCACCGCGCTTGCGCGGCTTGACCTCGATGAGGTCGCCGCCGCACTTGGGGCATTTGATGCCAAGGGGGACGGGACGGCTGTTCTTGCAGGCGGGGTAGCCGGAGCAGGCGAGGAACTCGCCGAAGCGACCGGTGCGGATGACCATGGGCTTGCCGCACTTGTCGCAGACGATGTCGGTTTCGCGCACCGAAGGCTGTGCCACCTGACCGTTGGTGCCCAGGTCGCGCGTGAACTTGCACTCTGGATACTTCTCGCAGCCGAGGAAGAAGCCGTTCTTGCTCCAGCGCTTGAGCATCCGCCCGCCGCACTCCTCGCAGGTGAACTCGGTGGGCTCGGGCTCGGGCGCCCAACGTTTGTGCTTCTTCGCACCGTCGAGCTGCTTGCGGAATCGCGTGTAGAAGCGCTTGAGCAGCGCCACGCGATCCTCGCGCCCCGCCTCCACCTCGTCGAGCTCCTCCTCCATCTTCGCGGTGAACCCCGGATCCATGAAGTCGAGATCGCTGCGCACCAGGCCCGAAACCACGATGCGTCCGAGCTGCGAGGGCGCGAACTGGCCGCCCGCGAGCTTCTCCACGTAGTCTCGCGCCTGCACCTTGCTGATGATCTCGGCGTAGGTGCTGGGGCGTCCGATGCCGCGCTTCTCGAGCTCGCGCACCAGGGAGCCTTCGTTGTACCGCGCCGGGGGCTGGGTGAACTTCTGCTCCGCGATGACCCCCGGAGGGCTCGACAGCGTGAGCTTCTCCCCCTCGGCCAGTTCCGGCAACATGCCGGCCGTGTCGTCCGCGTCGGAGCCGTTGCCGCCCGAGCCGTTGCTGCTGCTCGGCGGAGGCACGCTCTTTCCCTCGCCGTTCTCCGCCGTGTCCTCGGCCTCGACGCTGATGCTCTGGGCCTCGTTGCCCTTGTCGTACGCGTCGAGCCAGCCGCTGGACTTCAGCACGCGACCCGTCGCCCTCAAGCCGTAGGTCGCTGTGACCTTGGAGCCCGCGCGCGCCGTCGCCGTGATGTCCACCCCGGTCTGGTCGTAGACCGCCGGCGTCATCTGCGATGCCACGAAACGCTCCCAGATGAGCCGGTAGAGCTTGAACTGCTCGTCTTTCAGGTGCTTGCGTACCCGCTCCGGCGTCAGATCCATCGACGTCGGCCGGATCGCCTCGTGCGCGTCCTGGGCCTGCTTCTTCGAACGGAACACGTTCGGCGTCGCAGGCAGACACGCCTTGCCATACCGCTCCTCGATGTGCGCTCGCACCGCGTCGATCGCCTCGGGACTCACACGCACCGAGTCCGTCCTCATGTACGTGATCAGACCCACCTGGCCGCCGTCGTCCTTCAAATCCACGCCCTCGTACAGGGTCTGGGCGATCTGCATCGTCCGCTTCGCCGTGAAGTGCAGGGCGTTGGTTCCATCCTGCTGGAGACGGCTCGTGATGTACGGCGACGGCGGGCTGCGACGCTGCTCGCGCGAGGAGATCTTCTCCACGGCGTAGGTCGCACCCTCCAGGTCCGCCTTCACGCGCGCCGCAGTCTCCCCGTCCTTGACCGCGAGCTTCGCTCCGTCTTTGGAAACCAGCCGCGCGGCGAACGCGGGACGCCGTTTGCCCACCAGGCTGGCGCCCATGTTCCAGTACTCCTCGGGGACGAAGCGATCGACCTCGTCCTCTCGGTCCACGATGAGCCGGAGCGCCACCGACTGCACTCGCCCGGCCGACAGGCCGAAAGCAAGCTTCGACCAGACCAGCGCGGAGACGTCGTAGCCCACGAGCCGGTCCAGCACCCTCCGCGCCCGCTGCGCGTTGTACAGGTTGTCGTCGAGTGCACGCGGATTCTCGATGCCGTGCTCCACGCCCCGACGCGTGATCTCGTGGAACTCCACGCGCTGCATTTCCCGCTTCGCGTCCTTGATCACGTCCGCCACGTGGAACGCGATCGCCTCCCCCTCGCGATCGGGGTCGGTGGCGAGCAGGATGCGGTCGGCCTTTTTGGACGCCGACTTGAGCTCCGCGACGACCTTTTCCTTGGTCGGGACGATCTCGTAGGTCTCCTTGAAGCCGTGCTGGACGTCCACGCCGAGCTTCTTCGGCAGGTCCTTGATGTGGCCCTTGGAGGCGACCACCTCGTAGTCGGCGCCGAGATACTTCTTGATGGTCTTCGCTTTCGCGGGCGATTCGACCACGACCAGTGTCTTGCCCATCCAAACCTCGAAGCGAGTGCTGCCGTCAGCGGTCCGTGCCTGGCGGCTGCGGACCCGACGCGGGTGATGCGAACGTAAGTTGCTGATTTTCTTTAGTTTGCGGTGCGAATCCGGCCGTCGGAGCCCTGTACTAGTACGTGTCTCATCGACAACGTCAAGAGGGCTTGCGAGACCAGGCGA
>CAYMUE010000099.1:13713-23260 GCA_964393505.1 uncultured Polyangiaceae bacterium
CCGTGGCGGGTCAGGAAGGAGGCGAGGCGTTCGGTGTATTCGATGGCGGGCTCGTTGGCGCCGCGGGTGCCGACGATGGCGACTCCCGGGCCGTGGGGCAACTGTCCCTTGAGGTATAGTGTCTCGGGCGGTCGCACCATGGACCGGACAGCCACGGGGAAGTCGGGGAGCTGGGGGGTGAGCTCAAGGGTGCAGGGGAGGGGCATGCCCCCCTATCGGACCGGGAGTGGGAGCGGTTGCGAGAGAAGAGCGGGAGGGGAGATCTACTTGGCGTAGAGCTGAGCGCCGGCGATGCCGGAGCCCTTGGTGGACTTGAGGATGATCTTGACCGGGGTGGCGATCATCACGATGGGGGGGATCTTGTAGCAGTTGGGGCTGCCGGCGACGATCGCCTGGGGGCCGGTCATGTTGTCGACGGCGATGAGCGGGGCGAGATTGGGGAGGAGGGTGACCCAGTTGACGGAGATGTCGAGTTCTTCGACGCCGGAGACGGAGGTGCCGACGATGGTGTAGCACTTGCCCGGCATCAGAGTGGCCTGCTGCTCGATGGTCTGGCCCTCGTTGAGCACGCCTCCGAAGATCTGGCTCTCGGCCTTCATGCCCGGTGCATGCTTGGCGGCCATCGGCTTGAGCGCGACCTTGAGCAGCTCCTGCGCGGCCGCGTCGAAGGCGACCGCTACCGGAGAGGCGGTGCTGGCCGCAGGCGCCGCGTCCGCCGTGTCCGTCGGCGCAGGAGTCACGACCGTGGCCGAGGGACCCGCGTCCGCGGTCGGGTAGAAGGTCGTCGGGTTCTCCGGCGGCTTCTCGGACTTGCACGCGACGGGGATGGAAGCCATGGCGGCGACGGTGGCAAGCGCCAGCAAGCTCTTGGTATTCATGGGGAGATCCTTGATGGGGGAAAGGGAATCACTTGACGTAGGGCTGGATGGCGACTTGGCCGGAGCCGGACTTCATGGTTACCGCGATGCGGACGGGCATGGCGATGGGCAGGGCGCTCTTGTAGCAACTGTCCTTGGGCCACACGACGGGCATGGGGCCGGTGCCGGTGTTCTGGCCGAGGACCTGGGACTGCAGCGGTGCGGGCATGGTGGCCTGCACGGCGACGTCGAGGACTCCGGGCATGGAGGCGCCGACGAGGGTGTAGCACCGGCCGGGCTGGAGGGTGATCTGGCCTTCGGCCGTCTGCCCCTGGGCGAGCTGCAGCTTCACGGGGGACCCTTCGGCGCGCATACCGGAAGCGTTCTGCTGCGCGTTGTAGGAAATGCCCGCGGCTAGCGGATCACCGCCGAGTCCGCCGAGGATGCCTCCGACCATACCGCCGATCTGTCCCACGATGTCCGCGCTCGTCGCCGTCGCGGTCGGCGTCGCCGTCGCGGTCGGCGTCGCGGTCGCCGTCGGATACGCCGTGGCCGTGGCGTTCGGATCGGTGGAGTAGTAGCCCGCGGTGCCCGCGAGCTGCGTAGGGGTGTCCTGCTCCTTCTTGCAGGCCAGCGGCAGAGCCGCCAACACGCACAGTGCACTCACGGCCCAAAGCGTTCGCTTGCTCATCTGCATGCTCCTTGTCGAAGACCGTTTCTCCCTCCAGAACCGAAACGGGGCCCGCATCTTACACCGGAACTCCCCGCCCCGCCATCCGGTGAAGCAACTGCCCCGAAGACCCTTCGGAGCCCACCCCCCTCGCGATTCGATTCGTCATCTCCCCCTCCCGCACCGTGCTACTACCTGCGCCATGTCCAACGAAGCAGCCCCCTCCCAGGCCCGTCGCGTCGTGATCGCCACGCACGGGCATTGCTTCGATGGCGCCGCCTCCGCCGCGTTGTTCTGCCGGCTGCTCGAGCACGCGCAGGACGGTCCCCTCGCGTTCTCGTTCCGGGCGTGCGGCTACGGACCGAACCAGAACACGGTGGATCCCGCCTGGCTCGACGGCGACATCAACGCCGTGCTCGACTTCCGCTACACGCAGGCCGAGAAGCTCGACTGGTACTTCGACCACCACCGCACTGCGTTTCAGGGGGAAGGGGACCGGGACCACTTCGAGGCGCGCGCTGCCGAGAACCGTCGATTCCACGACGAGACCTACGGCTCCTGCACCCGTCTCATCGCCGATGTCGCCCGCGAACGATACGGCTTCCACGATCCGATGCTGGATTCCCTCGTCGCCTGGGCCGAGGTGATCGATGCCGCCCGCTTCCGCTCCGCCGAGCAAGCCGTCCTGCGCGCCGAGCCCGAGCTGCAGCTCATGTCCGTCGTGGAGCACCAGGGCGACGCCGCCATGCTCGAACGCATCGTCCCCCGGCTTGCCCGCGAACCACTCGCCGAGGTCGCCTCCTCGAGCGAAGTCCAGACCGGCTGGGCCGCCCTCGCCCCGGCCCACCTCGCGTTCGTCGAGCGCGTGCGCCAACGCTCCGTTGACATGGGCCCGGTCGTCTTCGTCGACCTGACCGACGAGCTCACCGAGGTCGTGGGCAAGTTCGTCACCTACGCGCTTTTCCCCGAGAGCTCGTACTCGGTGATCGTCTCGCGCGGCCGCTCGCGCTGCAAGATCTCGGTGGGCTTCAACCCCTGGTCGAAGCTCCCGAGGACCCATGACATCAGCGCCATTTGCGTGCAGTACGGGGGAGGCGGACACCCGGTCGTGGGAGCGGTCTCGATGCCTGCGTCCGCGGCGAAGGAAGCGCGTGAAGCTGCCCTCGCGATCGCGAACCTGCTCGCGACCTGACACGCCCTGCGCAGCGCAGCAGCGGTCGCGCAGCGCTCAGAGCGCGGTTGACGGGAGAGGCAGCGGCTTGAGTCCTGCGGGGGGGGAAACGACCGCTTCGGTCTTGCGCAGCCGCGCCGCGAGCGCGTTCATTGCTTGCTGCAGCTCCTCCGTTGCCACGTTCCCGCGCGCATCGAAGGGTTCGTAGAAAACGCTGTAGCCCTTCGTCTGCACGGGCGCCGGAGGATGATCCGTCGGCGCGGTCACCACCAGCCGCGTGCGTTTCCCGGCCAGCTCGACCACGATCGGAATGGCCCCGCGCGCGTCGAGGGCGCCGACCGCGAGGACCGACGTGCCGCCGAGCGAATCGCCGACCTTGAGACCATCGAGCAGCGCGACGATCCCGGTGTCGGCCGCGGGAGGCAGAGCGCCGGTGCCCGACGCCGTGGGTGGGGTTGGGGAGGAGTCGGTGGAGCGGCAGGCGGGGAGGCAGAGCGCGGCGAGCAGGGCGAGGGAGAGCGGGAGCCGACGGTGCGGGATCATGGGGGTATGATGCCACGAACGGCTGCGGGGTGATGCAGTGTCATGGACGGTTGGGGGGAGTGGTGCGCGCGACGGCTGTGCGACCTTGACGGTCACCGGTCGGGGCACAAGGGCCACGCCGAGGGGGCGCATGCGCGACATCAAGCGGGTGTTGGTGCTCGGGGCGAACGGCACCATGGGAGCGGAGGTGGCGGCGTTGTTTGCCGCGCGCGGCTTCCAGGTCGCGGCGTTGGCGCGCACGCAGGAGAAGGCCGTCGAAGGGCTGCACAAAGCCCGCGAAGCTGCACGCTCCGACGTGATCGATCGCGCGATCCACTGCGGGGCGTACGAAGCGTCGCTCGAGAAGGAAACCTCGGTCGCCGACCTCGTGATCGAGTGTCTTGCCGACGATCTGCCGACGAAGATCCGTTATCTGGAGTGGGTCGACAGGGCGCGTCGCGCGGAGACGGTGGTGGCGACGGTGTCGAGCGGGCTTTCGATCGCGGCGCTGTCGAGCGGGCGCAGCCCCGGGTTCCGGCGGCATTTCATGGGGATGCACCTGTTTCGTCCGGTGGCATCGGTGGTCGGTACGGAGCTGATTGCAGGGCTGGAGACCGATCGAGAAGAGCTGGGGATGATCCGGGCGATGCTGCGCAAGCGGCTGGGACGGGTGGTCGTGGAGTGCCGCGATACGCCGGGGTTCGCCGGCAATCGCATCGCCTTCAAGGCGCTCAACGAGTGCGCGCAGCTTGCCGAGGCGCACGGCGTGGCGCGGATCGACTACCTGATCGGACCGTACACGGGGCGAGCGAGGCCGCCGTTGGCGACGATCGACGCATTGGGGTGGGACGTGCACGAGTCGATCGTGGATCAGGTGTTCGACAGGACGAGCGACGAGGCGCACGACGCGTTTCGGATGCCGGTCTACATGCAGGAGCTGCTGGTCAAGGGGCACCTGGGGGACAAGACGCCGAAGCTCGGTGGGTTCTACCGGCGGGTGGTGATCGACGCGCGCAAGGTGGACATGGTGCTCGACCCGAAGATCGGAGGGTATGTGGAGCGACGTCCGACCGAGCCGGTCGCGTTCGTGGAGCAGAGCAAGCGGCTGCACGCGGAGGGGCGTTATGCCGAGGCCCTCGCGGTGCTGTTGCATGCGACCGGTCCCGAGGCCGAGCTGGTGCGCAAGGTGCTCTTCGGTTACGTGAGCTATGCGCTGAACCGCGTGGGGCCGCAGGAGGTGGCGTCGGAGGTGGGCGTGGTGGATGGCATCCTCGGGTACGGGTTCCGGTGGGCGCCGCCCGGGGTGCTGGTGGATCTGTTCGGTGCGAAGGCGACGATCGAAGCGATGAAGGCGTGCGGGCTGCAGGTGCCGGCGCTGGTGAGTGGTTTGCGTGCAGGAGAGAAGCTGTCGTCGGTAGCAGGGAACATCGGACGCTACTTCGTGGCGAGGTAGGCGGGGGGCATGGTGAGCAAGCGAGCGGCGCGTGAGGTGTATGTGCTCGGTGGGTACCAGACGGACTTCTCCCGGAACTGGAGCCAGGAGAACAAGCACGTCGTGGCGATGCTCCGAGAAGTGGTGCAGGGGGCGCTGCACGCGACGCGGGTGAGTGCGGCGGAGCTCCAGGTAGGGCACGTGGGCAACTTCGCCGCCGAGCTGTTCTGCATGCAGGGGCACCTGGGCGCGCTGCTGGTGGAGGTCGATCCCGCCCTCCGCGGACTGCCCACCTCGCGCCACGAGGGCGCGTGCGCCTCCGGCTCCCTCGCCGCCCTGGCCGCCGAGGCCGACATCGAGTCGGGTCGCTACGACGTGGCCCTGGTGGTCGGCGTAGAGCAGATGAAGACCGTGGAGGCCAAGCGCGCGGGCGACTACCTCGGCACGGCTGCCTGGTACGAGAAGGAAGCCAGGGGCACGGTGTTTCCGTTCCCGAGGTTGTTCGGCAGGCTGGGCGACGAGTACGACAAGCGCTTCGGGTTGAAGGACGAGCACCTCGCGCGGATCGCGGCGATCAACTACGACAACGCCCGTCTCAACCCCAACGCGCAGACGCGTGCGTGGTTCATGAGCTACGAGCACGCGTGCTCCGCGGGACGGTACAACCCGGTCATCGGAGAGCGGCTCAAGCTCACGGACTGCTCTCAGATCACCGACGGCGCCGCGGCGATCGTGTTGGCGTCGGCCGAGTTCGCGCACGCATGGGCCAGGCGCACGGGTGCCTCGATGGCGCTCATTCCCAGGATCCTGGGGTGGGGACACCGCACGGCGCCGGTCGAGCTCAACGCGAAGCTCCTCGAGAGCGAGGGGAACGCGTACGTGCTGCCGCACACCCGTCGCGCGATTCTCGATGCCTACGAGCGCGCGGGGCTCTGCGGTCCCTGGGACCTGTCGGCGATCGAGGCCCACGACTGCTTCACGACCGCCGAGTACATGGCCATCGACCACTTCGGGCTCACGGAGCCGGGGGAGAGCTGGCGGGCGATCGAGGAAGGGGTCATCGCGATCGACGGCAAACTGCCGATCAATCCGAGCGGGGGGTTGCTCGGGGTCGGGCACCCGGTCGGCGCGACGGGGACGCGCCAGATGCTGGATGCGTGGCTGCAGGTGACGGAGCGCGCCGGGGATTTCCAGGTGAAGGATGCGAAGCGGGTGGCGACGCTGAACGTCGGAGGTACGGGGACGACGACGGTGGTGCACGTGATCGGAGTCTGACAGGGCGTCGAGGCCGGGGTATCATCGCGCCCAGCATGAGCCGACGAGCCGCGGAGCTGAGGGTCGCCGATCAGATCGGTGCGGTGATGGAGTTCTGGGGGTTCAAGCGGGTGCATGGACGCGTGTGGAGCATCCTGTACCTGTCGTCGGAGCCGTTGTCCGCGGCTGAGATCCGCAATCGGCTGGGCGTGTCCGTGGGGGCTACCAGCATGGCGCTGGCGGAGCTGCGTCGCTGGGGAGCGGTGCGCGAGGTGCGAACGAGCGCACGGAGCATGCACTTCGAGCCGGAGACCAACATCTGGCGGCTCATCTCGCGCGTGCTGCAGGACCGTGAGAAGAGGCTGCTCGACGACACCCTGGAGCTGTTCCAGGGGGCGATGCAGGAGCTGAAGGCGGAAGGTGCGCAGGGGGCAGCCAGGAGGGTGGAGAAGCTGATCTGGCTGACGCGACTGGCGCGGGGGATGCTCGACATGCTCACGAGCCGGGGCGAGCTCGCGGCGGAAGACACGCAGAAGCTGCGGGTGTGATGGGAATCGAGAGGGGGGAGAGGCCGTCGCGGCGACGCTTTGCGATCCGACAGATCAGGGCTCGCTGACCTGGCAGTCGGAGGCGGTGCCCATCCAGATCTTCTGCGGGCCTTGCCAGCCCTGCTTGGGCCACCAGCGCACAAGCACCGGATCGACCTCGGCCACGAGCTTGACCTTGCACTGCGCCGTGAAGCGCTGGAGCTTGTCCTTCGTGAGCTTGCCCGGAGGCTCGTCCTTGTAGCGCTCGTTGACCGCAGGCTCCTCGAACAACCCCGGGATCAGCAGCGTGATGTCGTCGATCGTCTTGTACGGCGCCAGCAGCTTCTTGCGATCCTTCGCATCGGCGTCGTCGTGCGTCGACTCCCACGTCTTGTCCTGCGTGGCGTACTCGCAGTGGAACCCTTCGACCGCCTTGTCGTGCACGCACGCCAGGTCGTTGCGATCCGCGGTGACCAGCGTGATGGGTGCGTCGATCACGTTGCCCTTGATCATCTCGGGTTTGGGATGCGTCGGCGGCGGGTTGGGGTCGGAGCGGATCCACCACATGAAGCCGGCCAGGACGATGGCGGCGGCGATGTAGCCGTACTGAGCGGTCTTGGACGGTGAGGGGGCCTTGTCGGCCGTCTGGGCGGTCATCAGGGGCGGGAGCCTAGAGCACCCATCGGGCGGGGATCAACCATGGAGAGCGCGGGCGGCAGCCGGGAGCGCTTCTTCGGGACCCCCGCGGTCGTCGGCGAAGGCGAGGCCGCCGTCAAAAAGTGCCCCCGAGCACGAACGACGTCTGCTTGCCGGTTGCGGCCACCGAGGGAATCACCCGCACACCGCCGAGGGCGAGAGACGGGGACTCGACCGGCACCTTGTCTCGCGCGATCGCGGCCGAATCGACGGCGATGGATGCGAGCACGCCGAGCACTCCAACAACAGCCAGGGAGACGCAGTTGTCGACGCTTCCCCCGTCGCAAGAGCTGAGCGCACCGTAGATGAGCAGCGTGGGTGCGGTGCGGATCCCGAGGCTGAGAAATCCCTTCTCGACGTTGCCGTGGGCCCAGTGAACCACCGGTCCGCCGAGAAGATACGTGCCGATCGCCAGGGCCGGCACCTCGCTGATGGTCAGGATCGCCGCCCCGTCGGTCAGAAGCGTCTGCCAGCCGTACCAGCGCTTCTCCATCAGGACCGGCTCCTCGACCTTCGAGTCCTTCCCCGCGGTCGCGCTCGGTGCATTGGAGGGCGCGGGATTGAAGGTCCAGGAAGGCGGGATCGGACTGGCGAGCGGATCCACGGCGGCGGAAGGGGGAGGCGGGGATGGCGGCAACAGTTGTCGTCCCGACGCGACAGGCCGTGCCGTTGCGGCACTCGCGGCAGGGGCAGGTGGCTGCTGCGCGAGCACAGCGGAGGCCATCGTGCCGCAGGCGAGCAGGGCGGCGGAGACGGTGACTGTGCGGTAGGTGCGGGACATGGTCTGCACTGGTGCAAGGGGCGAACCAGCCCGACCGCGCGAGAAGGGGATCAGAACGGCTCGAACCCGGCCGCGTTCCAGTAGTCCTCCTGCAGGAGCTGCTGCTGCTTGATCAGGGCGTCGTAGTGTCCGGTTTCCCAGACCACGAGCTCCTGGAAGAACTTCTTGGCATCGGGGCTCGACGCCTTCTCCGCCATCATCTTGTAGTGGTTGATGCCGTTGAGCTCGAGCTGGACCGCGACGGCCAGGGCGCTCATCTCGAAGTGCGCGGCCTTGATCCGATCGTGCAGCTGGGCCGAGAAGATGGGGGCCTCCGCCGTGGTCGGCTTCTGTGCGCCGAGCTTCACGCCCTTGGCCCACTCGCCCTTCTCCGTCAGCGATGCGTAGTGCTTGCGCAGGAACTCGAAGTGCTCCTGCTCCTCCGCCGCCAGATGCACGAACGTCGCCTTGCCGTCCGCGTCCTGCGTGTTGCGGGCCGCCATCTTGTAGAACTCGTAGCCCGTGCGCTCCGCCAGCATGGCCTTGCGCAGCCCGTCGGCCATCTCCTTGATCGCTTCGCTCATGGTTCCTCCGATCACCGGTCGTGGTCATCCGATGCGCGAACGCCTCGGACGGTCGCAACCCTATCACTTCACGCGGATCGTGCGGAGAGAGACCATGACGAAGTCCTTGGTGCCCGGGACCTCGGCCCAGATGCTCAGCCCGTAGACGCCGCGCCGTCCCGCGGCGGGGGCCGACTTGTTGTCGCTCAGGGGGATCTCGATTTCGAACTGCTCGCCCCGGACCGTCACCGGCTTCGGGGTGACGAACCCCTGGGGAAAGTACGTCACGAAAGGCGCAGGGATCGCGTAGGACCCGGTGCGCAGCAGATGGGCCGGCTCCTTGGCCGTGGGGGCGTCGATGCGGGAGAGCCCGACGCCGACGAACTTCGCCGGAGCGATCACCTTGCCGCTCACCTCGAGCTTCTTCCCGATCTTCGCCTCGCGAGGTGCGTCGGCATACGAACCATATTGGTCGGTGAACTCCTGCGCCATGCACACGATGTCGAGCCCCCGCGCCTTCGCGAGCCCCACGCCCACGTGCGTGTGCCAGCGCTTCAGGATGTTCTTGCGGTGACCATCGTGCGGCGGCTTCTCCGCCATGAACGCCGCCTCGACCCTCTCGATCGCCGCCGGGTCGAACCGCGGCTCCGGATCCACCTCCCGCCCCTTGGCGTCGGCAAAGCACCCCGCGTTCTCCTGCGACATGTGCACGCCGCCCGCCTCGGTGTAACGCAGCTCCGGCACCGAACCGTCGGTGCCGATGTGCGCCGTGAAGCCCCGGGCGACCATGTCTCGCGCGTGACGCATCCCGGCTTTGGCGGCGATCGGATCCCACTCCACCGCGGCAACGCCTTCGGCTTCCCGGTCCCGGTTGATCAGCTCGAGCATGTACGTTTCGGCCTGCTCGAGGGTCAGCAGCCCCTTGGGACGCTCCACCGTGCGCGCGGGACCGGTGTGCTCGCGAGAAGCGGGAGGCCGCACACCGGCAGGACTGCGCTGCGCGCTGCACGCGCAGAGCACGGTGGCGAAGACGAGGGCGGGGAGCACGGGTCGCACGAGCAGGAGCCTAGCACGTGGTGCGGCCAGAACCCTCGC
>CAYMUE010000100.1:0-971 GCA_964393505.1 uncultured Polyangiaceae bacterium
GCACGCACTTGGTGCCCATGCAGGCGTATCCGGTGGAGCATTCGCCGTACACCGAGCAGGCATCACGACAGGCGCCGGCCGAGCACTTGTAGGGTTTGCAGTCGGTCTCGGTGCCTTTGGGAGCGGCGGCGGTGAAGTCGTTCTTGCAGGTGGAGCCCTTCTCGACGCACTTGCCGGGGACGACCTCGCAGGTGAATCCGGTCGTGCAATCGGAGTCGGCCTTGCAGCTCGTCATGCAGGACGCCCCGGCCTTGTCGCACAGGTACGGCAAGCACTGTTTCGAGGTCGATTCTGCGCACCCGCCCTTGCCGTCGCACAAATTCGGCGTCTCCGACCCGTCCTTGCACGTGGAGCCAGATAGTTGATCCCTGGGAAACCGCCTCTCAACTCACGCACAAGCGATTTGATTGACCCCGAGATCTGACGAAGAGCACGAAATGGGTGCGACAGTGTTGGAGGCCGCGCCAAGCGGATTACCCCCCCCTCGAATCCTTCCCCGCTTGCCCGGTGATTCCTGCCCAGCGCACCCGCAACCACAGAACACGGCCTCCCCTCGAGCCACCCGCACCTTGCGGTGCAACCCACCCACTACCCGATTCATATCTCCACACCGCGAATGGGGTATGCTCCTCCACGATGCCCTCGCGCTTCCCCTCCCTGCTGCTCGCCTGCTGCCTCGGCTCCCTGCCCGCGTGCAGCATGCCGGATGCCACGTTCGACGCCCTGCCCGACGCTGCTCCCGATATCTCCGACGACGGCCACGCTGGCTCCAGCATCGACGCCCCGTCCGACGCGTCGCCCGATACGCACGCCGATGTCGACATCGATGCGGACACCGATACCTCGATCGACGCCCCGCACGACTCCTCCACCGACGCCCCGCAGGAGGCCACCCCCGACGCGCTGCAGGAAGCTGCCCCCGACGCGCTGCAGGAAGCTGCCCCCGACGCGCTGCAGGAAGCTGCCCCCGA
>CAYMUE010000100.1:1071-22908 GCA_964393505.1 uncultured Polyangiaceae bacterium
CGCGCTGCAGGAGGCCAACGTCGATGCCGGCCCGTGCACCGGCGTCCCCGACTACGCCGCCACCATCCTCGCCGATGGTCCCGTCGCCTACTGGCGCTTGGGAGAAACCCTCGGCTTCTCAGCCGTCGATGCCACCGGCAACGGACACGACGGGGCCTACTTCAACACCGACCTTGGCGCCCCTGGCGCGTTGTCCTGTGACTCCGACACCGCGGCGCGCTTCACCCAGTCGAAGAACTCCTACGTCACCGTGCTGCGGCACGTGGCGTTCGAGCCCGCCAACTCCCTGACCGTCGAGCTGTGGTTCAACCAGAGCGTCGGAAAGGCCACCCAGTACGAGAAGCTCCTGTGGTACGGCCGGCCCGACAAGCAGCCCTGGGGCTCCTACGGGTTCGAACGCATCAGCGCTCTGCAAGGCGGGTTCACGTTCTTCGCTCACACTTCCACCTCGGCGTTCGCGGATGCGCTCGGGCTCGCCGAGAACACCTGGTACCATCTGGTCGGGACCTACAACGGGGCGCAGCTCGTGACGTTCGTCAACGGCGTGGCCGCCGATCAGATTCCACTCACCGGCTCGATCCTGTATGACAACGTGCACGGTCTGGTGATCGGCGCGGCGGATTCGAACTTCGACAACTTCGACGGCCTGCTCGACGAGGTGGCCATCTACGCGAAGGTGCTCACGCCGCAGCAGGTGCTTGCGCACTACAAGGCCGGTCGGCCGTGAGCCCGTGAGCGTTGTCATCGCGCCGCCTTGACCCTCCCACTCCTCACGGTGTCTCATGGGCACACCGAGGCGAACCCATGCGAACACGACACGCCGCTCCCGCATCGCTCCTGCTGCTGCTCGCGATCCTTCCCGCATCCTGCGGCGGAGACGACGATTCCAGTGGCGCTGCGGGGGCCGGTGCGCCCCCGAGCACAACTTGGTCCGACGGCGCCGTCGAAGCCACGGCCGTGTGCCAGCCGCAAGGCGGCTCCGCGCCGGTCCAGCAGCCCGTGTTCGTGCGCAACCTCACCGGCGACAAGAGTTGGGCCGAGACGGGCTGGTTCTCGTCGCCAGCCATCGTGGACCTCGACGCCGACGGCCGGATGGAGCTGGTCGCGCCGTTCTACAGCGTGTTCGTGTTTGATGCGTCGGGCACGTGCATCTCGACGATGAAACAGGGCGATCACACGCAGGGGCGGATCTACGCGCCCGCGGTGATCGCCGATCTCGACAAGGACGGTGTGACCGAAGTCGTGGCGGCGGGCAGCAAGGGCACGGTGGCCGCCTGGGAGTTCAAGAGCGGGGCGCTGTCGATCAAGCCCGGGTGGCCCGCCTCGACCGACAGCGGCGGGCAGAGTCCGGAGGGAAGGGGAATCGCCGCGGCGGACCTCGATGGCGACGGCTCCGTCGAAGTGGTGGTGACCACCACGAACACTTCGGACACGGGCGCACAGGTCTTCGTGTTCGCGCCGAACGGCGAGCTCTACCAGCCGGCGGGCGTGTCGTGGCCGGCGTGGCCGCGGTACAACCAGCTCTCCGGGGACGGGGGAGATCTCGATGCCAATGGCATGGGGCACCACGGCTACGGGTGTTTCGGACTCAACGTGGGAATCGGCAACATCGACGACGACGCCCTGCTGGAGATTCTGGTTACCTACGACAATCACCACATCAACGCCTTCAAGCCCGACGGCACCTCGATCAAGGCCTCTTCCTGGTTCTCCAATCGCCAGTCCAAGTACGAGGGAATGCCCCTCGACTGGGGCCAGTTCATTCGCTGGCTCGACCCCGAGGTGGAGGAGAATCATTACCACCTCCACCAGGGAGACTGGCCCGATGTCAACCAGACGATGTGGCTGCAGTGGACCTCGTCGCCACCGTCGATCGCGGACATCGACGGCGACGGGAAGAACGAGGTCATCGGGTTTCCCAACGCCGAGCAGCACGAGCCGTACGAGACCCAGGGGCACGCGCTGATGGTGCTGCAGGGGGCCCACGGCGACGGCTCGCGCAGCGCGATGCGTCTGCCCGGGTGGGAGAAGCTGCCCATGAGCGGGAAGCCCGCGGTGCGCGCCTCCGGGGATTGGTATCCTCCCGACGGTGTCCCTGCCCCCGTGGTGGCGAATATCCTGGGCGACAAGCGCCCGGAGATCCTCGCCTCGCTCAACGACGGCGCGGTGTACGCGTACGGGCCCGACGCAGGGCTGCGGTGGGTCTACAACTTCGCTGCGGGCGCGCCCAAGACCTTCGCCTCCGAGCCCGTGGTCGCGGATCTCAACAAGGACGGTCGCCCGGAGATCCTCTTCGGCACCTACTCGCTGTCGCCCGGGGCCGGACACCTGATCATCCTGGACAACACCGGCAACAAGCTGTTCGACCTACCGCTGCCCGGGCAGGGGGAAGACGGCAACGGGATCGGGGTTCCGGCTGCGCCGACGGTGGGGGATCTCGACGGGGACGGGACCCTGGAGATCGCGCTGACGACGTTCGATCACGGGCTCGACGTGTTCACCGTGCCCGGGTCGGGGACGTCGTGCACGCCCTGGCCGACGGGGCGTGGGAACCTGCTTCGAAATGGGCAGGCGCCATGAGGAGAGGCCTCGCACTGCTGCTCGTGACCGCGTGCTCCGCGGCTCCTGCGGTCGTCTCCGCCCCCGCGGCGACGACGGCTTCCGCCCCCGGGGCCGCCCTGCCGCCTGCGTCCATCGCATCCGCGACGCCCGCGGTGCCGGCGAGCGCGCCCGTTGTTTCGTCTGCCGAACCAGCTGCGATCGCCTCCGCCCCCACGCCCGTCCCGGGACCGCCGTTCCCTCCGCCTTCGGTCCCGCCGCCCTTCGCACGATCGGCCCGTGCGGGCGACGGCGAGTGGACCCCGCTGCCCGAGGCAGGGGCCCTCGGCGCCGACAGCATGGTTCGCACGACCGTGCGCCCTCACACGATCAACGCGTTCGTCACGGTGACGGTGGTGGCGGTCGATCTGCGGAAGCTCGGCCTGCATCTGGTCGCGGGGACGAAGGAGCCGGAGTCGAAGAACGTGCCGCCGGAGAAGCGTCCGGGGCTCGTGCCGGGCGCCGATCAGGCGGGGCTGGTCGCGGTGTTCAACGGCGGCTTCATGGCGAAGCACGGCAAGCATGGGATGATGCTGGCGGGGGACGTGTTCCTTCCGCCGCTGCCCCATGCGTGCACGGTCGGCGTGCGCAAGGACGGCAGGGTGGCCATCGGCACGTGGACAGCGCTCCAGGCGGAGTCGCTCGATGCGTGGAGGCAATCGCCTCCGTGTCTGGTGGAGAATGGGACGGCGAACCCGATGGTGCGGGGCGGGGATCCGGCGCGCAAGTACGGCATGGCCATCGACGGCAAGATGACGATTCGCCGATCTGCGGTGGGGGTGGATGGGAGCGGATGGACGCTGTTCGTGGCGCACGGCGAGGACGTGACGCCGGAGCACATGGCGGAGGCGATGCGCGCGGCCGGGGCGGTGTCGTCGGCGCAGCTCGACATCAACTGGTCGTACACGAGGTTCTTCCTCTACGCGCACCCGGAGGAGGGGCCGCCGCGCATCTCGGCCACACTGGTGCCGAAGATCAAGTACGCCCCCGGCTCCTACGTCACCGACCCCGCGCAGCGGGACTTCTTCTATCTCGCGCGCAGGAAGCAGGAGCTCGTCACGTCTCCTCCTCCTCCTCGATGAGCTCGCTGACCACCACGGCCTCGAGCTTCGTCGAGGCGATCGCATCGAGCACCGCAGGCAGCGCACGCACCCCGGCGGGCTCGTCGTCCCCTCGCTCCGCCGCGTCGTGCATCAGCACAATAGAGCCCGGACGCAGCGACGTCGCGATCCTTCGGGCGACCTTGTCCGGGCGCGCGCGGCGCAGCCCGTCGTAGCCCCGCACGGACCAGGCCACCACGGTCAGGCCGAGCTTGTTGACGGCCTCTTCGATGCGGGGGCTCGTCACGCCGACGGGGGGACGGAACAGCATCGGGGTCTGACCGGTGGCCTTGCGCACGACCTCTGTCGCGGCCTCGAGATCCGCCACGATGCGCTTGCTGCTGCGCGCAGCCAGCAGCCGGTCGTGCACGAGCGAGTGGATGCCGATCTCATGGCCGCGGCGCACGATCTCCGCTGCGATCTCCGGATGAGCCTGCACCTTGCTTCCGATCACGAAGAACGTCGCCCGCGCCCCCGCGCGCTCCAGGGCGTCGAGCACCTTCGGCGTGTGCACCGGGTGAGGGCCGTCGTCGAACGTGATGGCGATGCGCGGGACCTTGGACGAGCCGCGGGAGACCGCGCGGGCGAACATCTGCAGGCGGGGGAAGAACACGCCCGCGGTGGCCACGGCGAGGTAGGCGAAGAACGCTCCGAGTGCGATCCACAGGGGGACCGGCCCCTTGAGCAGCGTGCGCAGCAGCAGCCCGAGCCCCGCGGCGGTGGCCAGATACAGTGCGGCGCGCCCGACGGTCATGCCGCGTCAGCGCTTGCCGCGCCCCTTGGACTTCTTCGCCTCGTCCGCGGTCACCTCGTCCTCCTGCTCCGCGAGGTCGCGCGGATCGACGCGCACGTGCGTGACAGCGCCGCGGTTCGGCTCCGACTTCTTCTTGTCGTCACCGCCGCCGAACATGTTGTCGACCTCGAAGACGAGGGCCATGAGGGTGGTGACGATTGGGAAGGCGGTAGCGGCATGAGTGCCGATGGCGCCCTGGCCGAGTCCGATGGAGGAGAGGTCGAGGTGGAAGTGGCCCCACCTGCGCAGGGCGAACATGATCGCGGCGGCCATGGCTGCACCGAACACGGCCTTGAGCCCCGCCTCGATGCGCGCGCCCTTGGCCCAGATCGGCTTGCCCGCCAGAAGGCCCACCAGCACGCCGGCGATCGGGGCCAGGGCGTAGGCGATCCATCCCGCGAGGGGGTCGCCCCACGGCACCTGCAACACGTACACGGAGAGCGCGCTCGTCCCTCCGCCAACGACCAGCCCGACGAACAACGCCCAGAGCAGCGCGAACATGCGCGGAGCGTGAACGCAATCGCGCGCTCCGTCAACTGCTCCGAGCCCGCCCCTTCTACCTCGCTGCCCGTCGTGTCACCATGCGCTCCGATGGCTCGTCATCCACTCTGTCTCGCGATGCTCGCATGCGCCGCCGTCGCCTGCGCGAGCGTCGATGCCACCCCGATGGTGCGCGCCCGTGCCGCCGATGACCTGACTTGCCCCGAGTCGACTCTTCGCGTGCGGCGCGACTACAGCGGGACCTACACCGCGCTCGGTTGCGGCAAGCGGGCAACCTATCGCTCCGTGTGCGAAGGGACTCGTTGCGCCCTCGCACGCGAAGGCGAATCGCTGCAGGGAGAGCCTCTCTCCACACCGCCGCCAGAGCCCGTCGGCGGGCGCCCTTGACCGCTCCGCCCCGCACGTTCTCCGCACCGATCGTCTCGCGAGACGCTGTCGGGCTGTCTCGCTGAGACACGTCAGCCTCCGCACCGGAACCACACCCGCCCCGATTCTCCAGCACCGATCGATGCGTGGCCGCGCTCTGCGCGATGGTCCGCTCTTCGCATGCGTCGGGAGTCGATGGTCCAGAGGTGGCGGAGTCGATCCGCTGGCCGATGTCCCACAGGGGGGGACCGGCCGGCCGGACTCACGACATTCGTCGATTGCCCGGAGGCTCTCATGAACGACGCCCGCACCTATCTCGTCCCCCTGCTGACGATGCCCGCCAGTGGGTGCGGCAACACCGCCGCTTCCGATCGACCCAGGTCGGCACTGACAGCTCTGCGCTCGTCCAGCTCAGCGGCGACCACTGCGTGCCGTCGATCGTGAATCAGACCATCGATGCGGTCACCGTGTGCGCGACGATCGACGGGGCCGACATCAAGGTCGAGTTCATGGCCGACAACGGCTGGCTCATCAAGGATGCGCGGCTGTGGATCGGCCTCGATCTGGCCGACATACCGCAGGACGCGAACCACGATCCGATCCTCGCGGAGATGCCGCTGCAGTCCGGGTGGCTCGACCCGCTGGTTTCGACCTACGAGTCCCGCGTGCCGCTCTCGCAGTTCGGGGGCTCTCCCGACGACTACATCTGTGACCCGAAGCGGATCTACATCGTGCCGAAGGCGGCGATGCTCGACGCCAGCTGCACCTTCGGCATTGCGTGGGGAGGCGGCACACTCATGGGCACCTGGAGCCGGTACGTCGACGTCCAGAGCTTACGTGCTACGGCCAGCCGCCTCCGGCCACCTCTGCGAGACGGCATTCGCCCACGGAGGCCGCGCCTCGACCTGTTTCATCGACATCCCCGGGATCAACGCGAACCGTTGGGCGTGGACCCTCGGTCGGTTGGGTGTCGGAAGCTACGGCGAGCAGACGCCGCCGACCTACGCTCGTTGACCTCGCGCTCCGCGGCGCTTGATGCTATCCCACCCAGGACATGGCCGACTTCCCCGACGATCCCAGGCTTCGCGAGCTGACCGAAGCCTTCGAGCGCGGCGATTACCGCTTCGTGCGCGATCACGCCGCGAAGCTGGAAGCGTCGGCCCCGGAGCTCGCACAAGCCGCGCGTGAGCTGCGTGCCCGCATCGATCCCGACCCCCTCGCGGTCAAGCTCATCCTCGCCTCCGCGGCCCTGCTCGTGTTCCTCACCGCGTGGGCCTATCACGCGCACTGATCGCGTCACGCGCCGCGATGACCTGCCGCCCTGCCACGCCGGTGGGGTAGAATCGCGTCGTGGATTGCCTCGCACGATTCCTCCGATGGCTCCCCGTGCTCGCTGCTGTCTCGCTGACGACCGCATGCGGCGGCGCCCCGTCCGCCTCCCGTGCGCCTTCGCCCCCCAGCGGCGTAGAACGGTACTTCCCGCTCATCGACGGCACCATCTACACCTATCAAGCGCAGACCCCTCACGGCCCCGAAGCCTTCATGATCCGCGTGCGACGCGTGGGCCCCGACACGGCGCAACTGCGCACCGACGCGGGGCTCCGCACGCTCGCGGTGCGGACCGATTCGATCCAACGCGCCGGCGGCGGCTTCGTCCTGCGCGCCCCGCTCCAGAAAGGCGCTTCGTGGCAGGGCGACAAGGGCGTCGTGCGCGTGATCGATGACCAGCAGCGCATCACCGTCCCCGCGGGCTCCTTCCAGGGATGCCTGCAAACCGTGGAGGAGGTGGGCGGCGATTCCCGTGGCCGCATCACGACCTCCTACTGCCCGGAGGTCGGCATCGTGAGCCTCCTGGTCGAGGAGTGGCACGGCGCCGATCAGGTCTCCCAGCTCACCGAGCTGCGGGCGTTCGGCCCCCCGACCGATCTGCGCTGACCCCTCGCCCCCGACCGTCGGGCTCCTCCATCCTGCCTGCGTCCTGCGCGCCACCATCGCGCTGTCCGCGCTCCGCACTCCCCTTGTCCTTCGGCGGCGGCAGCTCCACCACCGCGTTCCATCGCTCCCCGTCGCGCCAGAACTCCCCGGAGAGCGAGTACGTCTTGTTCTTGTAACAACCTGCGACCACCCCGATCACATCCTCGATCGATCTCGGCGTCATGCCCCCCACGCGCGTGACGATGTCCCCGTCGCGCAAGCCCCCCGCACCACCGATTCCGGTGACGAGCAGGCCTGCGGGGTGATCGGCCGTGGCGGGCACCGGAGCGGCCGACGGCATGATCCCGGCTCGCACGGCCGCGCGGACGGTGGCGCGTCGCACGAGGATCCCCTTGCGTGGAGGCTCGGGCTTCGCGGTGACGGAGGACGGGGCGCGCCGGGTCGCGGCAGGCGAGGGTTCGGGTTCGGCGGGGAGCGGCTCGGCGGGGAGGTACACTTCGGGAGCGGGTTGCGCGGCCGGATGGGGATCGGACGGAATGGTGGCCACGATCCACCCGAAGGCCCTGGCCATCACGCGGGCCAGGGGCGCGGCGGCGATGCGTGAGGTGATCGCCCCCGCGCTCATGGAGAGCACGGCAGCGGCCGCGATCACGACCCAACGTCGCATGTCCGCGATCCGTAGCAGACCGGACGCGATCGACCAAGGGGCGGTGGGGTGTCAGCTCGAGGCGCGCCAGCGACTGAGCAGCAGGGCGAGCACGCCGGGCACGCCGAAGATCCACGAGGCGAGAGCGCTCCAACCGCGTTCGAAGGGGATCGCCGCCCACGCGGGGACGACAGCGAGAGCGGTGGCGCCGACGATCAAGGGGAGCCCGATCGCGAGGGCAGCGATGCGTCTCCAACCGGCGGAAGCGCGTTGGGCAACGCGTACGAGCATGAACGCGGCGACCCAGATGGTGATGCACAGGGCGCGCACGACGAGGGGGTCGAGGGCGAGCTGCGAGACGAGCTTGCGGGCCATCGCGACGAGCAGAGCGAGGGCACAGAGCAGTCCGCCCACGATCAGGGCTGCGGTGGGGAGCGGCGCGCGAACCCTGCGCCGCTCACCCGGTGCCAGCGGACCTTGCATGATGGGTCACCGTCCAAGGATCGGAGCTGCGTCCGATCCCGACCTCACGAGGCGTCGTCTTCCTCGTCGTCTTCGTCCTCGTCCGCTTCGTCCTGGGCCTCGAGCTGCGCTTCGAGATCCTTCTGCTCCTGCTCGAGCCTCGCGGCCTCGGCCGTCACGGCATCGGTGGCGCCGCTGCGTCCCTCCGTCTCGGCCTTCTTGCGCGCTGCCTCGAGCGCAGCCTTCGCCGCCGCGACCTTCTGCAGCACCTGCGGCTTCGGGTTGACCATCACCGTCATCGTGCGGCCCTCCATCATCGGCCGCGACTCGACGTTGACGAGATCCTCGAGCTGCTCGAGCAACCACTTGAGCTGCATCTCCGCCTGCTGCGGGTGAGCGATCTCGCGTCCGCGGAAGCGCACGACGAACTTGACCTTGTTGCCGGCTTCGACGAAGCGGCGAGCGGCGCGCATCTTGAAGCTCAGGTCGTGGTCGTCGGTCTTGGGGCGGAGCTTGATTTCCTTGATGTCGACGAAGGTCTGCTTGCGTTTGGCCTCGCGGGCCTTCTTCTTCTCCTCGTACTTGAACTTCCCGAAGTCCATCACCTTGCAGACGGGTGGTTCGGCCTTCGGGTTGACCTCGACCAGGTCGAGGTTGTTCTCCTGTGCGAGGCGCAGCGCTTCGCGGACGGTCATCACACCGAGCATCTGGCCGGCCGCTCCGATCACACGGACTTGGTCGGCGCGGATGCGCGCGTTGATACGGATCTCGGGTTCTCTCTGGCGTCTCGGATCAAAAGGGGGTCTTCCCATTCAAGCTCGGCTGGCGACAGCCTCCTCCCGTCTTCGGTGGACTGGATCTCTCTGAAGAGCCACGCACCCGTGGCCCGACCCTGTATGGACCGGGAACGGGCTCGGAATCAACTACGGATTGCTTGGGGGGGCGCCGGCCGGCACGGCTTCGGTCAGGATCCGGTCGGCGAAGCTCTCCAACGCCATCGGCTCCAGCTCGCCCGCTTCCCGGGAACGAGGCGCGATCAGGCGCCCCTCGGCCTCCCGATCCCCGATAATCCCCAGGTACGGGTAGCGCATCATCCGGGCGTTGCGGATCTTCGCCCCGAGCTTGTCCGCGCTCAGGTCCGCCACCGCCCGGATCCCCCGGCTCCGCAGGTACTCCAGCGCCTCCTGCCCGTACTGCGTCTGCTTCTCGCTCACCGTCACCAGGATCACCTGCTCCGGCGCGATCCAGAGCGGGAACGCCCCGCCGCAGTGCTCGATGTAGACGCCCATGAAGCGTTCCACGGAGCCGAGGATCGCCCGGTGCAGCATCACCGGACGGTGCATCGCGCCGTCCGACCCGACGTACTCGAGCCCGAATCGCTCCGGCATCGAGTAGTCCACCTGGATGGTCCCGAGCTGCCAGGAACGCTTGAGCGCGTCGCGCACGTGGAACTCAAGCTTCGGCCCGTAGAACGCGCCCTCGCCGGGCGTGATCTCGTAGGCCAGCCCGGCGTCGATTAGCGCCTTCTCCAACGCCGACTCGGCCAGATCCCACATCTCGTCGGTGCCGATCCGCTTCTCCGGACGCGTCGCCAGCTTGATGTGGACGTCCTTGAACTCGAACGCCGAGTAGATCCGGTACAGCAGCTTGTTGAACCGCGAGATCTCCTCCTGCACCTGCTCCGGCATGCAGAAGATGTGGCCGTCGTCCTGCGCGAACGAGCGCACCCGCGCGAGCCCGTGCACCACGCCGCCGCGCTCGTAGCGGTGCAGACGTCCGAAGTCCGCCATTCGCCAGGGCAGGTCGCGGTAGCTGCGACGCCGGCTCGCGAACATCAGGCAGTGTCCCGGGCAGTTCATGGGCTTCGCGCCCGCGAACCGCGCCTGCATGATCTCGTGGGTCAGGAACTCCTCGCGCTCCTTGTCGCCCAACGCCTTGCCGCCCTGCTTCTTCTGGTACTCCTCGTACGATCCGAGGATCTCTCCCAGGCTGTCGCTCGGGATCCCGAAGTACATGTTCTCGCGGTAGTTAGCGAGGTGACCGCTGGTCTGGTACAGCCGCGTGTCGTAGATCTGCGGCGTGATCACCTCCTCGTAGCCCGCCCCCACGTACAGGCCGCGCAGGAAGTCCACCATCCGGTTGTAGACGCTCGCGCCGCGCGGATAGAAGAACGGCATCGCCGGCGCCCACTCATGGAACATGAACAGGTCGAGCTCCTTGCCGAGCTTGCGATGGTCTCGCTTCTTCGCCTCCTCGAGCATCCGCAGGTGCTCGTCCAGCTCCTCCTGGGTCGGAAACGCCGTCCCGTAGATCCGCTGCAGCATCGGGTTGCGCTCGTCCCCGCGCCAGTACGCTCCCGCCACGCTCGTCAGCTTGATCGCACCCAGCAACCCCGTCGACGGCACGTGCGGCCCCGCGCACAGATCCGTCCACTCCTTGCCCTTCAAGCCGTGCGTGTACAGCGAGATGTCCTCCCCCTCCGGGATCCCTTCGATAATCTCGACCTTGTACGTCTCCCCCAACCCCTTGAACCGATCGATCGCCTCGGCCCGCGTCACCACCTCGCGTCGGAACGGCGCATTGGCCTTCACGATCTCCCGCATCGCCTTCTCGATCTTCTTCAGATCCGCGTCCGTAAACGCTCCGTCCGGCCGATCGAAGTCGTAGTAGAACCCGTCCTCCGTGCACGGACCGATCGTCACCTTCGTGCCCGGAAACATCCGCTGCACTGCGTCCGCCATCACGTGCGCCGTCGAGTGCCGCACCACGTCGAGCGCCCCGGGATCCCCGATCCGAATCGGCTCGACCACCGTCGCCTCGTCCAAGGCCGTATGCAGGTCCACAATCCCCTTGCCGACTCGGACCGCCACGACCTTGTCGTCCAGCTGCCCCTTGTCGACCAGTAGTTCCTTCGCCGTCTTTCGATTGCTCATATTGGATCGCACCGTCTTTACTCCCTCAGGCCCCCGAACGCCAACACCGCCCTGCATCCCCCAACCAGTCGCGCTGTCTTTGCACCCGCCCTGCTGCTAACACTGGGATCGTTCGGCCCCACCCCGGCGCCGCGCCCCCCTTTGCCATGAGCGACCCCATCCTCTGCCTGCAGTGCGGCGGCCTCGTCGATCCCGACGGCCCCCTCAATCCAGGGCAGTCCCCCTGCTCCTGCACGCACGGTCCCGACGAAGCCGCGACCGTCTCCTGCGCCTCCTGCGGCGGCCCCCTGCACGTCGGCGCCCGCGCCTGCCCCTGGTGCCGCTCCACCGTCGCCACATGCCGCTGCCCTGCCTGCACCGCCTGGAACGTCGCCGGCGCCCTGCACTGCCAGGCCTGCGGCCGCGAGCTCGCCCAGCACGACGACACCGCCATCCGCACCGAGCTCGCCTGCCCTCGCTGCCAGACCCACCTGCACGCCCGCAAGTACGCCGACCTCGACGTCGATGAGTGCGACGCCTGCGGCGGCCTCTTCCTCGCCCCGGCCATGCTCGATCGCATCGTCCATGAGCACGATCGTCCGACCGGCGTCCGCCTCGCCCTGCCCAGGCGCAAGCGACGCAACGAGACCGAGGTGCAGTACGTCCGCTGCCCGCGCTGCGACGTCACCATGAACCGTCGCATGTTCGGCCGCATCTCCGGCGTCGTGGTGGACATCTGCCGGGATCACGGCGTGTGGTTCGACGGTGGCGAGCTCGACGCGGTCGTGGACTGGATCGAGAAGGGCGGGTTGGAGCTGGCGCGCAAGCGTGAGCTCGACGAGGTGGCGGATCAGGTTCGCAGCCTTCGCGCCGAGCAGGTGCGCATGCAGACGCAGGGGATGTCCAGCCCGGGGATGAACGACATGCCCCGGCTCGGCACCCTGCGATCCTTCGGGACCGAGTTCGTGGACGTGCTCGCGGACCTCTGGTCCAGCATCAAGAAGTAGCCGGAAAAGCTCCCGTCCGCGTCGGCCTTCTGCAGCCGTTGCCGCAGTTGCCTCTTGGCTCCGGTCGCCGGCTTGTCTATGTCAGGGGCTGGAGGCAGCAGCCCACCCAGGGAAGGTGCGAGATGACGGAGAACACCACGCGACTCGGCCGGGACGTGTTCATGGCGCTGGCGGCGGTCGGATGGGCCGACGGCAAGTACCACCAGGACGAGGCCGATGCCCTCGTGCGCACGGCCCTGGAGGAGGGCCTGGATGTCGAGGAGATCGCCGAGCTCGAAGAGCAGATCAAGAGCCCCGTCGAGATGGGGCAGATCGATCTGACCAAGCTCACGAAAGAAGACCGGCTCTTCATCTACGCCGTGGCCGCGTGGATGAGCCGCATCGACGGCGAGACCGACTCGTCGGAGGCGGCCGCGCTCTCGAAGCTGGGCGAGATGCTCAAGATCCCCGAGAAGCCGCGCATGCACGCCGATGCCATCGCGCGTGAGGTCGCCGCACTCCCCGAAGGCGATTCCCCCGCGCGCTTCGACCTGCCCCGCGTCCGCAAGCTCATCGGCGAGCGTCTCGCCGAGGCCCGCAAGCTGCGCGCCGAAGCCAAGGACGAAGACAAGAAGTAGCCCGCCTCCCCGCCTCCTCTCCCCCGGTTCCTCCTTGCCTGCATCCGCTCCCCCCTCCGCGATATAGTCCCACCGGTGCAGGACGGGTTTCGCGGCACGGAGCGCTACGTGGTCGTTCGACGCATCGGCGCGGGCGGCATGGGTGTGGTCTACGAAGCCCACGACCGCGAGCGCGGCTCGCGCGTCGCCCTCAAGACCCTGCGCGAACTCGATCCCACCGCCCTGTACCGCTTCAAGCACGAGTTCCGATCCCTCGCCGACGTCTGCCACCCGAACCTCGTCAACCTCTATGAGCTCGTCTCCGCGTCGTCCGGATGGTTCTTCATCATGGAGCTCGTCGATGGCGTGAACTTCCTCGAATGGGTGCGCGTCGGGGCGCTCCCGACCGACGACGACGCGGACACCGAGACCACGACGCGGCCGCGCATGATCCCGGGGATCGACGACGGGCGCGACGCGTTTCGCGAGCCGATGATCTCGCAGCCGACACAGTCCACCGCGGCGTTGAATGTCGCCCTCCTCGCGGCGAACACGAAGGAGCCGCCAGCGCCTCTCGGTCCCCCTCCCCACTACGGACGTCTCCGCGAAGCGCTGCTGCAGTTGGTTGACGGAATCAACGCCCTTCACGCTGCGGGCAAGCTCCATCGGGACATCAAGCCCTCCAACGTCCTGGTCGCTCCCGACGGCCGCGTCGTGCTGCTCGACTTCGGCCTCGCCACCGGTTTCGACCCGTTCGAGGGCGACACCACCTTCAGCGGCAAGCTCGTCGGCACTGCCGGGTACATCTCCCCCGAGCAGTGTGGCGGCAAGAAACCCACCGTGCAGAGCGACTGGTACGGCGTCGGCGCGGTCCTTTACCAGGCGCTGGTCGGACGACTGCCGTTCGTCGGACCACCCGCGCGCGTGCTCGCCGAAAAACGTCGCCTCGACCCCCCTGCACCGCGTGCCTCGCGCCCCGAAACTCCCGCTGACCTCGATGGGCTGTGCATGGCCCTGCTCCAACGCGAGCCCGCAAAACGCCCCGACGGCGCCGAGATCCTGCGCATGCTCGGCCGCGAGCGCGTCCGCGTCCCCCCGACCCCCGCAGCCCAACGCCTCGCGCCCGGAGCTCTCGTCGGGCGCAACGCGCACCTCAAGACGCTCGAGGGGGCCTTCGACAAGGTCTGCGCGGGGCAGGCCGTGACCGTGTACGTTCGCGGGCTGTCGGGCATGGGCAAGACGGCGCTGGCGCGGTACTTCCTCGACGGGCTCGCGGAGAACCACCGGGCGACGGTGATGCGCGGTCGCGCCTACGAGCGCGAGTCGGTGCCCTACAAGGCCTTCGACTCCTTGATCGACGCGTTGAGCCGCCAGCTCCTGCGGCTCCCCGCCTCCGACTGCGTGGCAGTCGTCCCCGACGACGCCTGGGCGCTTGCTCGCATCTTCCCGGTCATGGCGCGCGTCCCCGCGATTCGCGAGGTGCCCGAGCCTGCGGAGGGAATCCCCCCTCCGGCGCTCTTGCGACGCAAGGCCTTCCTCGCTCTGCGCACCCTGCTTGACCGACTGGCCAGGATCCGAAGGCTGGTGTTGTTCCTCGACGATCTGCAGTGGGGCGATGCGGACAGCGCGGAGCTGCTTCTCGAGCTGATGCGTCCACCGCAGTCCCCCCCACTGCTGCTCATCGGCGCCTACCGCATCGAAGACGCCGAGTCCGCCCCCATGGTGCGCTCCCTCGCCTCCCACCGCCGCGCCCCAGGCGCAGACGTCCTCGACCTCGTCGTCGGCCCCCTTCGCTATGCCGAGTCTTTCGAGATCGCCGTCGAGCTGATCGGCCGCGACGACACCGATGCGCGCGAGCAGGCCGCCACCATCGCTTTCGAAGCAAGAGGCAGCCCCTTCCTCGTCACCGAGCTCGCCCGCTGGGCCGTCCAATCCTCCCGCGGAGACCTCAGCCAGGTCGGTCACGTCTCCCTCGAGGCCGTGCTCGAGTACCGCCTCGCCAACCTCTTCGAAGGCGCGCACCACGCGCTCGAGCTCGCCGCCGTCTCTGGACGTCCCGTCGATCTCGACGCCCTCGCCCAGGCTGCGGGGCTCGGTGACCGTCGGCGCGATGCGATCGCCTCCCTGCGCGCCGCACGCCTGCTGCGAACCGGAACCCGGGCCGGGCGCGACGCCGCCGAACTCTACGACGACCGCATCCGCGAGGTCGTGCTCGCGCGGATGACCCCGGAGCGCGTGCGTCAGGCTCACCACGCGCTCGCCCTCGCGAGCGAGGCCGCAGGCGTCCCCGATCCCGAAGCGCTGGCCGAGCACTGGGCCGCCGCCGGGGATCCGGAACGCGGTGCCCGCTTCGCCGAGCAGGCCGCGGACCGCGCCGCCGCAGCCTTCGCCTTCGCCCACGCCGCGCGCCTCTATCAGCTCGCGCTCGACGGCGTCGTCTCCTCTGCATCGCGCCAGACGCTGAGCTTGCGACTGCGCCTCGCCGAGACCCTCGCCAACGCCGGTCGCACGGTCGATGCCGCGCATGCCTTCCGCCAGGCTGCGGCGTGCAGCACCGACGTCTCCCAGCAGCTCGATCTGGACCGTCGCGCCGCCGAGCTCATGCTCCGCGTCGGCCTGCAGGAGCAGGGAAGGGAGGTCCTCGCGCAGGTGCTCGCGGCCGCGGGCATGCCGCTCCCGTCGAGCCCGCAACAAGCGGTGCGACGCGCACGCATGCGCCGCCTCCAGCTCTCGGTGCGCGGCTTGCGATTCCGCGAGACCGCCGCCGGGCTGACGCCCCCCCATCGCCTCGCAGCCGTCGACATCGCCTGGTCCGCCGCTTCCGGCCTCGCCATGGTCGATCCCATCACCGCCTCGGAGTACGCCACGCGCTGCCTTCTGACCGCCCTCGCCGCCGGCGAACCCTCCCGCGTCGCCCGCGCTCTGTGCGGTGAGGCCATCGTCGCCGCACTCCAAGGCCCCGGAGGCGAAGACCGTTCCCGCCGTGCGCTCGACCTCGCGCGTGATATCGGCCAACGCTCCGACAGCCTCCTCGTCATGGGACTCTCCGCCATCGCCGCAGGCATCGGCGCGTTTCTCCGAGGCCAGTGGAAGACCGCGCGCGAGTGGAGCGATCGCGCGGAACCGATCCTCGCCGAGCTGTGCACCGGATCGGACTGGGAGCTGGCTCTCGCTCGTCTCATCGGCCTGCAAGCCACCTTCTTCCTCGGCGATCTCGAGCCGCTCTGCAGGCGCGTGCCAGACCTCGTCGCCGATGCCGATACGCGCGGCGATGCCTTCGCCTCCACCGCCCTGCGTATCGGCTTGCCCAACCTCACCTGGCTGCTTCGCGGGGATGAGGAAGCCGCTGCCCGCCACCTGACCCTCGCGCAGGAAGGTCGCTCGGGCTCCCAGATCGATCTGTTCGACTTCGCCTTGCTGTTCGGCAAGGCCAACACCCGCATCTACTGCGGCGAGTCCAAGCGCGCCCTCGATTCGGTCGACCGACGCTGGCGCGACTGGGATCATGCCCCCCTTCTCCACGTGCAGCTCCTGCGCCTCCAGGCGTGGGACCTCCGAGGTCGCTGCCTGCTCGCGGCCGTCGCCGACCGCGAGGCACCCCGTTCCGCGCTCGAGGGCATCGACGGGCTCGCGCGCAGCATCCTGCGTGAAGGTGCTCCGTGGGCCCGCCCCCTCGCCCTGATCCTCCAGGCCTGCAGCGCCCAGCTCTCCTCGCAGCAGGAGCGCGCCATCGCCCTCTTCGGCCAGGCCGAGGATGCCTGCGTGCAGTGCGACATGGCCTTCCACGCTGCCATCGCCCGGCGCCGCCTCGGACGCCTGCTGGGCGGCGCGGCCGGAACGCGCCTTCTCGACGAGTCCGCCGAGTGGATGGCGGCCCACGGGGTTCGCGAGCCCGATCGCATCACCGAGGTCTTCGCCCCCGGGACTGCGCGGTTTCGGGAGCCGTAGTGCGCCGGCCGCCGTGAGCGGCCACATCGATCGCTCGTTCGGACACCGCGCCGCGCAACGACCCGTTGGTTGCCTCGTGCAGCATTCGGGACTGCACATCCGTCTCGATATGATGCACAATTCGCGCAACTCGAAATACGGACCCGTCTCCCTTGCGCACCCACCTCCCCATCCCCCCGCCTCCGCAAATCCTCGCCGCAGGACGCTACGTGCTGCTCGTGCTGGGCAACAAGGACGGCAACTACGCCTCCTTCCCCCTGCCCGACCAGGGCTCGGTCACCGTTGGACGCTCGCGCGAAACCGACATCCGCATCGACGATCCGTCGATTTCCCGCAGGCACGCCCGGCTTCACATCGGCGCCGAAATCGAGGTCGAGGACCTCGGCAGCGCCAACGGCACCCGCTTGCGTGACGCCCGCCTGCTGTACGGCACCTCCGCCGACCTGCGCGACACCGCCGAGTGGTCCGATCGCAAAGTCGAGCCAGGCCATCGGGTCGTTGTCTCGCCCGGCGATGTCATCGAGTTCGGCGCCACCGTCGTCATCATTCAGCGCTCCGCCGCCGAGCCGCGTCCCCGCAAGCTCTGGTCCCACACCTACTTCGAAGGGCGCATCGAAGAGGAGTGCGCCCGCGCGGAGCGCTCTCGCGAGCAGTTCGCCGTCTTGCGCATCCACGCGAGCCAATCCGATCAGGCCGAAGCCGAGGCCGGCCTCGCTACCGCCACCCGCGCCCAGGACGTCGTCGCCTCCTACGGCCCCGGCGAGTACGAGGTCATCGTCGTCGATGCCGACCCGACCACCGCGGAGACCGTTCGAAAACGCGTGGAATCTGAGCTGCAATCGCGCGGCATCCGGGTTCGCAGCGGCATCTCCTGCTACCCGAAGGACGGTCTGAGCGCCGAGGCCCTGCTCGCCAAAGCCTGCGCCGGTGCCATCGGCACGGTTCAGACCGAATCGCGATCCGCTCCGCAACTGGTCGTGATCGCCCCCGCCATGCAGCGCCTCTACGGCATCGCGGAGCGCGTCGCCAACGGCACCATCTGCGTGCTCCTGCTCGGCGAGACCGGTGTCGGCAAGGAAGTCCTCGCCGAGCGCATCCATCGGCTCTCGCCTCGCGCCGACAAGCCCTTCCTGCGCCTGAACTGCGCTGCCTTCCCCGAGAACCTCCTCGAGAGCGAGCTGTTCGGCCACGAGCGAGGCGCCTTCACCGGCGCCCTCAACGCCAAGCTCGGACTGCTCGAGTCCGCCAACGGCGGCACCGTCTTCCTCGACGAGATCGGCGAGCTCCCGCTCCCCACCCAGGGCAAGCTCCTGCGCGTCCTCGAAGCCAAGGAGGTCCTGCGCGTCGGCTCCGTCAAGTACCGCCCCATCAACGTGCGCTTCATCGCCGCCACCAACCGCGACCTCGAGGCCGAAGCCAACGCCGGCCGCTTCCGCGAAGACCTGTTCTTCCGCGTCAGCGGCGTGTCCCTCGTCATCCCCCCGTTGCGCGAACGCGTGCCCGAAATCGAGCCCATGGCCCGCACATTCCTCGCGCAGATCTGCCACGAAACCGGCCGCGACCGCGTCCTCGCCCTCAGCCCCGAAGCCATCGACTGGTTCCAGCGCTATGCCTGGCCGGGCAACGTCCGTGAGCTGCGCAATGTCATCGAGCGCGCAGTGCTGCTCTGCTCCACCGGCACCATCACCCTCGAGCACCTCCCCATCGAGAAGAACGCCGAGGTCGCCTATCGCCCCCTGCGCACTCCCGTGCAGTCGCAGCCTCCGCGCGTGTGGCAGCACTCCGCTTCCGCGTCATCCCAGGATCTGCCGCCGCGCGCCACGGTTCCGCCGGTTCCTCCGAGCGCGCCGGGCGGCGCCGAGGTCACGCGCGACGCTCTCAAGCAGCAGTTCGCCGAGGCCGAGAAGGCAAGCATCCTGCGTGCTCTCGAGGCGTGTGCCGGCAATCAGACCCGCGCCGCGGCCATGCTGGGCATTTCCCGACGTACGCTCGTCACTCGACTCGGCACCTTCAAGGTCCCCCGCCCCCGCAAGAATCCCACGTAGCAGCGTTCGAGTCCCGTCGCGGTGTGAATCAGTCCGGGCGTCCTCGGGTATCAAGGGCCCTCCGCGATGGCGCGCGCGACCCCCTGACCCGCGCGATGACCGCGTGACGACCACGCCGTCGGCGCGCGCTGCCACGACCCGGACAAACAATGTCAATTGTTCGACCGGCGGCGGTTGATCGGCACCCCCCTCCGGTCGTAGTACACGTATGAGAACTACCACTCTCCACGCCTCCGCCGATCAACCCCTGTTCCATCCCGAGTGGAAGGCGCCGCCCGTGCGGCCCTTCGCTTCCCACCTCGACCACCTCGAGGCCCTCGTGCAGCGCATCGCAGACCTCGTTGCCGCGCACATCGCGCGCGTGCCCGAGGACGCTCGCATGCGCGGCTCCGACCGCGAGGAGTACCTGTCCCGGGCCCTGTCCTTCGGCACCGGCGATATCCCCACCACCACCCGCGAGCTCTGGAAGATCGCCGACCGCAAGCTCAAGTGGATCAGCGCCTGCGTCGAGGCGACCTCCGCGATCGACCTCCCCTTCGAGCGCCTGGCCGACTCCTTCCACCTGTCGCAGGTCGAGCGCGACATCCTCACCCTGGTCGCAGCTCCCAAGGTCGACCCCCGGTATGCCCAGCACTTCTCGCCCCTCGGACGCGATTACGAGGATCCCAGCGTCGCCACGGCAATCGGCGTGCTCAGCCGCAGCTTCGAGGAGAGCGTGAAGCTCCGGCGCAGGTTCGCGCTCGACTCCAACCTCATCGCCAACTCGCTCGTGCTCGCCGAGGTCCGCGGTCTCGGCGAGGGGGACTTCCTGCAGGTGAACCTCGAGGTTCCCCGCCGCGTCGTGGGTGAGCTGCTCGGCGAATCCCACGTCGCCGAGGAGCTCGTGGCCTTCTCCCGCCTGCGCACCGTCCACACCTCCCTCGATCAGGTCGTGCTGCCGAAGGAAACCAAGGACCTCGTCGTCTCGCTGGTCCAGCACCACGGCGCGTTCCTCGAGCGTCGCAAGCAGTGGGGCATCGACGACGTGATCACCTACGGCAAGGCCCTGGTGCTGCTCTTCTCCGGCCCTCCCGGGACGGGCAAGACGATGCTCGCGAACGCGGTGGCCTCGTCGCTCGGCAAGCGGCTGTTCTCCATCGACGCCTCGAAGCTCATGGAGACGGGGCGCAACTTCGAGTCGAATCTGGACGCAGTATTCCGCGAAGCGCGCCTGCTCGATGCGGTGCTGTTCTTCGACGAGTGCGAGCAGGTCTTCGCCTCGCGCAAGCACGGCAACGAGGTGATGCCGCTGCTGCTGACCCGGCTGGAGCAGTTCGACGGCGTGGCGATCCTCGCCACCAACATGGAAGAGTGTCTCGACGAGGCCCTCGCCCGCAGGATCGTGGCGAAGATCGACTTCCGCGCGCCGACCCGCTCCGAGCGCGCCGACATCTGGCGCAAGCACCTGCCGGCGTCGCTGCCGCTCGCGTCCGACGTGGACGTGGACCGGCTCGCCGAGAGCTTCGAGCTGACCGGCGGCTACATCAAGAACGCCGTGCTCGCCGGGGTCGTGCGATCGGTTTCGCGCGGTGACAGTGCGGTTGGCATGCAGGACCTGGAGCACGGGGCGCGGCTGCAGGTGCGCGTGGACGAGAACGAGCTCGAGCAGATCGAGCGTCCGCAGGCGGTGCTCGAGGACCTCGTGCTCCCGGCCGATCTGCACGGCCGGATTCGCAGGTTCGTGGACGCGGCGCGGGCGCACGGCACGGTGCTGACCGAGTGGGGGCTGGGCAGGAGTCTGGGCAACACCTCGGGACTGACGGCGCTCTTCTCGGGCGCCTCGGGGACCGGCAAGAGCATGGCCGCGGAGGCGATCGCCACGGCGCTGGATCGTCCCCTGCTGCGGTGTCCCCTGAGCACGGTCATGTCGAAGTGGGTCGGAGAAACCTCGAGGAACATTGCCCAGCTCTTCCAGACTGCGCGCGAGCACCGCGCAGTGCTGCTCTTCGATGAAGCCGACGCGCTCTTCGCGCGGCGCGTGAACGTGCGCAGCTCCAACGACCGCTTCGCGAACGCCGAGACCGGCGCCCTGCTCACGCAGATCGAGCGTCACAGCGGCGTCGTCGTTCTCACCACGAACTGCGCCGACGAGATCGATCCCGCGTTCGAGCGCCGGCTGCAGCTCCGGCTGGCGTTTCCGTTCCCGGACTGCAGGGCGAGGACCGCGTTGTGGAAGCAGATGCTCGGGCAGGACGCGCCGCTGTCGTCGGACGTGAACGTGGTTCAGCTCGGACGCGCCTTCGAGCTCTCGGGGGCGCTGATCCGCAACGCGGTGCTGAGCGCGGCGCTCGAGGCTGCGACGCAGCCCGCGGGATCGCGTGTCATTACCATGGGAATGCTGGAGCGCGCAGCGTCGGAGCAGTTGAAGGAGCCCGCCGGAACAGAGGTGTTCTCCAGCCTGGGGAGTGCGTGAACATGATCATCGAGAAGCTCACCACGAAGGAGATGGTGCGGATCGACAGGGCGATCCAGGGCCGGCTGATGGCGGCGGTGACGCAGGCGTTTGCGCGTCGCGACGACAAGCTCCACGAGCTCGACGTGCAGGTCGCCGAAGAGGGGAGCGCGGCCTGGTCGGTGACGCTCACGGGGCTTCGCTCGGAGGAGGAGATCGCCTGGTCGCACACGTTCCGCGTGCTGCGCTGCGCGGTGAACGCCGAGTCGTGCGAGGCGTTCACCGAAGTGGCGATGCGGTGCCGGATGTTCGCGACGGTGCGAGAGGGGAAGAGCCTCTAGGGCGAGGGCTACGGGCCGCCGCTGTGGTCATCGGCTCGGTCCGCGGAGGGGGCGTGTGAGTTGGGCCGTGACCGTCGCCGTGACGGTGACCGTAGGGAGGAGCCGAGGCGATCAGGCGTCCGAATCAGTCCCGGGCAGGTGCCCGTCGGCCTCCCA
>CAYMUE010000101.1:0-22890 GCA_964393505.1 uncultured Polyangiaceae bacterium
TGAGCGGACTGGATGCCCGCGCCGCCACCGAGAGTCCCGCTCTCGTTTTGCAGCGCTTCGACGCTCATGTCCTGGGTGTCAATCAGAACGAACCAGGCACACCGGCCGAACCGGGGGTCCAACTCCGCATCGAGGCTCGGCCCCGCAGCCGTCACGGCTACTCTCATTTCGATTCCTCTTTCTCGATGACCGCAGTCTCAACCGCGGCCCCCTCCATCTGACCGATTCTTGCCTTCAAGGCCTCCAGGTCACGCTGCAGCTCCGCCGCCTGCGCCTTCAGATCGACCACCAGCCTCGCCCCCTCGGACACGGTCGCCGCCGCGCCTCCCTGCAAGGAGTCCACCTGCCCCGTCTCCCAGAAACGGCACCGACGCCGCATGCGCCTTCGCCCTCCCCCGCCTCGACCGAAGCCGCCCCCCGGGACAGACGTCCCGTCGCCTTCCTGGGCGCGACCCCCACCACAGAAGCCACGTCCCCAACCGGTTCGCGGACCGCGTCCCTGAGGTCCCATTCCATCTCTTCCTGGCATCACAAGTCTCCTTCCGGCTTTCGCCTGTGCCGCGCCGCTCACCCGCCTCCAGGGCGGCCCGCAACGCTGCGTTTTGCGCGCCTGCCTCGCCGCTCGACGGGATCCGCGCTCCGGACACCAGCGGCGTCAGCCAGTCGGCCGCGTCCCGCTTGAGTACGAGACCGGGGAGGCGGACGCGCTTGCCCCTTCGCAACAGCAGGAACCGGGCCAACTCAGCACTTCCTCGAGCGTGGGCACGAATCCCGCTGATTCGAATCAGATTGGCAATCGCCACGCCGAAGCGGTCGCCTTCGCAGGGTCGCGCCAGAGCGACACCTCGCCGGCCTTACCGGTGTGCGCGAGAGACTGTCCCGCAGCCTCGAACCGCTCCCGCCTCGAGAGCTTCCGGTCCGGGCTCAGGCATCGGTACGGTCTCCGCGTCGTTGGGGTTCGCGCCCCCCTCCCCACCTGCGGCATTGTCCCTGCCCTCCGCCTTCGCTAGTCGTTCTTCATGGCAACCGCGATTCCTCCTCTGCCTCCCGGCGACGCCCCGGCGTTCTTCGTGCGCGGCCCCGCCGGGCAGATCGGTCCCATCTCCGGTCAGGCCCTGCTCCAGCAGATCCTCCAGGGTCTGCTGCCGGACACCTCGACCATCTGGTACCAGGGCATGCCCGATTGGGTGCCGGCACGAGAGCATCCGGGCTTCGGACCACTGATCGCTCAGCACCGGCCGCCCGCGGGGGATCCCCATGCGGCAGCGCGGGCCGCCGACGACGAGAAGGATCGCATCTTCGGCAAGCTCGTGAAGGCGAGCTGGGAGTACTACAACGAGCACGTCGCGGCCTCGAACATCGACGAAGTGCTCGTGGGCGCGATCATCACCTGCACGCTCGACAACGGCTTCTCGCTGATCGATCTGACCAGCGACGGCGGGCGTCACTACCTGCGTTTCGAGAACATGCAGAACGCCTCGCGCATCGTGGTGCAGGTCCAACACCTCACCAGCGGGTTGGTCGATGCGAAGGTGCTCGGTCAGCGCGCCTCGGTGGTCATCGGCTACGGGGAACGCGTTGCCGACTTCCAGCGCATCTGGCAGGCCCTCAAGGCCGAGTACAAGAGCGGCTACCTGCAGTCGCCCGAGCCCGGAACCATCACCGTCGATGCCGACATGGCCTCCGGCTACGTCTACGTCCAGGTCGACATGTACTGGAACATCGAGGACTACGTGAAGCCCGACTACGCGATCGACTACGCGCGACTCACGACGCACATCGGCGCGACGGTCCACGCGCTTGGCAAGTACCTTCGGGGCCGGCTCGGCTGACGGGAGCATGCGCAATGTTCGGCATCCTCAACAAGTTCAACCACAAAGCCGAAATCCGCGAGTCCAAGGACGAGATCCTCGTCGGCGAGATCGTGCGCGCCATGGCGAGACAGGGCGGCACCGCCGTCACCTTCCTCGCCAACAACGACTACCAACGGGTCAAGTTCCGCATCGTCGGTGACCCGATTCTCTCCTACGTCTACGTCACGCTCGATCGCAAGACGGGCACAGGCATCGTAGGCGCCGCGGTGTTCGGCTCCAAGGCGACCCTCACGGTCTCTGCGGAGACCAAGAACTACATCGCCGATCCCGACGATCTGGTCGCGATGTACCGCACCGATCTTGCCAACCTCTTCCGCATGCCGGTGCTCGGGGGCATTCGGCTCAACCACGAGCTCAACAGCATCTTCGCCACCACGACGCTCGTGATCGACATCGACAACTACGTGTTGAAGGGGGAGCCGGGCGTGCAGGCGCTGATGGCTCACCTGCAGCACACCATCCAGGAGCTTCGCGAGCGTCTGCGGCCCTTCAAGAAGGCCTGATCCCGTTGCCGGGGATTTTCTTCCGTGCCTCCCCTGGCGCTTCGAAACCCACGTGATTAGACTCGCTCCGCTCCAGGCCAGCCCGCAGCCGCGGGCGAGCCTCCCCTTCTTTTTCGAGGATGGACCGACATGAACCTGCCCGACCCCGGCCTGTACCGCACCACCCAGCCCTACCCCGGCAAGGAAAACGAGATCCCCGCAGGCGTGCTCGTCTACGTCGGCGTCAACAAGGACGGCGTCACCTTCGTGGTGCGACCGGGCTCCAACAGGCGTAACCGCTGGTTCTGGGGCGAGCCCACCACCCCGCTGCGCTCCACAACCTGGGGTCAGACCCTCAAGTCCCTCCCCAGCGAGGGCTTCTACACCCTCCCGCAGGAGCTCCAGCTCGGCGAAGGCGGCGTGTGGCGCAAGAACGCCATCGTCCAGCTCGGATACAACGCCGAAGGCCGCGGCATCCTGTTCGTCGGCGAAGACCGCGAGAACGAGACCAATAACGTCCTGCACTTCAGCGACAAGGGCGTCCTCGTGGAAGACGATCTGCTCTTCCGCCTGCAGTGGGCCCCAATCCTGCCCGTCAGCGCCTCGAACTCCTGAGCCCCCGCGCGCTCTCACCCCCCCTGCTTCGAGATTGCCTCAAACCGCCGAGTCGGCAGCCTCCAAGGCTCCTGCTGCAGGAACGCAAGCATCTGCTCGCGCACCTTGCTCCGCAGATCGAACAGCTTGTCCGAGTCGTCCGCGCTCAGCGTGATCCGCACCGTCACCGCGTCGGCTGTCATGTCCTCCACGATCACCGCCGCCTTCTTCCCGTTCCACAGCGCCTCGCCCTCCAGCATCCGCTTCAGCTCCTCGCGGATCTCCTCGACCTTCACGCGGTAATCCGCCTGCAGACGCACCACACCCACCAGCTCCTGCCCGGTCCGCGTCCAGTTCTCGAACGGGCTGTCGAGGAAGTACACGATCGGCAGCACCAGGCGCCGGAGATCCCACAGCTTCACCACCACGTGCGTGCTGCCGATCTCCTCGATCACCCCGAACTCCTTCTCCACCACCACCGTGTCGCCGATCCGGATCGGCTGCGTCAGCGAGATGATGATCCCTGCGAACACGTTCGAAAACGTCTTCTGCGCCGCGAAGCCGAGGATCGCTCCGGCGATGCCCGCCGACCCCAGCAGGCTCCACCCCAGGTTGCGCACCACCGTGAACTGCATCATCGCCAGCGCGATCCCCACGATCCACACCAGCGCCGCCGTGATCCGCCGCGCCGTCGTCACCCGCGTCGCCACTGCCCGACGCCTCACGTCGTCCGTCAGGTGCTCCTGCCCGTGCGCTTCCACCAGGCTCGCGCCGTAGTTCACGAGTCGCACCCCCGCGCGCGTCACCACCAGGATCACCAGGATCGTCACGATCCGGCCGATGACCTGCTCGGCCGACGCGACCAGGCGCAACCAGGGCAACGCCAGCACCACGAGCACGAGCCCAGAGATCATGCCGCCGGGGCCCTCGATGAGGCGCGTCAGCTCGGGGTTCAGCTCGGTCTTCCGGCGACGTGACCAACTGCGCGCAATGGCCACCGCGGTCTTCTCGACGATCCACCCGAAGAACCAGCAGACGCCGACCAGCACGACCAAGCCCGCCCACTGCCAGGATTCGAGCCCCAGCACCGCGTTCGCGCGCGCCCACGCCGGCAGCTTCTCCACCAGCGGCGACGGTCCGTAGCGGTCGTGCAGATCGTCGATTGCCTGCACGGTCGCAGTGGACACGACCCAGACCTGCTTGCCCTGGGCGTCCGCTACACGGGAGAGCCGGATCCCCTGCATCCCGGAGCGGAGCGGGATCGACGCCACCTGAACTTCCGTCTGCGCCGGCGTCTTGTCCGTAGCTCCCGTCGGCTCATCCGGGATCATCTCGAGGTCGAACCAGACCTGCGTCTCGAGCACGTAGAAAAGCCGCTGCGCCAGCTCCGGCCCATTGCGACGCTGCTGCGCCGCGTTGAGCTTGCTCAGGTTCAGGTAGTGCGCAGCGAGCATCCATTCCTGCGTCCGACCGGCTGCGAGGAAGCCAGCGACGGCGTCCCGAGGGCTCTCCCGGGTCACCACCTCCGGAGCCACCCCCAGCCCTGCGTTCAGCCACGCTACGGCCACGCTCTTCGGCTTCGTCGCGGGCTCTGCCGGAGGCAAGGTCGCTGTGGAAGTCGGCGAAGCCGCTGGGGGCGACTTCGCCACGGGCTCCGCCGATGCCACGGCGGGCGTCGTCGCCGGCGACGCATCCCCCGCCTGCGTCTGCGCGAAGACCGGCACCGCGATCATCGCAAACGCGATCACCCACCCCCAGAACACCGAACCCGCGACCCGCTCGTGTCCCATCGCCATGGCACGTGCATACGCGATCGGCGCGCTCGCGCAACCCCATCGCGCGATCCTTCGGGCTCCCCGAGCGGTGCGATGCGATACTCCCCCCCGTGATGCCTCTGCCCCCGGCAGTCTCCAGCCTCGCTGCTCGCTTTTCGGTGTTCGACGTCCGCGAAGTCTCCTTCGCCGACGCCGCGAACCCCTTCCACGTGATCGACTGTCCGGACTGGGTCGCCGTGGTCGCGATCACTGATGACGACGACGTGGTGCTGGTTCGCCAGTACCGCGCCGGGATCGATGCGCTGACGGTCGAGCCGCCCGGAGGAGTGATCGAAGCGGGGCAGACCCCGGCGGAGGCCGCGCGGCGCGAGCTCCTCGAGGAGACCGGGTACGACGGTCCCCTCGCGTTTCTCGGCACTCTCCACCCGAACCCTGCGATCCTGTCCAACCGCGTCCACGTGTTCCGCGTGCTTCGGGCCCGCAAGGTTGCCGAGCCCACGTTCGACGGATCGGGAGAGCACTGCGAGGTGCTTCGCGTGCCGATCGCGTCGCTCGGAGATGCGATGCGGCGCGGGGAGATCACCCACGTCATCGGCCTCGCGGCCCTCAGCGCGGCCCTCGACCTGCCGGTGGCGATCGGCCCCGTCGTCCCGCGCCCTCCCTCGGTGGAGCAGGTGTTGTGCATGCTCGAGCAGATGGAGGAGCTGCAGCGCACGAAGGTGATCGAGCTCGCCCGGCGCATCCGTCCGGGGCTCACCGCAGAGGACATCCGCAATCCCCACGACTTTCCGGATCTCGACGACCCCGACTGGCACTATGCAGACGGGAATCTGTCGGGCATCCAGGCCGCGGTGATGGCAGTGCGCGCGCTGAGAAACGAGAGCGTTCCAACTCGTTCGGGAGACGAACCATGAGCAAGAAGGACAAGCCGCTGCGAGGGCACGGCGGCGGCAGGCAGCAGGCTTCCGGAGCGCAACGAGAAGACCCGTTCTTCCGCCCCTTCGCGAAGCTCCCCTCCCCTGCGAAAAAAACCGAGACCGCTCCGGGGCAACCGTCCAGCGCCCTGGACAAGCGCCCTGCCGCAACGGGGCGACCGTCCAGCGCCCAGGACAAGCGCCCCGCCGCGCCCCCTGCCCGCTCCGTGGGCAAGAATCAAGCTGCCTCCGAAGACGACTCCCTCACGTTCGAGCGCTTCATGTCGGGCGTCACACCTCTCGATCCGTTCGCAGTCCGACGCATCCCTGCTTCGAGCGAGGATCCGGGCGCTCCTCCCGCGTCGCGCATGGCGCAGCGCTCCGAGCAGTTGGCCGCCGACGACCTCGCGCGGGACAAGCTCCGCGCGCTGGTCGAGGAGGGGAGCCGGTTCGAGGTCACCGACGACGGTCGGCGCATCGAGGGACGCAGGCGCGGAGTGGACGGCGGGTTGGTTCGCAAGCTGCGCGCCGGAGAGCTGCCCGTCGATGCCACCCTCGATCTGCTCGCATCGAGCCCCTCGGATGCCCGCGCGCGCGTGGAGGACTTCGTGCGCGACCGTCGCGTTCGCGGCGATCGAGTCGTGCTCATCGTCCACGCCCGCGGCCGCGCCTCGCGTGGACAGGGCGCGGTGCTTCGCGGAGAACTCGCCGCCTGGCTCGCGGAGGGCAATGCCTCGACCCACGTTTCGGCGTTCGTCACGGCGCCCGATCCGCTCGGCGGGGAGGGCTCGATGTGCGTCCTGCTCGCTGGCGCGCGCGACGACACGCGGCGGATGTGAGCCTGCACGTTGACCCCTCGCCCGCGCGGGCCTACAGCCCGGCCACTCGCATGCCACGTCGATCGTTCCCCGCTCCTCTGATCGCTTCGCTGCTCTTCGGTCTGCCCGCAGCCATCGTCGCTGCGGCCTGCGGTCCGCAGGGTCCGGCCGCGACTCCGGCGCCTCCCGCCGCGTCATCCGCATCGCCGGAGCCCACTGAGCTCCTCGACGCAGCCTGGGCGAAGTTCTCGTCCAAGCGGTTCGATCTCCGCATGCCATTCCCCGACGGCAAGTCGTGGCGCATCGACGATCACGGATCGCCGTGGCTGTCGGCCTCGCACCCCGGCAGCTCGTCGTCCGTGCGCGTGAGGTTGTGGCGAGAGTCCGAGCTCGTCTCGCGCGATCGGTGCGAGAAGAAGGCGCGCGCGTGGGCGCCCGATCTGCCGGTCTTCGGGGGCGCGCGCGTCGTCGACGATCGAACCCTGCCGGCAGTCCCTGCGCCCGGGTTCGACACCCGCGTGATCGTCGGCATCGCGAAGCCTGCCGGAAGTGACACCATCGACGGCTTCGTTGTCGCGTTCGGCGCGTCGGACAAGAAGTGTTTCGCCTACGTTCTGCAGACGCGCGCGCGTGGAGCCGGCGCGGCAGAGCGCACTGGCGATCGCCTGGGACTCGGCGTCCGCATGCTCGAGGGGGCCTTCCTCGAGAGCGAGCTGGAGCCGCCGCGCGAGCCACACGAGGTGCCGGGGCGCTGAGCGGTCAACGCTGCGACGCGCCTTGCGCGTGCGCTTGCGATTCCCTCAGGAAGGCCACCATGCGTGCGACCCACGGGTCTGTGCCGCACGCCGCATCGGTGGATTCGATCGCTGCCGCCAGGGGCGTTCCTTGCACGTACAGGATCCGAAATGCGCGTTTCAACGCGGCGCGGGACGCCTCGGGGACTCCCCGACGCTCGAGCCCCACGCGGTTGAGCGCGCGCACTCTCGCCCTGTCGCCCGATGCGATCACGAACGGAGGCACGTCGCGCTCGACCAGCGCTCCCCCCGCGAGGAACGCCGATTCGCCGATGCGCGCGAATGGCGCTACGGCGACGTGTCCGCCGGTGACCACCCACGTCCCGATCCGCACGTGTCCCCCGAGCAACGTGCCGTTGGTGAGGATCACGCGGTCCTCCACCGCGACGTCATGAGCGACGTGCGCGCCGACCATGATCAGCGTGGAGCTGCCGACGCGGGTGACGCCTCCGCCCTTCACGGTCCCGCGGTGGATCGTCACGTGCTCGCGGATCTCGTTGTCGTCGCCGAGCACGAGCCGCGTGGGCTCGCCCCGGTAGCCCCGGTCCTGCGGCGGGGCGCCGAGGACGGCGAAGGGATGGATCGTGTTGCGCTCGCCGATGGTGGTGGGGCCCTCGATCACGCAGTGCGAGAGCAGCCGCGTGCCCCGCCCCAGGCTCACGCCCTCTCCGATCACGCAGTACGGACCGACCTCGACGTCATCGCCCATCTCGACCGAGCCGTGAACGACGGCGGATGAGTGGATGTGGTGGGACATGGTTCAGGGGGATCGATCTACGATCGTAGCGAGCAGCTCGCCCTGGGCGCATACGGTGCCGTCGACGCTCGCCTCGCCGCTGAGCTTCCAGACATTGGACCGGTGGTGGATCACCTGGCAGGCCAGCTCGAGCACGTCGCCCGGCACGACGGTGTGGCGGAACTTCGCCTTGTCGATACCGAGGAAGAACATGAGGTTGGTAGTGGGGTCGAAGGGCTCCGAGGCGTAGGCAAGGATGCCGCCGATCTGGGCGAGGGCCTCGAGGATCATCACGCCGGGCATGATGGGGCGGTGCGGGAAGTGACCCTGGAACCAGGGCTCGTTGTAGGCCACGCACTTGTGTCCGCGGATGCGCTTGTGCGGCACGAGCTCGGTCACACGGTCGACCAGCACGAAGGGATACCTGTGCGGCAGGATCTGCAGGATCCTGTGGATGTCGAGATTGACCTGCTTCTCGCTCGGGCTCACGTGGGTTGTCCTCGCAGTGCCTTCGCCACAGAGCGCAGCCAGCGACCGCGCTCTACGGCAGGATACCCCGCCACGACGACTCCCCGCGGAACATTCCCGATCACGCCTGCTTTTCCGGCGAGACGTGCCCCGTCGCCCACCTCGACGTGGTCGGCGACTCCCGCCTGCCCCCCGACGAGCACTCCAGCTCCGACCCGCGCGGACCCCGCGAATCCAGCCTGCGCTGCGACGATGCTTCCGGCCCCGATCCGCACGTTGTGACCGACGTGCACGTGCGCATCGAGCTTGCACCCCCGCTCCAAAACAGTGGGGTGCAACGTCCCGGAATCGACCGTAGCCAGGGCTCCGATCTCGACGTCGTCTTCGACCACCACCCCGCCGCGTTGCGGCATCCTGCGAAGCTCCCCGCCGGGACCGTGAACCCAACCGAAACCCGGACGCCCGATCACGGCTCCTGCTCCCACCAGCACGCGCGCGCCCATCGTGACGTTGCCGTAGATCACCGCGTGCGGCTCGATGCGACAACCGGGACCGAGACGACAGCCCGACAGCAGGATCGCGCCGGCCCCGATCTGGACCGCGTGCGGGACGACGACGTCGTCGGCGATCCTCGCGGACGGATCCACCTCGACCTCAGCGGAGTCGTTCGACTCGGGCGAGAGCAGGGCGGCGAGCACCCAGGCGGCGTGGGGATGGATCCAGCGCGAGCCGTGATGCAGCTCCGCGGCGAGGTCGGACTCGACGAGCAGCACGGAGTTGCAGCGTCGAGCGGCCTCGAGGTATCGGCGCGACAGCACGGGGGCAATGGAGTCGGAGTCGGCTCGCGAGGGTTCCGACACGCGAACGACGACGCGATCGAGCAGCTCTGGGTCGAGGGTCCCGCCCCACGCGTCGAGCAGCTCGCGCATGAGTGCCGGCGCGTGCAGGTCGATGCCGCGGGAATCGGCGGAGGTGGAGGAGCGCACGGCGGGAGGTCAGCGGGCGGAGGGCTTGGGTGCGGGCTGCTTGGCAGCCGGCGCCTTCTTGTCGTCCACCGGCGCCTTCGGGGAGCCGGCGTTGTAGAGCTGGATGGTCTTGTCGGTGATGTCCAGATCCGTCCTGGCGAAGGGCACCGCGTTCTTCTCGATGATCGCGTCGTATCCGTCCTGCGCAGCAACCTGGCGCAGCAACCCGACGACCTTGTTGAGGATGGGCTGGGTCAGCTCGGACTGCTTCTTCTGAAGCTCCTTGTTGAACTCGACGTAGATGCCCTGAAGCTCCATCATGGCGCGCTGCCAGTCCTCGGTCTTGCGCGCGAGCGCCTCCTTGGAGAGCACCTTGGCCTGCTTCTCGATCTCGTCGCGCGACTGCTGCAGGGAGTTCTGCTTGGCGTCGAGCTCCTGCTGCCGCTTGTCGAACAGCTTCTTGAGCGTGGCCTGGGCACGCAGTCCGTCTTCGGTCTCCATGACCGCCCGCTGGACGTCGACGACCGCGAACTTCGTCTGGGCGAAGGCTGCAGGGGAGATGAGGAAGAGTCCGAGAGCGATCGATGCAATGAAGAGGTGGCGAAGCTTCATGGGGGAGTGACGTAGCCGCCGGGCGGTGGCGGGTCAAGCGGGCCGGCGGCGATGTGAAGCTGGGTTCACTCGACGCCGCCCCGGCGGTTCACGTTGCCCGGTCGGGCAGTTGGCAGGGTGCATCGCAAGCGTCAACGTATCGGGTATGCTCGGTAGCAAGGCGCTGGCACGGCGCTTGGATAACGGGCACGCGAAGGAGGTCGTCATGACCCGGAGTCGCACGGCACGCAGGCTCGAGAGCGTGGGACTGATGGCAGGGTGGTTGGTGCTTGGGACAACGACAGGAGCGTGCGGCTCGGGGGCCGAGACGAAGGTATGCGGCCCGGAGGGGTGTGAGATCTGCGACGCCTACGGGTGTCGCCCCGCGGACCCGGAGGCGGTGGGAGCCTGCGAAGCTATGACGGTCGGATGCGCGTGCGCGGCGCAGGACACGTGTGCGTCGGGGCTGCAGTGCATGGACGGGATGTGTCTGAAGGCGTGCGAGTTCAGCTCGCAGTGTGGAGCCGGTCGGGTCTGCGTGAATGGCAAGTGCATTGTGGGATGCGACACGACGACGCCGTGTGAGGACGGGCAGGTTTGCAGCGCGAAGGGGGTATGCGAGCCGGACGAGGCGAATCCCGAGTGCAGCGAAGCGAACCCGTGTGTAGGCGGGCTGAAGTGCGTGCAGGGGGTGTGTCAGGGGGGATGCAAGGCGACGACGGATTGCGCGTCGGGCGAGATCTGCGACGGCGCCAGCGGGAGCTGCATCCCGGATCCGCAGCCGAAGGCGCCATGCGCTGCGGATCCCGGGGTATGCGGGACGTCGAAGGTATGCGTGAACGGATACTGCCGGTATCCTTGTACGGATAGTGCGGGATGCGTGACGATCGACGCGCGCATCCCGGTGTGCAAGGAGGGGGTGTGTTGGAGCGAGGCGGAAGCGAACCCACAGTGCACGCAGAAGGGTGATTGTCCGGCCGGACAGGACTGCGTGTCGAACGTCTGCAAGTGAACCCCTCGACCCTGTGAGTCCCGCGCGCGTTCGTCCAAACGTGCCGCGTCCGATGTATCGTTCTCCGACATGATCGCGCAACGCGGACACCCGTGGGGAGCGGCGAGCACAAACCTACGCGGTATGCAACCCGGCGAATGCCCTAGGATCTTGCGCAGACGGATATTCGTGACGCCACGGTTTCTGCGTTTTATCGATTCAAAAATCGATTGATTTTCGAGCTGTTACAAGCGCATCGCGGGAACTCGTGACTTGTGAGCCGTTTCTTTCGCGAACCCTTGATCGGAGAGTCCGCCCCACTATCCTCACGAACAAATGGCCGCTGTGGCGAGGGGAGCACGCGGCTCCAAACGGAGGCCAGCAATGTCGGAAGTAGTTGGAAACGGAAGCTCCAGGAGACTCTCTCGAGCCCTCGCAGGCCGCCTCGCTCGCTATCGTGAAATCGTCGAGGCAGCTCGCAATGCGGGCAAATCCTACGTCTCCTCCGACGCCTGCGGGCGCGAGCTCCATGTCGACGGCACCCTCGTCCGCAAGGACATGGCCTGCCTCGGCGTCGTCGGCAAACCCCATGTCGGCTACCCCGTCGCCGAGGTCCTGGCCGCCCTCGACCGCCACGTCGACGAGCAGACCCAGCGCGCCGCGGTCCTGGTCGGCGCCGGCAACATGGGCACCGCCCTGGTCACCTCATCGACGCTCGAGCGCCACGGGGTACACCTCGAGGCCGTCTTCGATCGCGACGCATCCAAGATCGGCCAGACGATCGGTCGCCACGAGGTCGCCTCGGTGGACCGGCTCGAGACGATGATCACGGACTGTGGCGCCAAGCTCGGCGTCATCACAGTCCCGGCAGAGTCCGCCCAGGACATCATCGACCGCATGGCCAACGCCGGGATCAAGGTGATCTGGAACTTCGCGCCCATCCGTCCCCAGGTCCCTGCGGGAGTCCGCGTGCTCAACGAGCACCTCACCGAGAGCGTCGGCCGCCTGTCGCGCTACCTCGACGAGGCCGAGCACCGCTTCGAAGTCCCTGCCCACGCGCTTTCCTGATCCCCCTCCCCATTCCTCCCACCCATCAAGGTCCGCCGTAGAAGGTCCCTCGCAAACCGATCGCGAGTTCGTGCCGGTCAAAGTGGTCGCTCCAGTTGTACTGGTAGCCGGCGAACGGGCCTGCGGCGAGGTGGCCGAACCGCCAGGTTTCCCAGAACGCGCCGAGTCCCAAGGTCGAGGCGACGCCAGCGGAGGCCAGCTCCTTGTCATCGGACGAGCGGCGGATGTTCGAGCCGCCGGCGCCGAACTCCATGCTGACGCCGAGGTCTCTCCAGGCGCCTCCCCGGTAGAAAAGGGGGAAGGACTCGATCCGGATGAGGAAGGCACCGAGGGGGGACCGGTGAGAGCCGGACTGGTACTGGGCGAAAGTTGCGCCGAGGCCGAAGACGAACCAGTCAGTGAGGGCGCCGGCGATGAAGGGGGTGAGGCGGTAGCCGGCGGGGAAGAAGCCGGAGGTGGTGAAGTCGGGATCGAACCTGCGAGCCTGCGCGGCGGGGTTGCCGCTTGCGTACCCGAGGGCGTAGCCCCCCTGGACGGCGAACATGAAGCCGCTGCGTCGCACGGCGCGGTTCTCGGGCTCGGGCAGGTTCTGCGCCGATGCGGACGCGGTCAGCAGGAGTGCAGTTGCGGCGGTGGCGAGGGACAGGACTCGTCGAGGGCGTGTCACGGCGTGGCACCGTCGTTCGTCAGCGGCTGCGGGTCAAGTCCCCCGCGGGCAAAGGGCGCGAGGCCGGGCTTGCATCCCGTCGGGCACCCGGCGATGCATCAGAACACCATGCGAAAGATCCTGGTGTCGACGATGCTTGTGGCCGCGCTGGCGGTGGCGTGCAACGAGTCGCAGCAGCCTTCTGGTCCGGAAGGTGGAGTTGCGCGCCCGACGGTTGCGGTCCCGTCGGCGGCCCCGCACCCCACTCCCTCTGCCACTGCGACCGCGCCTGCGACCGCTGTGCAGCAGGCGGCTCCCACGCGCATCGCTGCGCAGCACATCCTGGTCGCGTACAAGGGGGCGGCGTCGGCTCCGAAGGGGGTGACGCGCACGAAGGAGGAGGCTCGAAAGCGCGCGGAGGAGGCGTCGCGCAAGGCGAAGGCGGGCGAGGACTTCTCGAAGCTCGTGGGGGAGTACTCCGACGACGCGACGAAGGCGGATCGGGGGAACCTCGGGATGTTCCCGCGGGAGAGCAAGGTGAAGCCGTTTGCGGATGCGGCGTTTGCGTTGCCCGTGGACGGGGTGAGTGAGGCGGTGGAGACGAAGTTCGGCTTCCACGTGATCAAGCGCAACCAGTGAGTACGGCTGCGGGGGGCGGCACAAACGAACAAAGCGCCGCGAGTGGCGGCGCTTCTTGTTCGTGGATGCTGCGGGAGGACCTGGTGGAGCTGAAGGGAGTCGAACCCTCGGCCTCTAGAGTGCGATTCTAGCGCTCTCCCAACTGAGCTACAGCCCCGATTGGTCGTGCTTGCCCGGCGGAACCCCGCCTGAGCGGCGCGACGGAAACTACCCGCATCGTGCTGGAAGTCAAGGAAGTTCATCGACCGACGCAGAAGATTTCGCAGCGTGTCGATCGGCGCTGCCAAGAACCATGCCGGCCGTTGACGCCTTGCGGCCCGTGATTACCTTGGCCGCGCGATGACGGCTCCCGGCGCATCGCGATGAAACCAGCACAGACGCAGCCGCAAGGTCATCGACAGCTTCGTCAACGAACCCGCCTTTCGGCTCATCGGCTCTCGGAGGAGCATTCACCATGGGCAAGATCATCGGAATCGACCTGGGGACCACGAACAGCGTGGTGGCGATCATGGAAGGCAAGGAGCCGAAGGTGATCGTCAACGAGGAAGGCGCGCGGCTCACGCCTTCGGTCGTGGCCTGGGACGACAAGGGCGAGATCCTGGTCGGCCAGATCGCCAAGCGACAGGCAGTCACCAACCCCGAAAACACCATCTATTCGTCCAAGCGCTTCGTCGGCCGCAGGCTCGACGAGGTCGGCACCGAAACGCGTCGGGTACCGTACAAAGTCGTCAAAGGCCCCAACGGCGACGCCTGGTTCGAGATCCACGGCAAGGCGGTCGCGCCGCCCGAGGTCAGCGCGAAGGTCCTGCAGAAGCTCAAGAAGGCCGCGGAGGACTACCTGGGCGAGAAGGTGACGGAAGCCGTCATCACGGTGCCGGCGTACTTCAACGACTCGCAGCGCCAGGCGACCAAGGACGCGGGCAAGATCGCGGGGCTCGAGGTCAAGCGCATAATCAACGAGCCGACGGCGGCCGCCCTGGCCTACGGGCTCGATCGGAAGAAGGACCAGGTCATCGCGGTCTACGACTTCGGCGGTGGCACGTTCGACATCTCGGTGCTCGAAGTGGGCGACAACGTGGTGCAGGTGATCTCGACCAACGGCGACACGCACCTCGGCGGAGACGACGTCGACATCCTGGTCATGGACTGGCTGATCGCGGAGTTCAAGAAGGACACCGGCATCGACATCTCGCACGACAAGATGGTGATCCAGCGGCTGAAGGACGCAGCCGAGCAGGCGAAGATTGAGCTGTCTTCGAAGATGGAGACGACGGTCAACCTGCCGTTCCTCACGGCCGATGCCACGGGCCCCAAGCACCTTCAGAAGCAGCTGTCGCGGGCAAAGCTCGAGCAGATGATCCGCCCGCTGGTGGAGCGGTCGCTGGAGCCGACGCGCAAGGCGCTGGCAGACGCAAAGCGTCGTCCGGACCAGATCGACGAGGTGGTGCTGGTCGGCGGCTCGACGCGCATCCCGTTGGTGGTCGAGGAGGTGAAGAAGTTCTTCGGCAAGGAGCCTCACAAGGGTGTGAACCCGGATGAGGTCGTGTCAGTGGGCGCGGCGGTGCAGGCGGGTGTTCTGGCGGGCGACGTGAAGGACATGGTCCTGCTCGACGTTACGCCGCTGTCGCTGGGTGTGGAGACGTTGGGCGGCGTGATGACGGTGATGATCACGCGCAACACGACGATCCCGACGCAGAAGAAGGAGACGTTCTCCACGGCCGCGGACAGCCAGCCGTCGGTGGAGATCCACGTGCTGCAGGGCGAGCGTACGGAGGCGCGCTACAACCGCACGCTGGGCCGGTTCCACCTCGAGGGGATCATGCCGGCGCCGCGTGGAGTGCCGAAGATCGAGGTGACGTTCGACATCGACGCCAACGGCATCCTGTCGGTGACGGCGAAGGACATGGCGACGGGCAAGGATCAGCGGATCACGATCACGGCGAACTCGGGGCTGAACGACGACCAGATCAAGAACATGGTGAACGACGCTGCGGCGCACGAGGAAGAGGATCGCAAGCGTCGCGACGAGGTCGAGCGCAGGAACAAGCTCGACAGCATGTGCTACGGCCTCGAGAAGACGATCTCGGAGAACCGCGAGAAGCTTCCTGCCAACGACGTTGCGACGCTGGAGGGTCTCATCAAGGAGGCCAAGCAGGCGGTGGAGAAGCAGGATGACGCGGCGGTGCAGGACAGTCTGCAGAAGCTCGAGCGCGAGGCGCATCGGATCGCGACGGTGCTCTACCAGCAGGCGGGCGGAGGCTCCGGCGGCACGCCTCCTGGCAGTGGCGGCGCGGGCGGTGGCGGAGGGGAGCCCGGTCCCCAGAGCGGCGGCGGAGGCAATGGCCGCGGCAAGGGCAAGGGCGACGTGATCGACGCGGAGTTCGAAGAGACTTGATGTTCGACGGGACCTGACCCTCCTCCAGTCGCGTCGAACCTGGTGCGCCGTGAGTCTCCCGCTCACGGCGCACGTCTTTTGTCCCGCGCGAGGCGAGCATCGCCGCCGCCGCGTGCGTGGTCCCTGGGGCGCGGTGTATGGGCTACTACTTGTCGCGCGAGTCCTTGGAGGCGCGCGGAGCGGGCATGGGGCGGCGGTGGGAGGACATCAGCGGCGGCCGCTCCTTGGTCTCGGCGACGACGGTGAGGTCGTTGACCGTGACGCGTGCGGAGAGGAGTCCGAGCAGGACGCGAGCCCCTCCGCGGGGATCGATCTCGGAGACAACGCCGATCTTGCCGGCGAAGGGGCCGGAGAGGATCTTGACCTTGGAGCCTTTCTCGACGGGCTCATCGGGCTGCTCGACGGGCTCCGGGGGAGGGCGTCGAACGGGGGCCTTGGGCTCGATCTCGGCGGGCGCGGGCTTGCGTGGGGGAGCATGCTTGCGCGGCGGCTCGGCGGGGCCGGCGGCTGTCGGCTTCGGCGGGGCCGCGGAAGGCTGCCTGGGGGGCGCGTCGGCCCCGTCGGACTTGAAGAGGTTGGCCAGGGTCGGGCGCTGCCTCGGCGCGCTGTAGTCGACGCGCTCGCGGGTGCGCTCTCTGGCCTTCTCGGTGACCTCGGAGCGCTGGCGTTCGGCCTCTGCCTTTTCGCGTCCGAGTTGCTCGGCGCGCTCGGCGGCGGCACGCGACATCTCTTGTCGCACTTCGGCGAGGCGATCCTGGATGCGCGCGGGGTCGTCGGACGGCGACCAGGCGATGTGCCGGTAGACGGGCGCGAGCGCGATCAAAGCATCTGCGAGCTGCTCGTCGAGGAGCTCGGAGTGCTCGACCGCGATCTGCCTGGGGACGGACCAGCCGATCCAGAGCGGGCGGTGTTCGGAGGCACAGCGTTCGAGCCAGCCGATCAGGGCGGTTCTGGAGACGGCGATGCACGGCGTATCGGCGCCGGCCCACGGGCCTGCAGCGAACTGCTCAGGCAACTCGTGGATCGCGTCGACGAGGCTGCCGGCGCGAGCGTCATCGACGAGGCGTGCCTGGAGCGTTTCGAAGTCCACCCAGGCTTCGGGGTGGATCTGCGCGCAGACCTCGACCTTCTCGTGATCGACGCGCATCGCGAGGAAGGCGTGGCGGAAGAAGGGCGAGGGATCTTGCAGGGACCGGGCGATGTCGCGTTTCTGATCGAGCAGGACGTCGAGATCGGCGCGCGTGGCGGCATCGCGCCAGAGGAAGACCCACTGGCAATCGACGCGATGGGAGTTCCAGACGCTGGGGTGCTCGTCGGAAGCGTGGACGTCGACGGGGATGCCGATGTCCTGGAGGCGCGCGATGACGGTGCGAACCCAAGCGAGGGCACGTTGTTTGAACTCGAGCCGCGGACGCGAGTAGGCGTTCGACGTGGCGCGCTCGGGCAGGTACGCGTCGAAGTCATTTTCGGTCAGGCCGAGGATGGGGGGAGTCATGAGGGTCCGATGGAGTAGACGGTGCGGGGGCGGGATGTCAACGACGTGGCGCGGATCCTAGTTGGGAAAGGGGAGGTGGGGAACAGGGGAGGCGGGAGTCGGGAGCGAGGGGCGGGGGAAGCGTGCTTGACCCTGTGCGGGGGCGTGCCAGGGTTGGGGGGCCTTGACGGCAGCGGTCGGCGGGGCGAGCACGATTGTTCGAGGGAAAGATGACGCAATCGGATCAGGACATCCAGGTCGTGTGCCAGGACTGCGGGCAGGAGTTCACGTTCACGGCCGCGGAAGCGGCGTTCTACCGTGAGAAGTCGCTCAACGCGCCGCCGAAGCGATGCAAGGCGTGTCGCGTGGCGAGGCGAGAGGGACAGGCGGGAGGGCGATCGCAGCGTCAGCATGCGACGGGCAATCCGAACGAGTATCGCAGCCCGATGTCGGGCAAGTCGCTGGGTGGAGGGGAGCGGGCACGAGGCGCGGGGCGGGGCGTGGAGGGGGCGGACGACTACCGTGCGCCGGGGTTCCGCGACGTGGAAGCGAGCCGTTCTGCGGAAGCGGACGAGTACCGCTCGCCGGCGTTCAAGGAAGTGACCGCGGGAGTGGTGATGCGGGAGCGCCGGGGGCCTGCGCGCACGGAGCTGGACGACGAGGAAGCGGAGAGGCTGGCGCAGGGGGACGCGATGGTCGCGGATCCGAATGCGTATCGTTCGCCGGGGTTTCGGGGGAGTGCGGAGCAGGAATACCGGTCGCCGGCGTACGGCGGAGCCGGGCTGCGCGGGCGGGGGCGTCGGATGACGTATCAGGGGATCTGCGCGAAGTGCGGGGCGACGGCGCACGTGCCGTTCGAGCCGACGAGCGGGCGCGAGGTGCTGTGTCGCGGGTGCTACGCGGAGAAGCGCGGATTGCCGCCGGAGGATGGCGGCGAGACGGGGATGTGAAGGCGTTGAGGAGCGAGGTCGCGCGGAGCTCCGGCGTGCTAGTGTGGCGGACACGGAGCTGAAGGAGCGAAGGGTGTCGCCCCGAACGAGTCGCAAAGGTCCAAGCCGCAGCGTTGAGGCATCGGAGCAGGAGGAGGCGCAATCGTCGCCGCGGGCCGAGGAGCAGTCTTCGGAAGCGGAGGCATCAGGCGACGACGACGATGCTCTGGCGCCAAACGACGAGGAACTCATCGAGGCGCAAGCGGAGGTAGTGGAGGAGTCGGTCCAGCCCCGATCGAGGTCCGCGACGCCGGCGCCGTCGGAGGACTCTTCTCACGCGCTGGCGCGCTTCGATCCCTTGCAGGCGTACCTCAGGGAGATCCAGCGTCATTCGCTGCTGACTCCCGACGAGGAGCACTCGCTGGCGACACGCTACACCGAGACGGGGGACGTGGAAGCGGCGGCGAGGCTGGTGACGTCGAACCTGCGGCTGGTGGTGAAGATCGCCTACGAGTACCGGCGCGCGTACCGCAACATCATGGACCTGATCCAGGAGGGGAACATCGGGTTGATGCAGGCGGTGAAGAAGTTCGACCCGTCTCGTGGGGTGAAGCTCTCTTCGTACGCGGCGTGGTGGATCCGGGCATACATCCTGCGGTTCATTCTCAACAACTGGCGGCTGGTGAAGCTCGGTACGACGCAGGCGCAGCGCAAGCTGTTCTTCAACCTGAACAAGGAGAAGGCGCGGCTGTCGGCGCTCGGCATCGAGCCCACGTCGCTCGAGATCGCCAACAGGCTCCAGGTCGAAGAGAGTGAAGTCGTCGAGATGGACAAACGGCTCTCCTCCGGAGAGGCCTCCCTCGACGCGCCGGTGGGAGACAACGACGGTCGGCCGATCAGCCGCGTAGAGATGATGGCGTCGCCGGATCGGCGTCAGGACGTGATGCTGGCGGACGACCAGTACCACGCGATGGTGCGCGAGCGGCTCGACGCGTTTCGCACGAGGCTGCGCAACGAGAAGGACATCGCGATCTTCGAGGAGCGGCTGTTGGCCACGGAGCCCAAGACGCTGCAGGAGATCGGGGAGCGGTTCGGCATCTCGCGCGAGCGGGTGCGTCAGCTCGAGGCCCGGCTGACGAAGCAGCTGCGCGAGTATCTTCAGGAAGAGCTGGGCGACGCAGTCGATGCGGGGTGAACGTGGAAACGGGGACGTTGACGGTGGTGCCGACGCCGATCGGCAATCTCGGGGATATCACGTTGCGAGCGGTAGAGGTGCTGCGGAGTGCGTCGCACATCGTGGCGGAGGACACGCGCCACAGCCGCAAGCTGTTGAGCCACCTGGAGTTGGACGGCACGAAGCTGTCGCGTCTGGATGCGCACGCGACGAGCTCGGATGTGGAGCATGTGTTGCAGTGGTTGCGCGACGGGGAGGACGTGGCGTTGATCACGGACGCGGGGACGCCTGCGGTGAGCGATCCGGGGACGGCGATGGTTCGTGCGGCGATCGACGCCGGGATCGAGGTGAGCGCGTTGCCCGGGCCATCGGCGGTCACGACTGCCGTGGCGGGGTCGGGTCTCGTGGAGGGGCCGTTCCGGTTCGTCGGTTTCCCGCCGCGCGTCGGGCTGGAGCGGGCGAAGTTCGTCGGAGAGCTCGCGTCGGCGCAAGAGCCATGCGTGATGTTCGAGTCACCGGAGCGGATCACGTCGCTGTTGCAGGAGCTCGCGACGGCGATGGGAGCGCGCCGGGTGGTGGTGGGGCGGGAGCTGAGCAAGCTGCACGAGGAGTGGATCCGCGGGACGCTGTCCGAGGTGGCGGCGCAAGAGCGGGAGTGGATGGGGGAAATCACGGTGGTGATCGGGGCGTGGGAGCCTGGGACGGCGGACGCGCCGGACGACGAGAAGATCGACGCGCGAATCGACGAGGAGCTTGCGAAGGGGGCGCATACGCGCACGCTCGCCGAGAAGATCGCGGCGTGGAGCGGGCGTCCGAAGCGGGAGATCTACGAGCGGGTGGTGGAGCGCAAGAACCGGGGGTGAGGCGCAGGGGCGGCGGAGCTCAGGGGGAGACGCCGAGGCGCGCGGAGATCGCTTCGGCGTCGTCGAGCCACCTTCCGAGGCTGCCGCGGATGCCCTCGAGCCAGAAGGACGGGTCGCGTGGATCGAGGCCGAAGGGGGCCATGAGCTCGACGGCGTTGCGGGTGCCGCCTGCGCGCAGCAGCTCGAGGTACATGGGCTCGAAGTCCTTGCCGAATCGTCCTTGCACGGCGAAGAGAGACTGGGTGAACAGCTCGCCGAAGGCGTAGGCGTAGACGTAGAAGGGGCGCAGGAAGTGGGTCACGTAGGCCCAGAGGTTGTCGGCGTTGTCGTAGGTGAACAGGTCGCCGTCGGGGCCGTAGAACAGGCGGGTGACGTCGAGCCAGATGGCGGAGAGCTCTTCGATGGTGAGGCGGGCCTGGCGCCGCCGCTCGTGCACACGCTGCTCGAAGTGGGAGAACGAGATCTGGCGCACGACGGTGTTGATGTGGTCGGCGCACTTGTCCATGAGCAGGGCGAGGCGCTGCTGGTCGCCGTCGGTGCGGTCGAGCAGGTAGCGGAAGGTGGTCATTTCGCCGAAGATCGAAGCGGTTTCGGCGTAGGCCATGGGAGCGCGGAACATGAGGGCGCCCTGGGCCCGGGCGGCGAGCAGGCCGTGGGCGCCGTGACCGACCTCGTGGGCGACGGTCATGACGTCGCGTGCGGAGCCCTGGTAGTTGAGGAAGTTGTAGGCGCGGGCATCGCCTCCGGGCAGCAGCAGGCTGAGGTTGTAGGCGCCGCCGGTCTTGCCCGGGTAGGGAGGGGCATCCACCCAGCGCGAGTCGAGCATCTTGCGGACGCAGTCGCGCAGGACGGGGCTGAATGATTCGTAGGCCGAAAGAACGGTGGCAACGCAGTCGTCCCAGGGCACGACGCGCTGGTCGGCGAAGGGGAGAGCGGCGTTGCGATCGGACCAGGCGAGGGGGCGGACCTTCAGGTGCGCGGACAGCAGGCGGTAGTAGCGCTGGGCCTGATGCGCCCCCTCGTCGGCCACGGCCTTGTGCAGGGCGGCCACTGTGTCGTCGTCGATGCGGTTGGAGATGTTGCGCGCCGCCATGGGGGAGGCGTAGCCGCGCTCGCGGTCCTCGACGGCCTTGGCGCCGACGACGACGTTGAGGGTACGGGCCATGAGGCGATCGAAGCGCTGATCAGTGAGACCGTGGTGGAAGGACGCGAGGGCCCCGGCCCTGCGCTGACGGTCGCGGTCGTTGCTGATCGTGTGGACGATCTGGGGGAGCGTGAGCTCCTCGCCGTCGAGGGAGAAGCGCAGCTCGGCTTCGCGCTCCTCGAGATAGTCTCCCCACTCGTCGGGACCGTAGGGGCTACGCAGGACCAGGGCGCGCTCGACGATCTCGGGCAGGAGGTACTTGCGGTTGGCGCGCATGTGGTCGAGCAGCGAGCGGTGGCGTAGGGCCACGGGATCGGCAGCGAGCAAGGCGTCGTAGACGTCGTCGTCGAGGGCGGCGAGCTCGTGCTCAAAGAAGTTCATGTGGTCGGCGTCGGCCCGGCTCAACGCTTCGGAGACGATACCGAGCCGCTGCTGGATGCGAGCATTGGTAGCATCGGTGCTGCGTCGAAGCTGCAGGTAGCCCATGAGCTTGCCGGACAGCTCGGTGATCGCGGCCTGCGCCAGCAGCGCCTCTCCCAGGGTCGTGGCGAGCTTGCCGCGATGGCGATCGTCGAACGCGCGAGCACGCGCGATCAGCTCCTGCAGATCGGAGTCGAGCGAGGGATCGTCGAGGCCGGTGTACAGGTCGTCGAGGTTCCAGCGCACGTCTTCTGCGCCGGTCGCAGGCTGCCGATCCCTGGGGGGCGTGTCGGTCATGGACTGTTCGTAGCCTGATGGCGGGATTCGTAAAGGGGGCTTGTGAGCGAGGCGCGATCGAAACCGGAGCGAGGCGGTGATCAGGAACGGAGCGCGCGTTGGGAAGGCGTCGCAGAGGGAGCCAATTCGATGCGATTTTTGGTGCTTTCGCCTTCGTCGGGGAAGCGGCACGGCTCTGGCATTGGGGCTTGGGTGAGGTGAGCACGATGACGATGTCGATTCGATTCTGGGGAGTCCGAGGGAGCATCGCCACGCCGGGGCCGGAGACGGCGAAGGTGGGAGGCAACACGAGCTGCGTGGAGGTGCGCTGCGGCGGGACGACGATCGTGCTCGATGCGGGGACGGGGATCCGGGCGTTGGGGGACGCGTTGATCGGCGAGGGGCGAGCGGGGGCGGTGACGCTGCTGCTGTCGCATCTGCACTGGGATCACATCCAGGGGCTGCCGTTCTTCGTGCCGGCGTACCTGCCGGGGACGCGACTGGAGGTGATGGGGCCCGGGCCGGAGCGGACCTCGGTGGCCGACGTGCTCGCCGAGCAGATGAAGACGCCGGTGTTCCCGGTGCGTCTGCAAGATCTCGCCTCCCAGTTGACGATGAGGGACTTGGAGGACGGCGACACGTTCGAGGCTGGGGCGGCGCGAGTGACAGCAGCGAGGCTGAATCATCCGGGGGGATCGCTGGGCTATCGGATCGAGTACGAGGGGTTCACGGTGGTGTACGCGACCGACACGGAGATGGAAGACGGGTTGGATCCCGATCTGGTCGAGCTGGCGCGAGGTGCGGACGTGCTCATCGTGGACGCGCAGTACACGTCGGAGGAGTACGTGTCGAAGGTGGGG
>CAYMUE010000102.1:0-22842 GCA_964393505.1 uncultured Polyangiaceae bacterium
CCCACGACGACCACGATTCCCACGACGACCACGACCATCACGAGCCGGTCTATCCGGAGAACCCGATCCCGGATCAGGCACCGGACTTCCAGCCGATCGATCTGGTGTCGGGGGTGGTCAAGCCCGAGGTGCTGTGGGCCTGCACCACGTGTCGCGCCTGCGAGGAGCAATGCCCGGTGCTCATCACCTACGTGGACAAGATCGTGGACATGCGGCGCAACCTCGTGCAGGTGCGCGGCGAGTTTCCCAACGAGCTTCAGAAGCCTTTCCAGGCGATGGAGACCAACGGCAACCCGTGGAACCTGTCGCGCATGGATCGGGCGGCGTGGGCCGAAGGGCTCGACGTGCCGCGGATGGCCGATCACCCCAAGGCCGAGGTGCTCTATTGGGTGGGCTGTTCGGCCTCGTACGACGATCGCGCCAAGAAGATCGCCAGGGCGATGGTCCGCCTGCTCAAGGCCGCCGGGGTGGACTTCGCGATCCTTGGCGAGGAGGAGCAGTGCAACGGGGACCCGGCGCGTCGCGCCGGCAACGAGTTCCTCTTCGTGACGCTCGCCGAAGCGAACATCGCGACCATCAACGGCTACAAGGAGCAGGGGGGCGTGAAGAAGGTCCTGACGGCCTGTCCGCACTGCTTCAACACGCTCAAGAACGAGTACCCCGACTTCGGCGGGAGCTACGAGGTCGTGCACCACACCGAGTTCCTGCTCGAGCTGGTGCGTGAGGGGCGCCTGAAGCCGACGCGGCCGGTCAAGGGGCGCGTGGTGTATCACGACGCCTGCTACCTTGGACGCTACAACGGCCGATACGACGAACCCCGCGCGGTGCTCGCGTCGATCCCCGGCGTGCAGTTGGCGGAGGTGGATCGCTTCAGCCGCGACGCAGGCCTGTGCTGCGGAGCTGGCGGCGCCCAGATGTGGATGGAAGAGCAGAACAAGGATCGCATGAACGTGCGACGGACTCTGCAACTGCTCGACACCCGTCCCGACACGATCGCGACGGCATGCCCGTTCTGCATGACGATGGTCACCGACGGGCTCAAGAGCGAGTCGAAGGACGAGCAGGTGCGGCAGCTCGACATCGCCGAGCTGCTGGTCGAGTCCTGCCTCGCCACGGACAAGCCGAAGAGCGAGGCGGCTTCGAAGCCGGTTGAGGAGACGGTTGCTGCACCCTGAGCGGTCGCGCCGACGCTGGCGGCGTTCCTGGGTTTCTCGGTCGACGAGCCTCCAATTCCTGCATACGTGCGCGGCTTCCGGCCCTGCTCGATCGCGGGGTGGGGGCGTGTGCGAGACGCGACGCGTCTAACCCGCTTCTACGCTCCGCTCACATCCTCGGGCGCTTGGGTCGCCTTGACGCCCGTGAACGCTCTCGGCTAGGTTACTTCACTCGATGCGGTGGCCCATGCGGGTTGCCGCCAGCGCAAAGAGTCTCCGCACAGCGGGCCTCCTGCACGTCGGTTCTTCGATACGGGTGGCCCAGCGTCCTGTTCGGCGATTGGGATGTATCGGGTGTGAGCGACTTCGACGAGAAGACCAGAGTGACGGTCGTACAACCGCAGGTGCCGGAGAACAGCGGCGCGCGGAACGACTGCCTCGTCGTCATTTACACCAAGGAGGCGACCCTGCTCGGCAAGCGTTTCGTGCTCGACCGGAACCCGACCCGCGCCGGCCGCGGAGCCGACAGCCATATCGTGCTCGACGGCGACTCGGTCTCCCGTCGCCATTGCCACTTCGAGAGCCGCAACGAGGCGTGGTTTGTGGTCGACGACGGCTCCACCAACGGCACCTACGTCAACGACGATCAGATCTCGAGCGAGCATCGGCTGGACAACGGCGACCGCATCAAGATCGGTCCGACGATCTTCAAGTACCTGTCGGGCACGGATGTGGAGAGCCAGTACCACGAGGAGATCTACCGCCTGACGATCATGGACGGCCTGACGCAGGTCTTCAACAAGCGGTACCTGTTCGAGGCGATCGAGCGCGAGATGATTCGTGCGCGCAGGCACCAGCGCGAGCTGTGCGTGGCGATGTTCGACATCGACCACTTCAAGCAGATCAACGACCACCACGGTCACCTCGCCGGCGACTTCGTGCTCAAGGAGCTCGCGCGTGTCGTCCAGTCCAGGGTGCGCCGCGACGAGGTCGTCGCACGCTACGGCGGCGAGGAGTTCGTCGTCATGCTCCCCGAGACCACCCTCGAAGGAGCACGCCAGCTCGGAGAGACCTTGCGCTCCAAGGTCCAGGAAAACCGCTTCGTCTTCCAGGGAGAGACGATCCAGGTCACCATCAGCGTCGGGTGCGCCGCGGTCGCCGACACCGACCGGACGGCGACCGAGGTGCTCAAGCGGGTCGACGAGAAGCTCTACGAAGCGAAGCGCACGGGCCGCAACCGCGTCTGCGCCTGATCGCTCCGTTGCCTGCGCCACCTCCCGCGGTGCTATCGTCGGGAGCCCCATGCGCAAGCTCCTCACCGTCGCCGCTTGTCTCCTGGCGCTGCTCTCGAGTGCCCGCGCCGACGCGTCCCTGACCGACTCCGAGAAGGGTCAGATCCGCTCCTGGATCGAGCATCCCTCGCCCGAGGCGGCATCGAGGCTGCGCGCGCTGGTGGCCCGTCCGGATCTCACTGCCGATGAGTCCTCCGAAGCGCTCGGCGCGGCTCTTCGCGATCAGCCCTTCGTGCCCGCCCGGGAGACGTTGTTGGGCTCGCTGCTCTTCGGTCCCGCGTCGCGCTCTTCTCGCGCGTCGCTCGTTTCGCCCGTGAGCCGTGCCCTGCTCACGCGGGCCCACGCCGTGATGCAGCGCGAGCGCTCGAGCCCGGCTGCGTTCGTGGCGGACCCCGCGGCTCTCGAAGAGCTCCTGCGCATTCACCGCTTCATCGGCAAGGCGGTGGGCCCCGAGAGCGGCGTGGGGGCCACGCTCCGCAACGACGCCACGCGAGCGGTCGCAGTCGCCTACCGCGACCACGTGCAGGCCCACGCCGGAGTGCTCGGGTTCCTCAGCGACGCCGAGGGACCGGCCCTGCTTCTGCGCACGCAGGTCGCGTCCAACGTCGCGGGCCTCGCCTCCGTGCTCGACAACCGCGACGAGGCCGCCGGCTGGCTCGGTCTGACCGGTTCCGCCAGGGGGCTGTTCGTGCGCACCGGCGTCGTCATCGCCTCCTCGCAGCCTGGACAGGAGCTTCGGATCGCGCAGATCGCACGCGTGCTCGAGTCGGTTCCGGCGGGCCTGCGCGCCGTGCGCGTCGCGCTCGTGGACAAGACCCAGCACGCCTCGCTCGGCCCCTCGGCCGCCGTGCTGCCGGTGCGGGCGCGGCTGGGGGCGGTGGCGCCGGTACGCGACGGGTTGTGGCCCGCGGAGCTTCGCGACGAGCTGCCCGATCAAGCGCTCGTGGAGGCGGCCTGGGCCGTGAGCCTCAGCGCATCGCGCGCGGCGATGGCGTCGAACCCTTCGCTTGCCCGAGCCGCGGAGAGCGCCCTGCGCCGCGCGGCGGGCAAGGGCGACGCGACCTTCATCGCGCCCTGGCTCCTGCACGCGTCGCTGGACCGCGACGCTGCGACCTCGACGCAGCCCTTTCCGCCTGAGTTCCTGGCGGCGTCGGCGGCCACGATGCTGCTCATCGACGGGCGCAGGGTGGTGGACCTGGCGATGTCCAAGTGGCTCGCGGGGCGGGGCGAGCCCCTCGAGCAGGTCCTGCTCGGGCTGGCGCTGCTGGCCGTCGGAAACGATGGTTCGGCAGACGAACAATCTGTCCGACTCGGCCAGGACGGCGGGCGATCGCCGCTGCCAGCGGGCGTCACGCTGCGCGACGGCAGGGTCGTGCGCTTCGTGATCGACGGGCACCGTTACGAGCCTGCGGTCGATGCGCAGGGGGGGCTGTCCGACGTGCGTTTCAACGGGGAGCCGGCGAGCTCCGTGGCGATCTCGGCAGCGAGCGTACCCGTCACCGCCGGCGACCGTTGGGGGACCAAGGACCGGGAGCTGATCCGGTGCAGCGGCGCGCCCAGAATCGCCGTGCTCGATGACGGCCGGACGATCGTGGCGTCGGCGGTGGGCTCCTCGGGCGTGCTCGACACCGTGGTGTCGCGGGCCCCCTCGAGCGACCAGGAGATCCAGGCGCACGTGCGCGTGATCGGGTCCGGCGGCGGACTGGTCGTGCGTGCGAAGCCGTCGCGCGGGGGCTTCGACGGAGCGGCGTTGCTGCTGGAGTGCGCGGCGGAGTGCACGGCGCGGCTGGTTCAGGTCGAGGCAGGGGGCACGCGCACACCGCTGGGGGAGGCCCGGGTCGTCGGACCGCAGCCTCCAATGGGGTTCAGCTTGCGCCTTTCGGTAGAAGGGGACAATTTGCGCGCGAGCATCGGTTCGACCGAGCTCGCTTCACCCCTCGCTCGTCCCTTGCAGCCGGGGCACGCAGGCTTCACCGTGAGTTCCGACACCAGGCTCGAGGTCCGCGCCTGGCGCATCGACAGAGCAGGGCGAACCCAACCCGCCAAGCCGACCAGATGAGAGTTGCCACCATGAGCGAACGCAAGATTCGTATTCTCGTCGCGAAACCCGGTCTCGACGGTCACGACCGCGGCGCCAAGGTCGTCGCTCGCGCCTTCCGCGACGCCGGCTTCGAGGTCATCTACACCGGTCTCCACCAGACTCCCGAGATGATCGCCGCCGCCGCCGTGCAGGAAGACGTCGACGCGGTCGGGCTCTCCATCATGTCGGGCGCCCACAACACGCTGTTCCCGGCGGTGAAAGAAGCGCTCGCGCAGCGCGGCGCCGACGACGTCGCGTTGTTCGGCGGCGGCATCATCCCCGACGAGGATGCGAAGTCGCTGTGCGACAAGGGCGTGAAGATGATCTTCACGCCCGGCACGTCGCTGCAGTCGATCGTGCAGTGGGTCCGCGACAACGTGCAGGCTCGGGCCTGATCAGGCTCCCGCCGCGCGATGGATGCACAGCCGCCGGCTCGCACCGGTCAACGGCCACGCGTAGGTCAGGTCCTGCTGCAGGATCGCGCCGTTGACCTGCGGAGGTTCCTCGCGCGCCAACAGCACGGCGATCGATCCCCCGTCGTTCACCAGACGCAGCCCCAACGCGAGCCACGACGCGGGCTCGAGGGTCGCTCGCGATACGGCCACACCCCACTTCGATCCACCGTCGGCCACCCGATCGCCTCGCTCGCGTAGGACGGGCACGCTCAGCCCCAGGGTTCCGATCACGGTGCGCAGGAACGCGACGCGTTTGACTGCGGGTTCGACGAGGGTGACGGCGAGATCGGGGCGTAGGATGGCGAGGGGAAGACCGGGCGCGCCAGCGCCGGTGCCGACATCGACGACTGAGACGTCCCGAGGCACGTGCTGTCCCAGCACGAGCGCGTCGGCGATCCCCAGGTCCACCAGCTCGTCGGCGCTGCGAGCGGCTGTGAGATCGGTGCGCTGGTTCCAGGCCTCCATCAGGTCCAGCCAGGTGCGCAGTCGGTCGCGAGTCGAGGGGTCGAGGGGGGTATCGAGCTGACGGGCGGCTCGGTCGATGCGGTGGGAGAAGTCGGTTGCCATCTGTTCAGGGGATGGGGGGGTGGAGGGAGGGTAGCACTCTGGGGGAGTGGGGGTCTCTGCCGGAGGCGGAGGCAGATGGGGGAGAGGCGGCAGATGGACGGATGTCGTCCTGAACAGGTGACGACCGCGGGGTCGTGTCCCACATGTCCCCACCACCAAATCCCCGCGAATTCAAGGGCAAACTGTTGACACGTTCGGAGCGTTTCCGTAGCTTGGCGGGGCTTGGTGGGGAAAAGTGTCGGAAAGTGGAGCCCCAACCCAGCCAAGCCCTCCACCATGGCCGTGATGTTCCGAGGACAGTTCCCCCATTCGATCGACGCCAAGGGTCGCGTCGCGGTCCCCTCGCGCTTTCGCGAGGTGCTGGCCGGTGCGGGAGATCAGCGCCTCGTCGTCACCCCTGCCTTGTTCGACAAGTGCATCCACGTCTTCCCCCTGCGTGCCTGGGAGGAGCTCGAAGAGAAGATCTCCCAGATGAAGCAGTTCGATCCGCACGTCGTGCGGTTCCGACGCCTCTACCTGTCTGCGGCAGTCGATTGCGAGCTCGACAAGCAGGGCCGCCTGCTCGTGCCTCCGCAGCTCCGTGACCACGCCGCGATGACCAAGGACGTCTTGTGGGCCGGCGTCGGCAACAAGGCCGAGCTGTGGGCGAGCGAGCATTGGGAGGCGGCGAACCGCATGTCCGACGACGAGCTCGCCGCGTTCCGAAGCCAGACCGAGGGGTGGGTGATCTAGCCATGTGGGCGCTCGAGGTGGAAGAAGTGCGACCCGACGAAACCGGACCAGTGGCCCGTGCTCACGTCTCGGTGCTGCTGCACCAGACCATCGACGCGATCGCTCCGCGCTCGGGCGGGGTCTATGTCGACGCGACCTACGGTGCGGGAGGACACACCGAGGCGTTGCTGCTCGCCGACGAGGGGGCGAGGGTGATCGGGATCGATCGCGACGCGACGGCGCTCGTTTGCCATGCCGATCGCGTATCCCGATTCGGTGAGCGCGTGCGTCTGATCCACGGCTCCTTCGGCACCATCGAGCAGCTCCTGTCGGAGCTCGGCATCGCGCGCGTCGACGGCGTGCTGGCGGATCTCGGGGTGTCGAGCATGCAGCTCGACGAAGCCGATCGGGGCATGAGCTTCCGCTCCGACGGTCCCCTCGACATGCGCATGGATCGCACGGAGGGCGAGACCGCGCTCGAGCTGATCGATCGTCTCGATCAAGACGAGCTCGCGAACGTGATCTACGAGTTCGGCGAGGAGCGTCGCTCGCGGCGTGTTGCCCGCTGCATCAAGCAGGCACTCGCGGACGGCAAGCTGCACACCACGCTCGATCTGCGTCGCGCGGTGGTGCGCGCGGTGGGGCCGGCGCGCGTGGGCGGGGTGGACCCGGCGACGCGCACGTTCCAGGCGTTGCGCATCGCAGTGAACGGGGAGCTCGACGAGCTGTCGTCGCTTCTCGACGCGGCCTCGCGCATCGTGGCCCCCGGAGGCGTGCTCGCGATCATCTCCTTCCACTCGCTCGAGGATCGTCTTGTGAAGCGTGCGATGCACGATCGCGAGGTCTGGGAGCCCTTGTGGAAGAAGCCCCTGGGCGCCGACGACTCTGAGACGCGGGAGAACCCGCGGGCGCGCAGCGCCAAGCTGCGGGCCGCGCGTCGACGCGGGGATGCTCCTGTCGAGGAGGACGACGCGTGACCCGATCGCGTCCGTTCCTCGTCCTTTGGACCCTCGCCGTGGTGGCAAGCGTGGCGGCCTTCGTGCTGCACCTGGGGCTGCGAGGGCGGATCTTCAAGCTCGGCTACGAGATGGGGCGCGAGCGCAGCGAGCAGGCGCGCCTGCGCGAGTCCAAGCGCGTGCTCGAGCTCGAGGTCGCCTCCTTCCAGAACCCCCAACGCGTCGAGGTGATCGCCAAGACCCTGCTGGGCATGCAGCCCCCGACTCCCGACCGCATCATCCCGATGCGGTCACCCAACGACAGCGAGCAAGCGGCGCGCCCCGCTTCCGCCGAAGCGCCTCCCGGCCCGCGGGAAGCCAACGCCCAGCCCTAGCCATGCGAAACCTCGACCCGAGCCGAGCCAAGTGGATCCGCGTGCGCATGGGGATCCTCTGCGGCCTGCTCGGCATCGGTCTGGGAGCCATCGTCAGCGCTGCCTGGGGCATCCAGGTCGAGAGTGGCGACGAGTGGCGCGAACTCGCCGAGAAGCAGCGTCAGCGCAGGCTCCATGTCACCCCGAAACGCGGCACGATCTACGACCGCAACGGTACTCCCATGGCCGTCAGCGTCGAGGTCCCCAGCATCTCGGTCGACGCGGTGGAGATGCTGCGTGGGATCGACGATCGTCGCTTGCCCGCGGCGCTCGATGACGCCTCGCAGCGCATCGGCGCGGCGCTTTCGCTCGACCCGGCGCAGGTGCGGGAGAAGCTCGCGCGTCGGAGGCGCTTCACCTGGTTGAAGCGTCGAGCCACGGCCGCGGAGGTCGCGGCGATCCGCGCGATGTCCGACCCCAAGCAAACCCGCCCTCTGCTCGGCCTGCAGATCGAGGGCGAGGGGCGTCGGTACTTCCCGAACCGCGAGCTCGCCGGTCCGCTGCTCGGCTTCGTGTCTCCCGATGGAGAGGGCAAGGACGGGCTCGAGCTGCAGCTCAACGACGATCTGCGCGGGCACATCGAGGAGGTCCGAGGTCTTCGTGACCGCTCCGGACGTCTCCTGTTCTCCGAGGGAATCCAGAACGAGAAGTCCCTCGCTGGTCACAACGTCTACCTCACGATCGACCAGGGCATCCAATACGTCGCCGAGCAGGAGCTCGACGCTGCGATGCGCACCTACGAGGCCTCGAGCGGCTCGGTCGTGGTCGTGGAGCCCACCACCGGCGAGTTGCTGGCGCTGGCCAGCATGCCCACCCACAACCCCAACGACGTCGAGCACAGCGACGTCGCCTCGCGTCGCAACCGCGCGATCACCGATCAGTTCGAACCCGGCTCCACGATGAAAGCATTCACGATGGCGGCGGCCCTGGCCGCACGTGTCACCTCCCCCACGCAGTCGATCTACTGCGAGGAGGGGAACATGGCCGTCGACAACGTCATCATCCACGACACGCACGTTGCCGGATGGATCTCGCCGACGCAGGTGCTCGCCATCAGCTCCAACATCGGCGCCGCGAAGCTCGGGCTCGCGATGGGCGAGCAGCGCCTGTACGAGACGCTCCAGCGGTTCGGCTTCGGCGAGCGCACCGGCATCCCGCTCCCCGGCGAGGCGCCCGGCGTGCTCCGTCCGCGCGGCCGCCCCTGGGTCCAGGTCGAGACCGCCTCCGCTTCCTTCGGTCAGGGCATCAGCGTCACCACCCTCCAGCTCGCCATGGCCATCGGCGCCATCGCGAACCGCGGCCGCCTGATGTCGCCCATCCTGGTGCGCAAGGTTAGCGACGGCTTGGGCAACCTCGTGCACGAGACCCCCGCCACGGTGCGTCGCGAGGCCGTGTCCCCCAACGTCGCCCAGATGGTCGCCGAAATGCTCGTCGCCGTCACCGAAGGCGAGGGAACGGGTGTCGAAGCCGCCGTCCCCGGCTTCCGCACCGCCGGCAAGACCGCGACCGCGCAGAAGATCGATCCCGCCACCGGCAAGTACACCGCCGACCGTTTCACCGCCTCATTCATCGGCTTCGTCCCCGCCGAGAGCCCGCGCGTGGTCATCGCCGTCGTCCTCGATGAACCCATGATCACCCACGCCGGCGGCTCCGTCGCCGCTCCCGTGTTCCGTCGCGTCGCGGAGATGAGCCTGCGCTACATGGGCGTGACCCCGCGCGGCACCTCGCCCGCTCCCATCGGCACTGTCGGCAAGGAAGTCGATCCGGCGCGTCAGGCCTACGACGTGTTCAAGCCCCAGCCTGGGGTTGCGCCCGTCTTGCCTTCCGCCTCCGCGCAGCTCCCGCCCACCGCGACCGCGCGCGCAACCTCCGACGTCGCCGGTCTCACGGCTTCGGCAGCGCTGCGCACCTTGCTCGAGCAGGGGTTCGTTCCCCAAATCAACGGCAGCGGCAAGGTCACGCGCCAACATCCTCCGGCGGGCACCCTGCTCGAACCCGGCTCCACCATCCAGCTCTTCCTCGAGCCGTCGTCATGATCGCCCCCAACGATCCCCCCGCCGTCGCATGGAGCCTCGAGGCGCTCGCGCACGAGCTCGCCGACGCTTGCGTTGCGGGAGATCCCGCGACGCTCGTGCGTGGCGTGCGCCATGACTCGCGCGCGGTCCGCCCGGGCGATTTGTTCGTGGCACGAAAGGGTGAGAAGCTCGACGGGCTGTTCTTCGTCCCGGCCGCGATTGCCGCCGGCGCGTCGGCCGTGCTCGCGCAACGTGATCACGCTCCGGAGGGATGCCCGGTCCCGCTGCTGCTCGTGGATGACGTGCGTGCGGCCATCGGGTTGACGGCCTCGGCTATCTACGGTCACCCCGGGCGCACGCTGCAGGTGGCAGGGATCACCGGGACCAACGGCAAGACGACGACGAGCTACCTGGCGAGGGCGGCGCTCGACGGTGCGGGAGCGCGCACGGCGGTGCTTGGAACCCTCGGAGCGAGCTTCGGCGATCTGGCGCTGTCATCGGGGCACACCACGCCCGAGGCCGACGATCTGGTCAGGCTCGCTGCGCATCTGCGGGATGCCGGGGCGAGCCACCTGGTCATGGAGGTCTCCTCCCACGCCCTAGCCCAGCGACGCGCCGACACGATGCACTACCGCGTCGCCGCCTTCACGAACCTCACCCAGGATCACCTCGACTTCCATGGCTCGATGGAGGCGTACGCCCAGGCCAAGACCTTGCTCTTCACCGAGCGCAACCCGGACCGCGCGGTCATCAACGTCGACGACCCCTTCGGCCTCGAGCTCGCCTCGAAGACGCGGTGCCCAGTGCTGCGCGTGTCGCGCTCTCCCGCAGCGCGCGCCGACGTGCGTCCCATCGCCGAAGCGGAGCACGACCTGCGGGGCATCCGCTGCGACGTCGCGACGCCGGGCGGGACGGTGCACGTCGACTCGTCGCTGGTCGGCGATCACAACCTGCAGAACCTGCTCATGGCCCTGGCGATCGCGTGCGCGTTCGAGCTGCCTTCGGACGCTGCGGCGACCGCCCTGTCCTGCAACATCGCGGTCCCGGGGCGGCTGGAGCGATGCGATGGGCCGGGGGACGAGGTCATCGTGCTGGTCGACTACGCGCACACCCCGGATGCGCTCGAGCGTGCGCTGCGCGCCGTGCGGGCCGTGAGCGCGGCCAGGGTTCTGTGCGTGTTCGGCTGCGGCGGCGACCGCGACCGCGCGAAGCGCCCCGTGATGGGCGCGATCGCGGGCAGGGAGAGCGACGTCGCCATTCTCACCAACGACAACCCGCGCAGCGAGCCCCCCGAAGCGATCCTGGAGGCCGTGCTGCAGGGGCTCCGCGGGCAGCGCGCGGAGGTGATCGTGCAGCCCGATCGCGGGGCGGCGATCGACCTCGCGGTGTCCATGGCGAAGCCCGGCGAGGTCGTGCTCATCGCGGGCAAGGGGCACGAGCCCTACCAGATCATCGGCAACGACGTGCGGCACTTCGACGATCGGGAGCAGGCGCGAAAGGCGCTTTGGGAGCGCCGTGAATCGCGCGCGGGAGGGAAAGGCTGATGGCCACCGAGCTGCCCCCGAACGAGGCGACCTTCACGGTCGACGAGGTGCTCGCCGCCACAGGCGGGGTGCTGGTGCGTCGGGGGGCGAATGCCGTTGCGCGCGGCGTGTGCACCGACAGCCGCAAGCTCGCCGCCGGCAACCTGTTCGTTGCCCTGCGCGGCGGGAGCTTCGACGGCCACGCCTTCGTCGTTGCGGTCTCCTCCGCGGGTGCCGCGGGCTCCGTCGTCTCTCAGTATGTCGAAGTCCCGGGGGACGGCTGGGTGGTGCGCGTTCCGGATACCCTCGTCGCTCTCGGGAAGCTCGCGGCGGCTCACCGCGTGCGCTGGGCGCGCGCTGCGCGGCGCGCGGGCAGGGCGGGCCGCATCGTCGCGATCACGGGCTCCGCAGGCAAGACCACGACCTCGCGCGCGGTGACTGCGGCACTGCAGTCCCTTGCCCCCGGAGCGGTGCACTCGCCGCGCGGCAATCTCAACAACCAGATCGGCATGCCCATGGTCCTGCTCGGGCTCGACGCTTCCCACGCCTGGGGAGTGGTCGAGATCGGCACGAACTCCAGGGGCGAGATCGCCTACGGCGCTTCGATCGCGGCGCCCGATGTCGGAGTGCTCACGCTCGTGACCTGCGCCCACGGCGAAGGCCTGGGCGCTCTCGAGGACATCGCGTGGGAGAAGGGCGCGCTGCTCGAGGCCGTCGATCCCGCTGGCGCGGTGGTGGCGAACGGTGACGACGCGAGGGCTTCCGCGCAGCTTCTGCGGTCCAGGGCGCGAGACGCCTGGACCTTCGGTCTCGGGCCGGATCACGACGTGAGCGTGACCGAGCGCGCGCCGGATGGCCTCGATGCCCAGCGCATCACCCTGCGTGTTCGCGCCTGCGGTGTCGATCGATCCGTGATGCTTCGCGCGCTGCTGCTCGGCGAGGCTGGCGCCTATGCTTGCGCGGCCGGCATGGCGGTCGCCATGGCTGCCTCGTCGGGCGCGGTCGACCCCGCTGTCGTCGCGCTGGCGATGCAGTCCGCAGAAGGGGAGCACGGAAGGCTCGAGCCCAGGCTGCTCTCCTCGGGCGTGGTGGTGATCGACGACGCGTACAACGCGAATCCGGCTTCGATGGCCGCGTCGATCCGCACCGCCGCCGAGCTCGCGCGCTCCATGGGTCGAGAGCTGGTGCTGGTGCTCGGTGAGATGCGCGAGCTGGGGATGGCCACCGAGCGCGAGCACCTGTTGCTCGGTGCGGTCGCTGCCGCGAGCGGCGCCAAGAAGCTCGTGGCGGTGCGCGGCAATGCGGAGCTGATCCGCAAGGGTGCAGCCGACGCGGGTGCTGACGCGGTCTTCGTGCGTGATGCCACGGAGGCGGCTGCGGTGGTCACCGAGGCCCTGACGGGCCGGGAGATCGTGCTGGTGAAGGGTTCGCGTGCCGTGGCGCTCGAGCGCGTAGTGGCTGTCCTCGAAGGCGCGGAGCGGAGCGTCCGATGATCTACGAGCTGTTGTTCCCGTTGCGTCATCACGCCCTGCTCGGGTGGCTCAACGTCCTGCGCTACGTTCCCTTCCGAACCATCGCCGCGACAATCACGGCGATGGTGCTCGCCTTCTTCCTGGCGCCGTGGTTCATCCGCGAGCTGCAGAGGAAGCAGATCGGGCAGGTGGTCCGCGACGTCGGCCCCGAGTCGCACAAGGTGAAGGCCGGCACGCCGACGATGGGCGGGGCGCTGCTGCTGCTGTGCATCCTGGTGCCGACGATCCTGTGGGGCGACGTGCGCAACCCGTTCGTGCTGGCGACAGCGGCGGTCACGGCGGGCTATGGGGTGATCGGCTATCTCGACGACTACCTCAAGATCAAGTTCAAGAGCTCCGGGGGGTTGCCGGGGCGCTACAAGCTGCTCGGCCAGGTGCTGGTCGGAGGCGCCGCGGTCAGCTACACGTTCCTGTACAAGTCCGCGCTCCCCGCCGACTGGCTCGACATCCGCACGCGGCTCTCCATCCCGTTCGTGGCCTTCAGCAAGCACCCGATCGATCTGCCGCTGTGGGTCTACGTCCCGTTCGCGATCTTCGTCGTGGTGGCCTGGTCCAACGCGGTGAACCTGACCGACGGGCTCGACGGGCTGGCGATCGGGCCGGTGCTGATCAACGCGAGCACGTATCTGGTGTGGGCCTATCTGGCGGGCGCCACGTTCTGGAAGTTCTCGATGGCCCGCTACCTCGACATCCCGCCCATCAGCAGCGCGGGAGAGCTCTCGGTCTACTGCGGCGCCACCATCGGCGCGGGCGTCGGGTTCCTTTGGTACAACACCTATCCCGCGCAGATCTTCATGGGCGACGTCGGCTCCCTCGCCCTGGGCGGCGGCCTCGGCATGCTCGCCGTGTTCACCAAGAACGAGCTGCTCAGCGTCCTGCTCGGCGGCGTCTTCGTGCTCGAGACGGTCAGCGTCGTCACCCAGGTCCTGTCCTTCAAGCTGACCGGCAAGCGGGTCTTCCTGATGGCTCCCATCCACCACCACTTCGAGAAGAAAGGGTGGGCCGAGCCAAAGGTCATCGTGCGGTTCTGGATCGTCTCGGTGCTGCTGGCACTGGTCAGCCTCGCATCGCTCAAGCTCCGGTGAGGTCGCGGTGGAACTCAAGGGTCGTGGCGTGGTGGTGATCGGGTTGGGACGCAGCGGCGTCGCGGCCGCGATGCTGTGTGCCCGCAACGGCGCTCGCGTGATCGCGTCTGACACGCGCGACCGCCCTAGCCTCGGCGCCTCGGCCGACCTGCTCGAGCAGGCCGGAGCCTCGCTGTTCCTCGGCGGGCACGACGACGTCCCCTGGAACGACGCCGACGTCGCCGTCGTGTCCCCGGGTGTGCCTGCCTTCCACGCGCTCGCCGCCTTCGAGCGCTCGGGACGCGAGGTGATCGGCGAGCTCGAGCTCGCCAGCCGCTTCATTCACGCCCCGATCGCCCTCATCGGCGGGACCAACGGCAAGAGCACGGTCACGACCTGGATCGCGGACATGCTCGAGCACACCGGGCTCCGCGTCTTCGCTGGCGGAAACCTAGGCGATCCTCCGGCAGAGTCCGTCGATCGGGAGCTCGACGTCTTCGTGCTCGAGATCTCGAGCTTCCAGGCCGAGCGGGTGCCCACCCTGCACGCCCGAGCCTCGGCGCTGCTCAACGTGACCGACGATCACCTCGATCGGTACGCGAGCTTCGACGACTACGCCCATGCCAAGGGCAACCCCTTCGCGAACATGACGGCGGACGACGTCGCGGTGATCCCGGCTGGTGATCCGGTGTGCCTGCGAGAGGCCTCGCGCGGATGCGCTCGCAAGGCCCTCTTCGGCGCCGGAGGAGATGTCGCAGTCGAAGGTTCGTCGATCGTCGACAGGGTGCGAGGGGCTCGATACGACCTGTCGAGCCTGCGTTTGCCGGGACTTCACAACCAAACGAACGCGTGCGCAGCCATCGCGATGGCCGCCGAGCTCGGCGCTTCCCGCGACGCGATCGCCGCATCGCTCGCCAGCTTCCGCGGCCTGGCGCACCGCATGGCCTTCGTCGGCGAAGTGCGCGGCGTGCGCTTCTACGACGACTCCAAGGGCACGAACGTAGGCGCCTCCGCTGCGGCCTTGCGCGGTCTCTCGGAGCCGAAGGCGGTCCTGATCGCCGGGGGGCGCGACAAGCTTGGGAGCTACGACACGCTGGTCGATGCGCTGCGTGAGCGCGGACGCGCGCTGGTGGTGATCGGCGAGGCTGCGGATCGGATCGCCGGGGCGGCGCAGGGGGTTCTCCCGATCGTGCGGGCCGCGACGATGCAGGAGGCCGTGCGCAAGTCTCTGGAGCTTGCGCTCGGCGGCGACGCGGTGCTGCTGAGCCCTGCCTGCTCGAGCTACGACATGTTCCGCGACTACCACCATCGCGCCGCGGTCTTCTGCCAGGCGGTCGGGGAGCTCGTGGCCGAAGCCGCGGAGGGCGCGCGATGAGCCTGGCCGCCTGGTTCCGCACCACGGAAGCTGCGGCGCGCGTGCGCGTCGGCGAAGTCGATCGCGTGCTTGGCGCCGCCCTCGTCGGGCTGCTCGGCTTCGGCACGGTGATGGTCTACAGCGCGAGCACCATCGAGGCGACGGTTCGCTACAAGGATCCGGAGTACTACCTCAAGAAGCAGCTCGCCTTCGCGGTGCTCGCGATGATCGTCATGTGGGTCGTGAGCCACATCGACTACCACCGCCTTCGCAAGCTCACCTACCCCATCCTGATCGGAGTCACGCTGCTGATGGGCGCGACCGTTCTCGGGCTGGGACAGCGTCGAGGCGGTGCGGCGCGATGGCTGCACTTCGGCCCGGTGATGATCCAGCCGGCGGAGATGGTGAAGCTCGCATTGGTGCTGTGGCTCGCCTACTCCCTCGCGAAGAAGGCCGAGCGGGTGAAGTCCTTCAAGATCGGGATGATCCCGCACCTGCTCATGTCAGGGTTCCTGATCTTCCTATGCCTCAAACAGCCGGATCTCGGTTCGGCGCTCGTGCTCGCCTTCCTCACCTTCACGCTGCTGTTCGTCGCCGGCGCGCGCATCAGCTACCTGCTGGGCGTCGGACTGCTCGCCGGCGGTGTCGTCGTCAACCTCGTCATGAGCAAGGCCTATCGCATGTCGCGTATCATGGCCTTCCTCGATCTCGCCGGTCACCGCCAGGACATCGCGTATCAGCCCTTCCAGTCCGTCATGAGCTTCGGCTCCGGAGGTCTCACGGGCCTCGGCCTCGGCAAGGGGCTGCAGGTGCTGTACCTGCCCGAAGCCCACAACGACTTCATCGCCGCCATCATCGGCGAGGAGCTCGGCTTCGTGGGCGTCATCCTGCTCGCCGGCGCCTTCCTTCTGCTGGTCTCGCGCGGTGTGCGCATCGCGCTGCGCGCCCAGGACGACTACGGCAGCTACATCGCCTTCGGCATCTCCGCCCTCATGGGTGTCCAGGCCCTGGTCAACCTCTCGGTCGCCATGGCCATCATGCCCACCAAGGGCCTCACGCTCCCCTTCATCAGCTACGGAGGATCGTCGCTGCTCGTCAACGCCGCGGCAGCCGGCATTCTCCTCAACATTTCCCGTGAGCGAACCCAGGTGGCCGCGCCACCCGAAGTGGTCCCGCTGTCCGTCGACTCGCCCGAGGCGAGCGTGACCGTCGTCACCGCCGCGGAGGAGGGAACCGCATGACGCTGCGCCTTCTGTTCGCCGGTGGGGGCACGGGCGGCCACATCTTCCCGCTGGTTGCCGTCGCCCAGGCCGTGCGCGCCAGGGTGCCGGACGCGGACATCACGTTCGTGGGGACCGAGCGCGGCATGGAGAAGCGCATCCTCGGCGACCTGGGCGAACGCCTCGAGCTGCTCGACATCCTGCCCATCAAGGGCGGCGGCGTCTCCGGCGCCGTCAAGGGCGTGGTCCGCGCCACCCTCTCGCTCCCCGACTCGCGCAACCTGATCCGGAGGCTGCGCCCCGCTGCCGTCTTGTCCATCGGCGGCTACGCCGCGGGGCCCGTCGCTCTCGCAGCGCGATCCATGCGGGTCCCCCTCGCACTGCTCGAGCCCAACTCGATCCTCGGCCTCGCCAACAAGCTCGTCGCACCCATCGCCCAGCGCGCCTACGTCGCCTTCCCTGAAGCCGAGAAAGGCTTCCGCTCCTCCATCATCCGGCAGACCGGCGTGCCGCTGCGGCGCGGCTTCGTTCCCATGCCCTACACACCCCGTGACCAGGAGCTCCACGTCCTGGTCATCGGCGGAAGCCAGGGGGCCATCACCCTCAACCAGAACTTCCCCGCCGCCGTCGGCATCGCACGCCGAGCCACCAACGTTCGCATCATCGTCACGCACCAGAGCGGACGCGGACGCGAAGCCGAGGTCTCCGAGCAGTACGCGCGCGCCGGCGCGAAGGACGACGTCCGGATCGTCCCGTTCATCGACGACGTCCCCGCCGCGCTCGCGGATGCGGACCTCGTCGTGCAGCGCTCCGGAGCGGGCTCCGTGGCCGAGGTCTGCGCGGTCGGAAGGCCATCGGTGCTGCTCCCCTACCCCTTCGCGGCCGGAGATCACCAGCTCCACAACGCCCGGGCGATGGAGACGGCGGGAGCTTCGGTGTGCGTTCCCTCCGCCGAAGCGGCCCCCGCGCGGCTCGCCACGATCCTCGGTGAGCTCGCCGCCGATCCCGACCGCCGACGTCGCATGGCCGAGGTCTCCCGTTCCCGTGGCCGACCCGAAGCGGCCGACACCATCGCCGAGGACCTCCTCGGCCTCGCGGAGGGCGTCTGATGTTCCGTGGCAGGGTACGCCAGGTCCACTTCGTCGGCATCGGCGGCATCGGCATGAGCGGTCTCGCCGAGATCCTCCGATCCCTGGGCTTCGACGTCTCCGGCTCCGATCTCAAGCACAACAACACCACCCTCCGGCTCGAAATGCTCGGCGTACGCGTCGACATCGGTCACGCCGCAGGCAACGTCGTCGGCAGCGACGTCGTCGTCTATTCGAGCGCCATCAAGCCCGAGAATCCCGAGCTGGTCGAGGCGCGCGCACGCGGCATCCCGGTCATCGCTCGCGCCGAAATGCTCGCCGAGCTCATGCGCGTCAAGTACGGCGTCGCCATCGCCGGCTCTCACGGCAAGACCACCACGACCTCTCTCATCGCCACCGTGCTGCGCTCGGCAGGCTTCGATCCGACCGTCGTGGTCGGCGGAAAGATGGCCGCGCTCGGCTCCAACGCGCGCCTGGGAGAGGGCGACCTGCTCGTGGCCGAAGCCGACGAGAGCGACGGGAGCTTCCTGCTGCTCAACCCCACTATCGCGGTGGTCACCAACATCGACGCCGAGCACCTCGACTACTGGGGGACGCACGAGAAGGTCAAGGACGCCTTCGTGCACTTCCTGTCTCGCGTGCCGTTCTACGGGCTGGCCGTCCTGTGCCTCGACCATCCCCACGTCCAGTCGATCCTTCCCCGCCTGCGCAGGCGTCACGTGACCTACGGCATCTCGCCCCAGGCCGACTACGCCGCCAAGAACGTGGAAGCCAACGGCTTGATGATGCGCTTCCAGGGCTACCGCCACGGCGAGCACCTCGGCGAGTTCGAGGTCCGCATGCCCGGCATGCACAACGTCCTCAACTGCCTCGCCACCATCGCAGTGGCCGACGAGCTCGAGGTTCCCCTCGACGTCCTGCAGCATTCCCTCGCGACCTTCAGCGGCGTCGCGCGTCGCTTCACCATCATCGGCGAGGTGGGCGGAGTGACGTTGGTCGACGACTACGGCCACCACCCCGCGGAAATCCAGGCGACCCTCACGGCCGCTCGCGCCGCCTACAACAAGCGCATCGTCGTCGCCTTCCAGCCCCATCGCTACACCCGCACCCGGGACCTGTTCCGCGAGTTCACCGCGGCCTTCAACCAGGCCGATGTCGTCGTCGTCACCGAAATCTACGCCGCGGGCGAAGCCCCCATCCCGGGCATCAGCGGCGAGTCCCTCGCACAGGCCCTGCGCGAGCACGGCCACCAGCACGTCCACTTCGTCGGCGACAAGAACGAGATCGCCAACGTCCTCGAGAGCATCGTGCGCCCCGGTGACGTCGTGATCGCCCAGGGAGCAGGCGACATCAACAAGTCGGTCCGCGACCTGCACGATCGGCTCCGGAGAAAGCAGGGCGATGGGTAGCCCGCGCAGCCTCCCGCCCAACCGAAGGGTCCGCCCGCCCGCGGCGCCCGATGGCGTGATCGACGCTCCCCCCGAGGACTTCGTGGCGCCCGAGCCCGATCGTCCGGAGCCCTCCGCTCGCAAGCCGGCCGCATCCAAGCGTGCCAGCAAGAAGAGTCCGAGCCCCGGTCGCTTCCGCGACTTCATGCGCCGCATGCAGCCCGTCGTCGGACTGCTCGTCGTCGTCGCCGCGTCCATCGGCGTCGCCTGGGGCATCCGCCACCATGTCCTGACCAGCCCACGCTTCTCCATCCGCAACGTGCGCGTCGAAGGCACACAGCGACGCAGCGCCGAGCAAGTCGCGGAGACCGCCGGTCTCAAGATGGGCGCCAACATCTTCTCCGCCGACCCCGAGCGCACCCGCATCCGGCTCCTGCAGGACCCCTGGATCGAGCGCGCCTCAATCAAGCGCAAGCTCCCTTCCACCATCCTCGTCGAAATCGTCGAGCGCGAGGCCGCCGCCGCCGTCGCCATCGGTCCCGAGCTGTACCTGTGCACCCACGAGGGCGAGCCCTTCAAACGCATCGAGCCCGGTGACCCCTCCAGTCTCACCGTGATCACCGGGCTGAGCCCCGAGGAGCTGGCGCAGGATCGCGCTCGCGCCATCAAGCGGATCCGTAACGCCCTGGAGCTGCTCGCCGACTACGAGCAGCGCGGCCCCTCGAAGCGGCTTCCCATCGGTGAAGTCGCGCTTGCCAAGGACGGCACGGCGCGTCTCATCGTGGGGAAGGACGGCGTGACGATCGAGCTCGGCGTCGCGCCCTATCGCCAGAAGATCCTCCGCGCTGCCCGCGTCCTCGAGGAGGTCGAGCGGCGCCACGCTTCCCCCTCCGTCGTCTTCCTCGACAACGAGGCCCACCCCGAACGCGTCGTCGTGAGGATGCGATGAGCATGACAAAACTTGGCCTATTGGATCCGCGCATGGCAGCGTCCGCCCGTTCTGCTGGTGATCCAGCTTCGGAGCAGGCCATCAGCGCTGGGAGTTGCACGAGGTAGACATGGAGACCTCCGAGATCGTCGTTGGACTCGATATCGGCACCACCAAGGTGGCCGCCGTCGTCGGTGAGGTCGATTCCGATGGCATCACCATCCTCGGCGTCGGCAACGTCCCGTGCAAAGGCCTGCGCAAGGGCGTCGTCGCCAACATCGAATGGACCGTCAAGTCCATCGGCGAGGCCGTCCAGGCCGCCCAGTCCATGGCCGGCGTCGAGATCCGTACCGTCTACGCCAGCGTCGGCGGCAGCCACGTCCGCTCCCAACTGTCCGATGGCGTCGTCGCCGTCGCCGGCGGCGAAGTCACGGCCGATGACGTCGAGCGCGTCCTCGAAGGCGCCAGAGCCGTCGCCATGGACGCCGATCGCCAAATCCTGCACGTGTTGCCCCGCGAGTTCTTGGTCGACAACCAGGACGGCATCCGCGACCCGATCGGCATGAGCGGCGTGCGCCTCGGCTCCAAGGTCAACCTCACCACCGCCGCCACGACCTGCGTCCAGAACGTCGTGCGCTGCGCCGAACGCTGCGGGCTCACCGTGGCCGACGTCGTGCTCTCCCCTCTCGCCAGCGCCGAGGCTGTGCTCAGCGAAGACGAGAAGGAAATCGGCGTCGCCGTCATCGACATCGGCGGCGGCACCACCGATCTGCTCCTGTACGTCGACGGCGGTGTCGCCCACACGAGCGTCATCCCCGCGGGCGGCAACAACGTCACGAGCGACATCTCCATGGGGCTGCGCACTCCGATGGCGGAGGCCGAACGGCTGAAGCGCAACTCGGGCTGCGCGCTGGGGCGGATGGTCGCCGACGACGAGGAAGTGGAAGTGCCTGGCGTGGGCGGGCATCTGCCGCGCAAGGCCGCACGACGCATGCTGTCGGACATCATCGAGCCGCGCATCGAAGAGCTCTTCGCCTTCGCGCGACGCCGCATGGAAGAGACCGGACTGATCGAGCAAATCTCGGCGGGCGCGGTCCTGACCGGCGGCGCGGCCCTGATGGAAGGTATGACCGAGTTCGCCGAGGAGATCCTCGGCATGCCCGTGCGTCTGGGTCTCCCCGTCGGTGTCCGCGGGATCACCCAGCTCGTCCAGGGCCCGCAGTACGCCACCGGCGTCGGCCTCGTCCGGCACGGAGCCACCATGCTCTCGCAAGCGCGCGAGCGCTCCAACGTGGTGACCGTGCGCGCGCGCGACCTGGCGCCTGAGCTCGAAGTCCGCACCGACAAGTCGGGCCGGAAGATCTGGGATTGGTTCAAGGCAGCCTTCTAGAAGGCTCTCCGGGGGGAACGCGGAACTCCGACTCCCCCCTCGCAATGAAGTGGAACACGCCGGTGGAAGGGAAGAGGCGCCCCGAAACCGGTTGGCAGCAGGAACGTAGTCGTGGCGGTCAACGCCGTCCCCGGGAGGACCAGATGAGCTTCTCGATCGAATTCGCCCCCGAATCCAACAACGAGTACCAGGCGACTTTGAAGGTCGTTGGCGTCGGCGGCTCCGGCGGCAATGCCGTCAACACCATGATCAACTACGGCCTCGAAGGGGTCGAGTTCATCGTCGCCAACACCGACGCGCAGGCGCTCAACGCAAGCGCGGCCGCTTCCAAGCTCGCCATCGGCCAGGCCGTGACCCGCGGGCTCGGGGCCGGTGCGGATCCCGACCGCGGACGCAAGGCCGCGCTCGAGGACGTCACCCGCATCAAGGAGCTCATCTCGGGCGCCGACATGGTGTTCATCACCGCCGGCATGGGCGGCGGCACCGGCACCGGCGCAGCTCCCGTCATCGCCCAGCTCGCTCGCGAGGAAGGCGCCCTCACCGTCGGTGTCGTCACCAAACCCTTCGCCTTCGAAGGCAAGCAGCGCGCTCGCAGAGCCGAAATGGGCCTGCAGATGCTCACCGAGCAGGTCGACACCCTCATCACCATCCCGAACCAGAAGCTCCTGACCCTCGGCGAAGGCGCCGAAGACCTCACCTTCGTCGAAGCCTTCCGCAAGGCCGACGAGGTCCTCTACCAGGCCGTCAAGGGCATCAGCGACCTCATCCAGCAGAGCGGCGTCGTCAACGTCGACTTCGCCGACGTCAAGACCATCATGGCGAACATGGGTCGCGCCATCATGGGCACTGGCTGCGCCAAGGGCCAGGGCCGCGCTCGCCTCGCTGCCGAGATGGCCGTCACCTCCCCGCTCCTCGACAACATCAGCGTCGAAGGCGCCATGGGCGTCCTCGTCAACATCGTCGGCGGAACCGACCTCAAGATGAAGGAGATGGAGGAGGCCGCCTCCCTCATCTACGAGCAGGCCCACGAAGACGCCAACATCATCTGGGGCGCCTCCATCGACGAGAGCATGGGCGACATGGTCAAGGTCACCGTGATCGCGACCGGCTTCGATCGCCTCGAGGCCGACCTGCAGCTCGACGCCCACACGCAGCGCGGCACCCTCGTGTCCGTGCCCGCTCAGATCGCGTCCTCGACCCCCCGCTCGGCTCCTCCGCAGCACCAGCCGATGCAGCAGCGCCAAATGGCCGCGCCGCAGTACGAGGAGCCCCTCCTCGCCCAGCGCAGGCCCTCGGTCCCCGCTCGCCAGCCCATGAGCGTCCAGGCGCCTCCGCCTCCCGCTCCGCAGGCCCGGCAGCAGGCCGCGCAGCAGGTCGCCAGCAACTTCCTGCCCACCTCCGACAGCGACTGGGACGTCCCCGCCTTCACCCGCAGAAACGGCGTGCGCTGAGCCCTGAGAGCAGCGGGCCCGCGCCGGACCTGCGCCTCTGATGTCCTCCCGTCCGGCGCGAGCCTCCCTCATCCCTCACGAGCCACCACCGGCGTCAGACCGAGAACATGCCGCCGACGGACACACGACGTTTGCGCGCGAGCGCCCGAACATTCCGCCGACGGCATGCGTCCGATTCACCGGACGTTGGGCGCGACCGGGGCGCGACGGCCATGCGACAGCGTGGCGCGCCGGGCAGGTCAGGGCGCGCTGGGTCCGGCA
>CAYMUE010000103.1:0-22801 GCA_964393505.1 uncultured Polyangiaceae bacterium
GAGAAGCTCCAGGAGCGTCTCGCCAAGCTCGCCGGCGGCGTCGCCGTCATCAAGGTCGGCGCCCACACCGAGACCGAGATGAAGGAGAAGAAGGCCCGAGTCGAAGACGCCCTCAACGCCACCCGCGCCGCGGTCGAAGAAGGCATCGTCCCCGGCGGCGGCGTCGCTCTGCTCCGCGCTCAGGCCGCCCTCGCCGGCCTCAAGCTCGACGGCGAGCGCGCCAACGGCGCCTCCATCGTCCGCCGCGCCATCGAAGAACCCATGCGCCAGATCGCCACCAACGCCGGCCACGACGGCTCCGTCATCGTCAGCAAGGTTCGCGAAGGCAAGGATGGCTTCGGCTTCAACGCCGCCTCGGAGAAGTACGAAGACCTGATGGACGCCGGCATCATCGACCCCACCAAGGTCGTGCGCACCGCGCTCGAACACGCCGCCAGCGTCTCCGGCCTCATGCTCGTGACCGAAGCGGTCATCGCCGAAAAGCCCAAGAAGGAGACCCCGATGCCCGGCGGCGGTGGCATGGGCGGCATGGGCGGCATGGGCGGCATGGGCGGCATGGGCGGCATGGGCGACTTCGACATGTAGTCGTCGCCTGCCCGGGATCTGTGGCCGCACGCTCACCCCCGGCGGCGGCCACCTCCCCCCCCACCTCCTCCCGCCCCTCTTCCCATTCCCCGCTCCTTCCCACACCACCCCGACCGTTCCGCTTCAGCGACGACGCGCCTTTTTCATTCCTTCATCGAGCGCTCTCCCACAATCTTCAAGCAATGGTTCAAGAAAAGGTGCCCCTTGACCCGAACCTAACCTGTTGAATGAGCACCGTCTTGCAACCCATTGTTCTGCAAGAATAATCCAGATCGTGCGACGGGGGGGGGAGGGAGGAGCACCTCGATGGGCGCGTCAACGCCGGGCCAAAGGGCAGGGGAGAACGCTCGCTCCGGCATTGTTGTCGGATGTAGGGTTCCCGCGATCTCCCCCGGCGGAGGGGCGTCCCGTGCAAAGAGGCAGCCCCGCCCCGGCATTTGGCCGGACGCGTCCCCCCAAGCTAGTATCCGCCCCATGACCGACCCGCTGTTCGCGCGCTACGGCAAGGAGTTCAACGTCAACCACGTGCTGTTCCGCGAGGGGGAATCAGGCGCGGTCATGTACATCATCCAGACCGGCGCGGTCCGCATCTCCAAGCGTGTCGGCGCTGAGGAGAAGACCCTCGCCACCCTCGGCGCGGGCGAATTCGTCGGGGAAATGGCCATCCTCAACAACAAGCCAAGGACCGCCACGGCCGTCGTCGTCGAGGGGCCCATGCGCTGCCTCGTCATCGATGCTGCAACCCTCGAGGCCATGGTCACCAAGAGCGCCGAGATCGCCGTCCGACTCATCAAGAAGCTCGCCAAGCGCCTCGACTCCGCAGATGCGCTCGTCGAGATCCTCATGCACCGCGATCCCAAGGCCCGGGTGCTGCTCGCGTTGTCGCGCAACGCCGAGGCCTTCGGAGAGCACCGCGACGACGGCATTCTGGTGCGCGCAGAGGCCTCCGACCTCGCGGCCCAGGTCGGGGTTCCGGATGAGATCGCGGAGGATGTCCTGGCACGCCTGAGAAGGCTGAGGATCATCATCCCGGTCACCGCAGGGAGCATGCTCGTGCCGGACCTTTCCCGCCTCGAGGACTTCATCGACTTCCTCGACGTGCCCACGCGATTCAACGCGGGGGTCTGAGGCATGCGAGGGCGCGCAGCCTAGGGGGCCGCAAGCGTCGAGACGGTCCGCTGGGCTGGCAGGCCCCTGTTGACGAGTCGGACCGCCTGGCAGGGCGGACGACCGGCCCGCGATCCGAGCAGCTTCGCGAGTCGGAGCGACCGGCGATCCGGGGCATCAGTTCGAGCGGGCACTAGTACTGGTTGTTCGAAGTGAATAGTAGCCGGATCAGGGGATCGCTCGCGGGCGCCTCTCCGCCAAGCCTACCCTCTGAGTTGACATAATGTATCTTATGCGATCTTCAGAGGGCACGGCAACCCGGCTTTGTCCCGCCCTCCACCCAGCAGCCGCCCGGTGCGCACGCAACCGCCCGCTCGCTACCTCGACGCGGCGTCGCCGCCGCGCTCGGCCCCGAAAACCCATCCCCCCGTCACCCTCACGCTACGTCGGCGGTACGAACGCCAGCCCCGTCCGCTTGCCCCGCGTCGGCGCCGCCACGTGCACCTGCACCAGCGATCCGCCGTTCGAAACCACATACGCCCGCAACCCGTGCGCCTCCGGCGCCATCGCAAACCCGCTCCCCATGTCGATACCGTCGATCACCCCGCCATCCAACGGCGAAAACAGGAACAGCCCGTACCGCGTCGTGGACACCAGAATCGCCCCCGCGATCGGAACCGGCGACGAAACCCCGCCCTCAGGCAGCGTCTTGCGCCAGATCTCCGTCCCTTCCTCCGGCTCCAAACCCCAGAGCCCCGTCGTCCCCGATGCCGCCATCAGGATCTTCCGCGCCGGCACCGTCGGCCCACCGTCCCGCGGCTTGTGCGCCGCCTGCGTCCAGAGCACCAGCTCCGTCACTCCGGTCGCCCGCTCGTTCGCCCACACCCGAACCCCGGTGTCCGCGTCCAACGCAAACACCCCGCTCGAGTAGCTCGCCACGTACACCACCGGCCCCGCCGCGATCCGATCCACCACCGGCGTCGTGTCGACATCGAAGTACTTCGGTATCTGCGCCCCCAACGACTGCTCCGACTCGGCCGACAGGTCCACCGGACTCCACAGCTCGGACCCGTCCTTCGCGTCGTACGCCATCACGTGGCCGTCGGAAAACGCCGTGTACACGTGCCCGTCCGACACCGTCACGCCAGCATATCCCGCCACCGACATCCCCCCGATCGGCGCCCGACGCTGGTTCCACTTCATCTTGCCGCTCGCCGGATCCACGGCAATCACCGTGTCGTTGGCGTTGGCGAAGTATAACGTGCCCCCATCGAGCACCGGCTTGCGCTCGATCTCGGCCGCCGACATGAACCGCCACTTCAACGCGCCGTCCGACGCCGCCACCTTGTACAGCGACCCGTCGTGCGACCCGAAGTACACCACGTCTTCCGCCGGGTCGTAGAGCGGCTCGCACTGCACCGCGCCCAACGTCTCGAAACGCCACAGCGTCGATCCGTCCTGCGCATGGATCGCATACAAGCCCCGATCCGATGACCCCACGAACAGCCGCGCGCGGCTCACGTCGAGTGCGGGCCGCCCCTTCTCGAACGGCTCGTCGATCATGCGCGATGCGATGGTGAGAGGATCGACCCGCGCGACGGAGAGCACACCGCCAGGACGCTTGGCCCACAGCGGGACCTCGGGGTTGGCGCCTCGACGGAGCGAATCGCAGCCGAAGAGAGCCAGCGAGGTGAGCACGAGGGCGAGAGCGGCGGGTGCGCGCACGTGGGATCTCCTGGCTGGGAAGCTACTTGGACGCGGCCGGAGCGGACGAGGGAGCCGGCTGCGGTTTGGGCTGGTTCTGCTGCTGACGTCGCAGCTGCTCGATGATGCGGCGCTGCTCCATCATCTGCTCGATCGACATCATGTCGAGCGGGTTGGATTGCGACGCGGGCGCGAGGCTCGGGTCGATGTCCCTGAGAAGCGCGTGGACCTGGGACTTGAGGAACTCCTGCTTGGGACCGGCAGCATCGCCGCCCGTGCTGGTGGCGAGCCGATCGCGCGCCTTGACCAGGAACGCCTTCGCGGTCTCGCGGTCGTTCTTCTTCGTCATCAGAAGACGCGCCTGATGGTAGAGCCCCAGCTCCGCGTAGCCGCGCACTTCGGAGTTCTCCAACGTCCGGAACTCCCTCAATGCCCCATCCACGTCGCCCTTTCCTTCGAGCGCCATCCCCACGCCCTCGGTGGCGTTGAGCCGCACGTCGAGGTCAGCTTGCGCGAGCGGTGTCGCCAGGACATCGCGGAACGACTTCAACGCACCGTCGAAGTCGTTGCGATCGAGCAGCGCCCCACCCTCCCCCAACCTCGCGAGGATGCCGGCTCCCGTGCTCGAGTACTCCGCGGCCGCGAGGCGGTAGGCTCCCACCGTCGCTTCCTTGCGGGCATCGAGCGAGGCGAACTTCGGTCGAGGATCCGTGTCCTCGGGATCGGGTTGCTCGTCGGCCTTGATGATGCGCCCTTCGGCGTTCTCCACACCTCGCATCAGCTTGTCGGAAGCCGTCTCGAGCTTGCGCGTCGTCTGCCAGTCCCACACGGCAAGGCCGATGCCGATGGCGATGAGCGCCACGACACCGCCCTCGATCAGGCGGACGTTCTTCTTCACCCATCGGGTTACCGAAGAGACGCCGCGAGCGAGGGCGTCATCGACGAGCTCCTCGGTGCTCAGTCCACCAGCGGCAGGCGCGGCCTTCTTGGCCCCGCCGGCTTTGGCTTCGGCCATCTTGCGGGCCGCTTGCTCACGCACGCGGGCGTTGCGATCCTTGGGGAGAGAGGGATTCTCGATCTTGGCGGGCTTGCGGGACTTGCCGCCCCCGGGAGAGGTCTCGAGATCCTTCTCGGCTTCGGTGCCTTCTTTGTCCATATCCTTGTCAGCCACGCGCGAGACTCTAGTCGGGACGCCGGGAAATGCACCTGGAATCAGCCCGGCGCCCTCCCCTTCCCTCGCCCCGTGTGCCCCACCGCGGGCGGGCCCACCTCAGAACGTCGCCGCCGCCCGAGCTACGTCCTTCTCGACGAGCCCCTGCTGCAGCAGCATCTTCAAGCTCATCTCGAACGTGTGCATTCCATACGGATGCGCGCCCTTCTCGAGCACTTCCTTGATCGGCGGGTTCCCTTCCGGACGCCGGATCGTCTCTCGCGCCGTGCCCGTCACTACCAACACCTCGCTGGCCAGTACCAGCCCCTGGCCGTCCTTCCGAGGCAACAGACGCTGCGCCACGATCCCCTGCAGGCAATCCCCGATGCGATCTCGCAGCTCCGAAGGGTCCGCCCGATCGAACAGCGCCAGCATCCGGTTGATCGTTCTCCCCACGTCCGGCGTGTGCAGCGTCGCGAGCACTAGGTGCCCCGTCTCCGCAGCTTTCAGCGCGATATCCATCGTCTCTTCGTCGCGGATCTCCCCGACCTGAATCACGTCCGGATCCTGCCGAAGCGCCGCGCGCAACGCCACGCCAAACCCGGGCGTGTCGATCCCCACCTCGCGCTGGCTGATCGATGCCTTCTCGTCCTGGTGCAGGAACTCGATCGGATCCTCGATCGTGATGATGTGGATCGGACGCGTGCGGTTCATATGGCCGATCATCGCGGCGAGTGTCGAGGACTTGCCGTTGCCGGCCGCCCCCACCACCAGCACCAGTCCCCGGTCTTTCTCCGCGAGCAGCTCCACCGCCGGCGGCGTGCCAAGCTCTTCGAACGTCGGGATCTTCAGCGGAATGGCTCGCATCACAATCGCGAGCGTTCCGCGCTGGCGGTAGACGTTGACCCGGAACCGGCCAAAACCAGGCAGGGAGTAGGAAGTGTCCACCTCCGTCACCGAGGCCACCTCGTCCTGCTTCAGGATGAGACGCGCGGCGGCTTCGGTGTCCGGCGGCCGGATCGGATCGACCCGGAAGTAGACCATCGCACCGCGTACTCTCGCTCCGGGCGGCTGCCCCACCTTGAGGTGAACATCGCTGGCGTTGGCCGCAACGGCCTTGGACAGCAACTGGTGGAGGTACTCCTCGCTGGCGTAGGGGCTCGATTCCTTGCTCACGCCCGGGACCATATCACCTCGTCGATGGACCGCGATCGCCAGGATCCGGTGCACCAGACGATCCCTCCCCGTCGCCCGCCCTTGCCCCGCCCGTTTCTCCCTCCGACGGGCTCCCCGGCAGCGGAACACCGGGCAATGCAGGCTGCTGCTTCGATGCCCGCCGAGAATGGCGACGCTCCTCGCTCCGGACCTGTCCTGCCTTGCGCTCGAGCCGCGATCGACGACGAGCCGTGGCCTCCTCCGACTCACCCGTTCCGCGATCGACCATCTGCAACGCCGCCGCCGGAGCCTTGCGGTAGTGCTCGTAGAGCTTCGCGAGCTCGAGACGAACCGCGCCGTCGTCCACCTCGCAGAGCAACGATTCGAAGTCGGCCAGCGCGCGTTCGCGGTCCCCCAACGCCTTGCAGAGCATCGCCCGCGTGCGCAGGGCGGCCGCGCCCCCGCCTCGCTGAACCGCCTCGTCGGCAAGCTCCCGCGCAAGACGAGGCGAACGGGCACGGTGGAGTGTCGCGGCGACCCCGGCCAGGTCTTCGCCGCTCAGCCCTCCCAACGGGTCACCGTAAAGTGACACAAGCGCCGCCATGGCCACCACGTCCCACGCGTTGTGCTCCACCACCGCCACCAACGCCCCCTCGTCGCCGGTCCGCAGGAAGTGCGCGTAGCGGCTGCTCACCTCCCCCGATGGGACGTCGTCCACACGGCCGAACCCCAACACCTTCGACTCGATCGAGCCGAGATTGCAGGCCCCAATCCGCGTGCGGTGGATCCGTCGCGCCAGGTGCAGCAAGTCCAGGTGAAGCGGCGGGGGCGCGAAGACCATCCGGTTCATCACGAAGCGTGTGCGGACAAGAGGCAGATCGAAGGCCTTTCCGTTGAACGTGACCAGCATCGTCGAGTCCCGGAAACGTTGCGCGACCCGATCCAGGATGGGCCCCTCTTCGCCCGGCCGCCGGAGCAGCAGGTGCTCCACCTCGAAGTGCCCACCGTCGGTGAACCACCCGAGCCCCATCAGGAACACGAGCGTCCCGGTCCCCCCGGAGAGCCCCGTCGTCTCGGTGTCGAGATAGAGCGCCTTCGACACGTCAACGCCGGCAAGTGCCGGGTCGAGCGCGAGCAGCGAGAGCAGAGTGGTGTTGGGGCAACGCGCTCCGCTCAGGGCCAGGCGCCCCACGCGGTGAGTGGTCTCGTAGCGGATCGTCCGGTGGTACAGGGTGCCCCGGGGCGTCTCCTGCTCGAAGAAGGGAAGCTCCCCCTCCGAGGGCTTCCAAGGTGGCTGCACGGTCAGCTCGCGCGCGATGACTCGGGCGATCTTCTGACGCAGCGCCTCGATGACCTCGGACCGGGCGGCGGGCGCCGAGCGCGGGGCATCCGTCGCTGCAGCGTCGGCCGATGCTCCGACTGCGGGGACCGACTCGGCCGGGAGCGCGGGACTCCCCGGGGCAGCGGTCAGGCTTCCAGGGCCGGCGGTGGGTAGACGGTTCAAGCGAGATCGGAGCGACGACACTGAACGCGAGCATAGCGCATGGGGAGGCGAGGAGAAGGATCACCGATGCGAGTCTCGGTTCGTGGTTGCCGCGCAGAGACCGCGCGCGTAGTCGAGTGGACCGCTCGTGTCTCCCGTTCTCAAGCCCCGCCGCGGCCCGCCGATAGCGGGCCCGCTTCTGCTCGCAGCGATTGCCTGGGGGATCCTCGAGGTCTGCGGGCAGGCGCGCTGGCCGGTCCTTTCCGACTGCGCCCCCCCCTCCGCCCACGACTTCGAACCGGCCGCCTTCGTACCCCTGATCGCCGATGCCTTCGCCGAGCCTTCGACCCACTATCGGTCCTTCGCACGACTCCCGCCGATCCACGTGCACAACCTCAACACCGGCGACTCCGCGGACATTTTGCTCTACGATCTGCGGGGCGGGCTGCGCCCCGATGCCCTCGAGCGTCTCGACTTGCTCCTGTGCGACTCCACAAGACCCGACGACGTCCGCTGCGCGCCGATGGATCGTCGCACGATCCAGTTGATGTTCCGCGCCGCGTATCACTTCGGACGCGGCGAAATCGTGCTGATCAGCGGCTACCGCGAGGCGCGCACTCGCCAGGAAGGGCTCCATGCCCAGGGACGCGCCATCGATTTCAAGCTCACCGGCGTCCGCCCGGGAGACCTCGCGAGCTTCGTCCGCGGATTCCCGCGCGCCGGGATCGGCGTCTACACCCACCCACGCACCCAGTACGTCCATGTCGATTCTCGGGAGCGCAGCTACCAATGGGCCGATTCCTCCGCCCCAGGAGCCCCGGGAACCGAGTGGCCCATCGCCAGCCCCGAAGCGATGTTGCGCCTCGACCGCTCCTACACTCCCGAATCCGATTGGCCCGAACGCACCCAACCACCGCCCCTCCCCGCCCGTCACGCGGTCCCCGGCGAGGAGCCGTCGCACGTCTCCTCGGCACCGGACTAAACGTATTTCGCAAACGCGTTCGTGGGATACACGAAATCCGGCGCCTCTCCTACACCTTCCCCTTCCGGACGATCAGCACCGGACAGGGAGCACTGCGCGCCACCTGCTCTGCCACACTCCCCAGCGCAAGACGTCTCCAGCCGGTCCGCCCCGCGGTTCCGAGAACCACGAGCTTCGCTTCAAGCTGGCGGGCAACCGTGCAGATGGCGTCCGGTGCATCCCCGTGTTCCACACGGAACGCCGCTTCGATCCCCTCTCGTTCCGCCGTGTCGCGAAGGAGAACCTCGACGTTCTTACCGAGATCCTCCAACACGTCGGGAGGCGGAACGACCGGCGAGGTGCCGAAGGGAACGCCCAACCCCACCAGGCGGCTCGGCGCCACGTCGATGCTGTGCATCAGCACCACACGCGCTCCGAGCATGCGGGCAACGTCCACTCCCGACCGCACCGCCGCCAGCGAGGTGTCGGAGAAGTCCGTGGCAATCAGCACGACATCGGAATCCCGTTGGGCACGCGCCACGAGCACAGGGCAATGGGCGTAGCGGACGATCCTCTCCGCCACGCTTCCCAAGCGCACGTCGCCGATGCCGGGCCTCACGCCGGCACCGACCACCAGCAACCCGGCGCCGATGCGCTCGGCAGACTCCACGACCGCCGCCGCCGGTGAACCGAGCTCCACCATCAAGGAGACCCCGGCGTCGTCCGTCTCGCCTGTTACTCGCATCACCTGCTCGAGCAACGCAGCTTCCGCCTCCCGCTCGATCTGGACCAGGGCCAGCGCCTCCTGCTGGACGAGCTGGGGAAACAGGACGTTGTTGTGCAGGGCGTTCTCGACGATGTGACACGCGGTCCACTCGCCGCCGGCACCTTTTGCCCACGCGCGGCCAAGCCGGATGGCGTCCTCCGACGTCTCGGTCAAATCGGTCGCGACCAGGATCTTGGTACCAGGGACCATGGCATTACCCTCCAGGACGACCATGGTACCATTTCCGGCCGATGGTCAGCGTCGGTTTGCCACACGGCGCACGCCCGTAGTAACGTCCCGGCGAATATCCACCGGAGGTCATCCCGAATGCGCCCCACGCCAGTCGATCAGCTGCAGCTCGAACCCTTCCGCATCCTGGACAAGGACTGGGCACTTCTGGTCGCGGGCATCACCACCCCCAATCCGATGACCGTCTCGTGGGGAGGATTCGGAACCCTCTGGAACCGGCCCGTGTGCACCGTATTCGTGAGGCCGACCCGGCACACCTTCGAATGCCTCGAGCAGAGCGCTGCCTTCACCCTCAACTTCCTCGCCCCGGAGCTCCGCAACGCCCTCGCCGTGTGCGGCGACCTGTCGGGACGCGACGTGGACAAGTGGAAAGCCGCGGGAATCGCCCCCGTCGCCAGCCAGAACGTCAAGGTCCCTCGCGTTGCCGGCGCCATCCTCAGCCTGGAGTGCAGGGTCCTCGCAACCGCGGACATCGACCCGGCCCGCTTCCTCGATCGCTCGATCGACGCGCTGTATCCCGAAAAGGACTATCACCGCTTGTACTGGGGCGAGGTGCTGCTCGCGTGGAGCGCCTAGCGACTGCCGCCGCCCCCCACATACTGCAGATGCGCTGCCGACAATTTCCCGGCCGTCGGCCATCCCCACTGGCAGCCTCTCGACCGACGCGATAGCGTCCAGGGCCATGGACACCCGACGCACACTCGCTGCAGTCGCAGCGCTGCTCGCCGTCGGGTCGTTGCGCTCCATCGCCAGCGCGCAGCCCCTCGCCGATGACGCTGCTCGGGTCGAGAACGCATGGCGCAACGCCGGCTCGGAGGTCACCTGGGTTCCACCACGCTTCCTCCACGCTGACCGAAGGAGTCGGCTGCTGCCCACCGCCACCGCGCCTCTCACGAAGAAGGCGTGCACGACGGTGCTCATCCTCGGGGAACGAACGACGTCGTTCACGCTGGCCGCGAACGACGAGGGAGGGAAGCTTCCGCGACCACTGACGCCTGGGCTCGCCGGAGTGGCTTCGATCACGAAATGCGGCCCCCGACGCACCGATCTCGATGACCTCTGGGTGCGGGTCCAGGGCGGACGCGGCGCGGTCGAGACCCTCCTGGGGCACAGCGACCAGCCGCTTCCTTCCGTGGAGCAGATTCTGCCCGAACGGCGAGTGGGGGCGCTTGCGAGCCTGGTCGACGTCGGCCCTCCTCCCGACGTCGCGCAGTCCTCGGTGCGGATCGCCGATGCCGAGCGACGCGTCACCACCGCTGGAGGGACGCTGCGTCCGCGGCGCGTGCTCCCTCCCAACGCTTCGCCAACGGCCTCGGGCCTCGGACTGGAGCTCGACGAGGGATGTCACCGACTGGTGCTCATCCCCGCGACCCGCCCCGGAGTCCCCTTCGACGTCGATGCCGAGCTTCACGACCGTGAGGACCGGGTCCTGGCCCAGGATCGGGGTTCGGCGACGGACGCCGCGCTCGAGACGTGCGTTGGACAGACGACGTCAGCGGCGCTGGTCTGGGCGGGGAGCGTCAGCGACGCTCCGGTGGCCTTGGTTCACGGGACATGGCAGATCCCGCCAGGAATCCCTCGGGAGTGGGGCCCGCGTGCGCGGGCAGCGGCATCGACCGCGCACCGCAGACGCCGCACGCCTGCTCTGGATGCACCGCCGGTCTGGGAGGGAGAAGGGCTGTCCGGCCGCACCATCATCCCGATCGAGCTGGATCCCTCGGGCTGTTACGCATTCATCGTCGCGCTCACTCGAGGCGAACACCGCGGCGTTCGCGCAGCCGTGCACGTCGGCGGCTCGAAACACCTCGACACAGGGCCCATGGGCTCCGAAGCCTCACTGGTCACGTTCTGCGCCCAGGGCAGCGGCCGAGCCCGCGCGGAAATCGACGTCTCCGGCTCGAACGTGCACTGGGCTGCAGGGGCGTGGCGCGTAGGAGCGCACCCGCCGGGAGCGGCGGATCCATGGTGACGCCCCGAGCTCGCGCGATCTGCGCGTCCGCGCTCTCCGTCCTCTGCTCTGCGGCGTGCGCCGGATGTCACGGTCCGCTCCCCGCCCCGACGCCGCCATCACGCCCCTCCGCGCCCACCGGATTCCCCGCAGCTCCAGCGCTCGAAGTGGTCCCGGGAAGCACCGCGATCGACCCTGGCCCCCTGCTCGACGAGGATGCCGGGATCGCGCGAGCCCTGGGCGCCGGTCCCGTCCAACCGCTGGCCTCTTCCGCCGTGTCGGAGGGGGACCGCATCGGGGGATTCGTCAGCTTCGAGCCGGGCGCATGCATCCTCGCCTTCGCCCGGGCGACCGCGCGGATTGAGGACCTCGATCTGCTGGCGTACGACGATGCTGGGATACCGCTCGCCGTCGACCAGGCGACCGATCCGAAGCCCGCGCTCGTCCTGTGTCCGCCCCACCCGAAGCGCGTCTACGTCTCGGCACGCGTCGCGGCTGGTCACGGCTTCGCAGCGGTGGGCGTCCAGGCACTCCCGGTCCGCGACGCGCAGCGCGTGGTAAAGCTGTTCGGCGCGCGCCTCGCGCCACCGGATCAGGCATTCGCTCAGCCCTGGCCCGGGCTCGACGCGATCATCGCCCGACGGCGAAGCGCCCTCGGAGGGACCTGGGAGGACCTGAGAAAGGTCGCCGTGTCCGTGACTCCGCGGTCGCCGGTCTACCTGTCTGCACCTCTCCCGGCGAACCGCTGTCTCGATGTCCTCGTGGTCCCCAACGAGGAGACGGCCAATTTGGAGGTCGTGCTCACCGACGACGTCGGCCGGGAGCTCGCTCGTGCAGCGAACATCGGCAGAGAGCGAACCGCACTGCTGTGCTCGCCTGTGGACGGCGAGGTGACAGTGTCGGTTCGTCCTCACGATGGTCACGGGCTCGTCGCCATCGTCGTCGCGCGTTCCTCCGTCGGCGATCACGCGAGCCTTTCCGTGCGCCCCGATGCGACCCGATTGGGCCCGATGGACGCCCTCGAGAAGGTGCGTGAACGGGCTTCCGTCGCGCTGTCGCGCGCAGGGTTCTCCGCGAAAGCCGACGTCGGCACAGGGAGCGTGGAGCCCGGAGTCAACACCTCGATGACCTTCGATCTCCCTTCGGGATGCTCGCGGCTCGACGTGATGAGCGGGGCGCCCGTGGTCGGGATGCGCTGCGCCCTGTGGAGCGCGAAGAACGATCTCATCGCAACATCGGAGGGCGGCGAGCACGTCACGCTCCATGGCTGCTCCACGGCGGCCACCCGCGTGTCCCTCGAGCTCTCCTCCTCGGGGCGCGCCGGCCCCTTCGTTGTCGAGAGCCGCCCGGAGAAGTCCCCTGCGCCGGAGCTGCTCCGCCTCCCTCTCGCGGCCTCTCGGCTGCTCGGACGCGCCAATGCTGGCGGAACCATCGTTGCCGTGCGGGACCTCTACGACGTCCAACGACTCGATCTCGATGAGACACGTCGCGCTCAGTTCGACGTGCCCGCGGCGGTGAACACCTGCCTGCACGTCGTCGCCGCCACCAGCGCCGGAGCGTCGGGTTTGCAGCTCACCGCGGTGGAGGAGTCCAGTGGCACGGCGCTCGCGACCGCCCGCGGTCACACATCGGCGCTCCTTCGCTTCTGTGCCCGCCTCCGAGCACTGAGGGTCCGGGTCTTCGCAACCGTAGATCACGGACGGGCCGAGGGCGTGGCTGCCCGGTACGTCACCCCCCTCGCCGCCCCTTAGGGCGCCTCAGAAGCTCGATGTCATACCTGCGAAAGCCCCCCCTCCAACCATCGGGGCAACGTGCACTCGCGGGCCGGCAGACGACGTCTCCTTCGCGACAGCGTCGGAGCGGGTGAACAGCTTGTAGGCCGCGATCCCCAACGACACCACTCCGATCCCAAGAGAGACGTCCGCGACAATCAGCTTCGTCCTCGCGCTGTCCACATCGCCTTGCTCGCAGTAGGGCTTGCAGGACTGCAGAGCGTCAACGTCGGATCGCCCCTGCGAGCCGAAGTAGGCGAAGCTTCCCAGGGCGACGACTCCGATCCCCCCGAGGACCCAAACCGACGCGGGAACAGGCGTCCCCTTCCCTGCGGCGGCTTGCCCGTCGGACTCACCCGTCGCCCCCGCGCTCTTGAAGCGCACCGTCAACGCCCTGTGCTTCTCGCCGATCCGAATGAGGACGCTCTGCTCGATCGGCGGCAGATCCCCGTGCTCGAACCGGATCACGTGGTTGCCCGGATCCACCTGCAGATCCTTGCCGTCGAGCTGTTGCGCAACCACTTCTCCGTCAATCGACACGGTGACGTCGGAGAGATCCTCGCCCTTCGCCCCCTTGGCCACGATCACGATCGAAGGCATCGTCTGCTCGACCTCCTTCAACCACTGATCGCAGTCCTTCCGAAAAAGCGGAGGGCAAACGTCGCGCATGCACAGAAGGAGTTGTTCCCTCGCCTCGGCGAGCTTCCCGTCGTGCCGCAACGTTTGCCCCTGCTCGTACGAGGCGATGCACTGCGCCTTCGTGCCCCCAGGAGCAGCATCCACTGTCGCCGAGCGCGTGTGCGTTGCGACCATCGCGAGAGCGCAGAGCGCGAGGGTTGGCAGAGGCTTTCGCATGCGGACTCCTGTGGGTCGCCTGGCCCGTGGAGATCGTGGGCCGAGTGCCAAGTTCCCCCGTTTCCCTCCGACGGTCAACCGTTGCGCAAGCCTCCGCGCCCTTCTCACGCAGAAACGGGCCCGCTCCCCGCCAGACTCAGAAGCACTCCGGTTTCGGGTGCCGTATCCCCTTGGAGTCCACCCAAGTCGGCGGGTTGCAGTTCACCGCCGGAGACTTCGGCGCGATCGGTCCGGTGACGCCGGGAACGCTCTTGCGCGGAGGCGGCGTCTTGGAAGCCGCCGACGCCGACGGCGCAGGCTCGGCGGACACCGCAGGCTCCGGATCAACATCGGCCGTCGCAGAGGCGGAGACGGCGGGCAAGGCGACTGGGTCCGGGGACGTGTCGGCGGTGGCGCTTGGAGAAGAGGATGCGCCCTCGGTGCGAGCGGGGCCCCCGTCGAACACCAGAATGATGAGCCAGACGACCGCGGCCACCCCAACGGCCGCCACGGCTCCGGCGGCAATCGCGAGCCTCAGCTTATCTGCCTTCACCTTCGAAGCGAAGCTGTTGGTGGTGAGCGACAAGCCGGTGTCCTGGGAGGACACCGCGCCCACGCTTCGCCCCGTGTCGAGGTCCTGCGTCGGAAGTACGGTCGAGATGCTCTCGATCTCCTTCAACCGCTCCGCCCTCTCCCCCAAGGACTCTCCAGCGGTCTGCACGACCCAGTCCCCCACCTCACGGGTGGAAGCAACCTGGATCGAGGCCTCGATGGCCACCGCCATCTCACGCGCCGTGGCGAAGCGACTCGCAGGATCCCGCGCGAGCCCTCGCATCACCACTGCGTCGATCGCGGGGGAAAGCCCGGGAACGAAGCGGCTCGGGGGGTCGATCGCCGAGGTCACGATCGCATTCATGATCCGCGCCGGGTTGTCCCCGTCGAACAACCTTCGCCCCGTGAGCATCTCCCACAGCACCACGCTCGCCGCATAGATGTCCGTGCGCCGATCGACCTCTCCTCCCTGCATCTGCTCCGGGGCCATGTACGAAACCTTGCCCTTGAGCTGGCCGTCGTTCGTGGTCTGGATCCGCCCCGTCGCCTTCGCCACTCCGAAGTCCAGGACGCGAGCCACACCGTCAATTCCCACCATGATGTTCTGCGGCGAGACATCGCGATGCACCAGCCCAAGCGGTTCACCCCGCTCGCTCAGTGCCTCGTGCGCTGCGTGCAGACCGTCGAGCGCCCCCGCAACGATGCCGAGCGCAATCCGGGGAGGGATCGTCATCGACTGCGATGCGCGGGCCCTCCGAGCCAACCTGGAGAGAGACTCCCCCTGCACGTAGTCCATGACCAGGAAGAGCTCCCCCTGCATCGTGACCACGTCGAGGGTGGGGACCACGTTCGGATGCTGGATTCGGGCCGCCAGACGGGCCTCGTCCACAAACATCGACACGAAGTCCGGGTCCTTCGCGTACTGCGGGTGCAGGCACTTGATCGCCACCGTGCGCGAGAAGCCAATCGGCCCGATCAAGCGTCCGAAGTAGACCGTCGCCATGCCACCGGACGCGATCTCTCCATAGAGCGCATAGCGGCCCACGATTCGATACGGTTGCGCTCCTGGTTGCTTCACCCTCAGTCCTTGATAGCACCTGCGGCGACGACCTGGCAAAGACGCAGCATCTCCCTGGTTCACGGAGCCTCCGCACGCCGCAAAGGGACCAGGGACGACCGGCCAGGCCGCCTCCGCGCACCAACATCAACCGGTTCAGCCGAAGGTCTTCCCGGAGGTCGCTACTTGGGTGTCGGAGGGGGCACGCAGGTCGACTGTCCGGCTCCCACGACGGTCATGCCGAGGTTCGCGTCCCGCGTGGATTCGGTGTTGGTATCCGGGTCGTACATCGTGGTGCGGCTTGGCTCATTCGTCCAGCCGTCGCTCGACGCCGTGTAGACGTAGAACTTCCCCGCGTATCGCGAGAAAGCCCAGGCATAGACGTCGCTCAGGTTGAACTTGTGGATGGTGGAGAGCTTCCAGCTTCCCTGCTCGACTTCGACGAGCTGCGTCGTCGATGCTTCGAATCGGAACAGCTTCGCGTCAGGTCCCCCGGTCAGCTCCGCCGCAACGCCGTTGAACACGCCCTTCTTGCTCACGGCAAAGGAGCCGGTGTCGATCGTCGCAAGTCCGAAGTCTGGACTCTGGATGTACAGGATCTGACCGATGGAGCTCGGCGCGTCGGCGGTGAAACCCATCCCGAGCTGATACGACAGGGCCGATGGTGCTGGGTGCGAGTAGTTCGTCGGCATGCAGCTCGCGTTCGAGGTGTCCACAAGATACAGGTCACCCGAGCTGTAGAACACGTAGGCTTTGCCGGCCCGATCCACCGACATCGACTGCGGCGTGCTGCTCGAGTTGCACTTCAGCACGCCGATCTTTTTGTACGCCGCCATCCCCGGCGTGTCGGGGTTGAACGAGTACAGATAGTTCTCCTCCGTCACCAGGTAGATCTTCTTCGCCGACTCCGCGCAGTCGTCCGTCGGATTCTCCACGCTCCCGTCGATGATCCCGCCTCCCCCCGACCCACCTAGCTCAATGAACCCACCGCCCCCGCCTCCCACGCCCGCTCCCGCGCCTCCGCCCGCGGGCTCGAACATGGTGTCCGACGGGCCCGCCGAGCACGCAGCCATCACCGTTGTCGCAGCTACGCAAGACAAGACCATCCAGTGCGATCGCCTCATGAGCCCAAGAGTACCCCACCAGGGCTCTGCTTGCGAACTGAGTGCAGCCGTCAGGTCACCCCGCCGCGGGTTGCCCGCTCCTTCGCAGGATCTCCAGGATGCTCTCGGCCGGAATCCCCCCCTCCCGCACCACCTGCAGCGAGTCCTCGACCAACTCCACCACCGTCGACGGCGCTTCGGGCTGAAGATCTCCCGCGTCGATCAACAGGTCCACCGTGTGGCTGAAGGCCTTGCGGATGTTCGACACCGAGTGCGCCCCGCTCTTGCGCGACAGGTTGGCGCTGCTCGTCAACACCGGGCCGCCAAACGCCTCCACGAGTCTCAGCGGAATCCCGGGCGACGGGATTCTCACGCCGATCTTGCCGAGCTTCTTCTGCCCCAACGTCTTGAGGACCTTGGACGGCAGCTGGGCGCTGGGCTCCAGCATCATCGTGAGCTGCCCCGGCCAGAACGCGTCGATCAGCGGCGCTGCCGACGCGGGCACCGATTCCACCACTTCGGCCAGGGTCTTGCGATTGGGCACGAAGACCAGCGCCGGAGCCTTCTCCGAGCGACGCTTCGATTGCACGAGCCGCATCACGGCGACCTCGGACAACAACGAGGCCGCGATGCTGTACTGCCGTCGACAGGGGAAGCAGACGAGCCCGTCACCGCTCAGCACCTGCGCGATCTCCCCATAGAGCCCAGGATCGGCTTCCAGTGCCTGCGCCGAAATGATTCGCATCCCAACCCAGATACAGCCTCTGGTTAAAGCGCGCAAGCTGAGCGCACGCCCCCCGCCCGTCACCCCGTTCCACCGACGAACCACCCAGCGACGTCCCGAAGCGACGACACCACCGTCGACAATCGGGCGAACTCCGGGTGATGCACGGACGGCACGGACACGACCCACGCTCCGGCCTCCGCTCCCGCTCGCACGCCAGCCAACGCGTCCTCCAACACCAGACACTCCTCGATCGGCACACCGATCGCCGATGCCGCTCGAAGGAAGATGTCCGGAGCCGGCTTCCCTCGCTGCACGTCCTGCCCCGACACGATGGCCCGGAAGTACCCGTCGATGCCCTTGGCCGAAACGACCGCTTGAATCAGACGTCGCCGCGAGGACGACGCGATCGCCATCGGCAGCCCTCTGCCCCAGGCTGTGTCGAGCAACTCCAACGCTCCCTCCTTCAACGGCATTCGCCCCGCGCGCGCGGCCACCTCGTCGAGGATCGTCTCCGTGTCGCGCTCGATGTCGACCTCTACCCCGAAGCGCTCCCGCCAGATCCTCAGCGTGTTCGGCGTCCCCTGCCCCATGCACGCCTCCGCATCCGCTCGCGTCCACTCGTGCCCCAACCGCCTCAGAAACGCCCCCTCGACCTCGAACCACGTCGGCTCCGAATCCACCAGAAGGCCATCGAGATCGAATAGCAGTCCCTGTACGCGGTCGATTTCACCCATCTCACGTCCTCGAGCTGTTCGCCGCCTCGACCCTAGCGTGCCCTCGTCTCCGGTCAACGTCCCGCGTGCCACATCCCGCGGTTCCCGTGCCTCACGGGTGGCGTCTCCGCTCGTCGCATGGAACCATCCGCGACATGATCCGGCTCGAGCCCATCGGCATCGCCCACACTCCGTTCCACCCGTCGGTCAAGATCCCGCGCCAGGGCGGCGCCCCCGCTTCGATCGAGCTCTTCGACCCCTTCGTTTCCGGTCTCGATGGCCTCCTCGCCGACAGCCACCTGTGGGTCTTCGGCTGGTTCGAAGGCGCTTTGCGCACAACCCACGCGCGCGGTCGCAGCGTGCCCGACGGCGCCCCGACCCGCGGAGTGTTCGCCATGCGCTCCCCTGCCCGCCCCAACCCGATCGCGCTGAGCGCTGCAAGGATGCTGCGCATCGAGGGAAACGTCCTGCACCTCGATCGCCTCGACTTCCGTGACGGTACGCCCGTCCTCGACATCAAGCCCTACAGCCCGGGCTGGGACTTGATCCCCTGCGCGCTCTCCGCACATCGCTACGATCCGAACCGCTACCAGCAGGATGAACTCCAGCTCGCGATCGTTCGAGACACCGTCAACGCCGTCGGCCCCGACGCGCTCGAGGACCCGCTCATTCGCAACGTCGCCGAGGGACTCGCTCACCTCATCCTTGAAGCCCGCATCGATCCGCGCGACCCGCACGTCTCCTTCGAGCTGGGCTCCCTCGACGGGCGCGTCGAAGTCCTGCTCTGCGTCGCCGGCGCATCCTTCGGCAACCGCCGACTGCGCTGCGTCCCCCTCCCTCCCGAGGTCCTCTTGGCCGTCGCCGATGACCGAGGATCACGCTGGGAGCTCGTGGAGACCCTCGGTCGTGTCTCGCTCAGGACGAGTCAATTCCCCGGCGCTTCCAGCAGCACGTAGCGGAGTCCTTCGCGCGTCCCAATCGTCGCGCGATGGTGGAACCGGTCCCGTACCCACCCCATGCGCGCGATCCTCGACTCCACACCACGCGCGTAGCGCCCCCGCTCCCACGCCTCTGACTCCCCCACGCCCGCCGGCAACAGCAGCACGATCGTGCTTACTCGCTTGCCCGCCAGCAGCATCGGGGTGACTGCCTTCGTTGTGTGCCCCCCGGGCAGCGACGCGATGTCGGGGTCCGTAAGCCCGGCCAGATCCATCACATCGCCAGAATGCGCAGCCCCGACCCACCCGACGTCCAACGCCGCAACCACCGAGTCATTGCGAAGCTCAGCATGGGTCTGCGCGATCAATCCGGCGCGATCGTCCCCCACCCTGCCGGCGTCGACGCCCACGCGAAACCATACCCACCCCTGCCCTGCCGCGCAGAGCGCGCATCGGACTAGCGACGACGGCCATCGCGTCGCGGACGTCAGGTGCGCGAACACGACCGCCAGCGACGGGAGCACCGGTGCGAAGAGCCGTGACATCGGCATCCAGTCCCCCCCGACGGCGACCACCGTCAGGGTGTGGGCGGCGAACGCGGCGAGGATCACCCTGGGCCAGAGCGCGAGAGACAGCCAGCCGCGGGGCGCGATCACCGCGAGCGGTGGTCCGGCAATGAGGAGCGTCGCCGCCGCATACACCAGGCCATGCTGCAGATCGCTCGGCTTGGCCCGCAACGCAAGCGGCGCCACCGAACCGAACATCGCCATGCGCAAGACGCTCATCCCGACGAACGGCGCAGCCGCGACGACAGCGTGGAGAATGGTTCGTCCTACGATATTCCTGGCAGCAGCCTTCTCGTTGGCGGACTCCCGCGCCTCGAGCAGCCCGCGTCCGACGCCCATGACGACCGCCCAGATGACCATCTCGGGGCGGAACATCGCCACGCACCCCGCGATCAACGATCCCGTCATCCGCAGCCTCGACGCCGACACCACCAGCGTCGCCAGGGCAATGGCTGCCCCGGTCTCCATTCCGGAGACTCCCCACGCCGTAACACTGGGAGTGAGCACGACCAGCAGCACTCCGCCCCACCCCCACCAACGCGCACGCGGAACGACCGTCGCCACAGATGCCGCAAGCACCGCTGCAGCACACGCCCAGCAGATCGCCCCGATCACCTTCGCCACCAGCAGCGTCTGCTCCACTCCTGCGCGGGCAAACGGCGCCAGGATCCATGGCCACGGCAACGGCGTCACACCGTCCGTCCAAGGCCCCAACACGTTGAAGCGATGCCCGTGCCCGTTCGCTATGTTGTGCGCGTACCGCGCGCTGATCAGCGCGTCATCGACGGTGAACCCCCACACCGCGATCATCGGGACGACCGCTGCCAGGAGCCCGACGAGGGGCGCGACGAGGCGGCGACCTGCCCCCATGAGCGCCCCGTTAGCAGCATCGAGGCGCCGCTGTCCACTCCATGACAATCCGGTCCGGAAAGTTCATGGAGCGCGCATCCCTTGCCTACGATCTGGTCCACATGCCGGCCTTCCAGATCCTCATCGACAGGCGCCAGCGGACCGCTTCCCGGACCTTCTCCACCCTGCAAGGAGTGGTGGACGTGCTGGTAGACGGAACCAACGTCACCGCACGGATCGGGCAGGACCACGCACTTCCCCTCCTGCGTGACCTCGCGTTCGCTGCGGCGGACCTCGCCTCGGGACGATGCGCGCGGACCACCGTGCGGTTCTACGATCAGCGCGATGCCTGGGCGCTCGGCCTCGAAGCCTGCGGAGAGCAGGCCCTGCTCACCGTCTTCCAAGCAGGCGCGTGCCCGCAGGTCGCCGTTTACGAACGCCCGATCCGCGGTGACGCTCTCCTCAAGGGCATCCTGGCGACCCTGTCCGACGTGCTCGATCGCCAAGGGGCGCCGCCGCCTGTGGCCGCCGACCTCGAGACGGCACGGCGTCAGTTGCGCGAGATGACCTGGCCCGATGCCCCCGCGCCGGAATGCGTCGATGCAACTGCCGAAGGCCAGAGCGAAGCTCCGATCAGCTTCTCGGCGTCGTTCTCGATGCGCGAGCGCCCCAACACCGCAGCCGGCAACGCCGAGCTCGAGCGCAACGATCTGCACTCGCTCCTGTTGCGCGGCCGCTTCGCCATCGACGTCGGCGACTTCCACCGGGAGATCGGGGACACCTTCGTGTTCCTTGTAGCCGAAACACTCGTTCGCGAGGCGGCCGAAATCCTCGAGGGCTGGGTCAGCGCTCGCGCCGTTCACCACCGCTCCGAGACCGCCGGCGTCTTCGTGACCGCGCGCCTTACCAGCGATGGAACCCTCGCCCTGACCTTCGGTGGCCCCCGCACAGGCGGACTCCGCAACGCTTCCACCTTCCCCTCCATTACCGTCCCGAGCTTCGTCGAGTCAGTCGTCGTATTCGGCCGCGCAATCGCCCGCTCCATCCTTCGGCACGATCGCTCACAGCAGAACAACCTGCGCATGCGGGTGTTCCGCGACGCGGTGAAGGATCTGTCCGACGACCTGCGCGAGTCGGTGCGCAACGACACCAAGGTCAACGAGGCGCCAGAGAGCTACCGCGCCTACGCCGACGCACTGCCGGGGCGCGCGCAGCAGCAGCACTGGAACCAAGGGCGCCTGCGCTTCCTCTCCACCTGGGAAGCCGCCGTCCCCGGTATCGATCTCGCATCCACCTTCATGCTCGACGACCACGTCGTCATCGGTGGCGCCCGCGAGTTCGCCTGCGTCGATCGCCCGTCCGGGACCGTCCGGTGGCGCGCCCCCATCGAGAAGGGGGTCTCCGTCGCCGCCCCCGGAGGCATCGTCCGCCTGGCGCCCGACGGAACCGTCAGCTTCTTCGAGCTCGAGACCGGCGAGGTCACCACCCGCGTCCGCCTCGCCGCGCGTGTCGGCGGCATGCCCGCTGGCGCTGTCGTCAACGCGCCCGGGCTCCCTCGGTTGCTCGTCGTCTCTGAAGGCGAACGGCACATCACCGCACTTGACCTCGTCTCCGGAGAGATCCGTTGGCGCCACGCCCTGGGCCGGGGACGCTTCTTCAAGGTTCGAAGGGCTGGCAAGCTGCTGGTTGTTTCGTCTTCCGAACCAACCCTGACGGCTGTGGACGCCGCCACCGGCGAGATGGTTTGGAGAGTGCGCGACCGCCTGCGCTTCTGCCGTCCAGCCGCCTACGACAACAACGCCCTGTTCGTCGTGGCAGGGGACGCCTCTCCGGCTTCGAGAACCGCCGAGTCCCTGCTCGCCCTCGACCCGTGGTCGGGCGTGTCCCGCTGGCGAATGGACATCCCCTCCAACGTTCGATCACTCGGCGCTCCCCTCCCGGCCGAACAGGTCGTCGTCCTGTCCATTCACGATCCTCGCGGCACCGGCTTCGTCGCCTTCGACCGCGAAGACGGCTCCGTCCGATGGACCGTTCCGACGGGATTCGCCCCCGCTACCTCCGCTTGGCTCATCGTCGATGATGCCCTCATCGTCAACGGAGCGAACGGCGAGGTGTCCGCCATCGAGCTGTCGGACGGCACCTGCCGGTGGCGCAAGAAGCTGTCTCGCGAGGGGGACGCGGACGTCCCGCGACACCTCGAGCCCGTCGTGCGCTCCGGCGCGCTGTTCGTTCCCCAGCAGCAGGTCAACGTCATCCGACCGAGCGATGGCGAACCCCTGGGGAGCGTTCCCAGCGAGCTCGTTCCGGATCTGGTGCGCGTCGACGAGCAGTGCAACGTGCTGCTCGCCGAGGACAGCGGCCACATCGCGGCCTTCCACGCCGGACCGCGATTGACCCTCGTCAAGGGCTGACGCCCTGCGCGCGCAGCAGCGATGACCCCGCCGAGCGGCGGAGTCACCCAGGTGCGCGATTCAGGATGGGCCGGATCCGATGCCGCACGCTAGCCCGCGATCGCCTCTCCCCCATCCACGTGGATCACGTTGCCCTTCATCCAGTAGGTCGCAGGCTGCGCCAACGCCACC
>CAYMUE010000104.1:0-12148 GCA_964393505.1 uncultured Polyangiaceae bacterium
TCGTTGAGCCTCCAATCTCCGCCGCGCTATGCTCCGCATCGAGATGTTCGTCGGCGTTCGCATGCGATGTCCGCGGATCCATCGGCGGCTCGCCTTCGCATCCGTCGTCGCTTCCTGCTGCCTCCTCGCTCCCCTGCTCGCGTGCAGCCACGTCCCCGAGCCCTCCCGCCCCGAGCCCGGAACCGACGTCGCGCTCGCCCCGGCCGCTGCCTCTTCAACGTCCGCTGCCAAGACCGTCGCGGGTTCTTCGACCGCTGTCTCCACGCCGTCGCCCGCGCCGATCCCCGCCCCGACCTCGCGCCCCGGGACGCTCACGCGCTATCGCGTCGGTCCCCTGTACTCGCCGATGACGCGCGCCGTAGTCGATCGGCTCAAGGCCGTGCTGGCGGGATCCAAGGGGCGGCGAAACGTGTTCATGAAGGTCGGCGACTCGATCACGATCTCCAACCACTTTCTCAAGTGCTTTGCAGAGCAGCCGATCGACCTCGGAGAGTACGGCCACCTGGAGCCGACTTTTCGCTTCTTCAACGAGGTCCATCTGGGCAGACCCAAGACCTCGTTCGACCGCGCGAGCATGTCGACACGCGTGGGGTGGACCGCACGCGATCCGCGGCAGGGGAGCCCCAGCCCCTTGGACAAGGAATGGTACGGCACGCAGCCCGGCTTCGCCTTCCTGATGTTCGGCACCAACGGAAGCACGCTCGATGCCGTGCGGGAGTTCGAGCGCGAGCTCTCGCTCGACGTCGATTGGCTCCTGGCTCGCGGCGTCATCCCGCTGATGAGCACCGTCCCGCCCAAGCTGCGAAAGCCCGCGTCGTCTGCCGCCATCCCCGACTTCAACGCCGTCGTGCGCGTGATCGCCCAGTCCAGGCAGCTCCCCCTGATGGACTACCACCGCGCCCTGCAGGCCATCCCGTCCCACGGTCTCGCCGACGACGGCGTCCACCCCCGCCCCCATATCGTCGGCTCCCAGGGACGCGGGTGCTGGCTCACGCCCGAAGCGCTCCTTGCCGGCATGAACGTGCGCAACCTGCTCGCCCTCACCACGCTCGACCGCATGCGCCGGTTCGTGATCGAGGACGCACCGGTCGAGGGCGATCCTGCCGGGGTGGCCGGTGAGGGCACGAGGGCCTCCCCGTGGGTCATCGACGAGCTGCCGTTCGTGGATGTGGGCGAGACGGGGCGGGCAGAGCCGATCCGGCATGCGTGCGGCGCCGAGGGATCCGCGTCCGCGGTCTATGTGCTGGAGCTGCCGGCTCCGGCGCGGCTGCGCACGCGCGTGTTCGGGGATCCGGGCGTGCTCGTGCGCGCGGCCTGGCTCTCGGATCGAGGGGAGTGCCTGGCCGACGCGGGCTCCGATGTCGAGGTCGCGCTGCCCCAGGGCGTGAGCCGGCTCGAGGTGTCGAGCAGGGCACCGGAAAGTCAGCGCCCTGCGGCGCCCGGATGGCGATTGACGATCGTCCCCGTCGACTGACCTCCGCTCATTCTCCCGGAGCGTTGTAGGGCAGTCCCGATTCGGTCGCCGATTGCCTCATTCAAGCGTGCTTCCGAGTCGGTGCGACTCGCTCATTCGCTCGCAACTCACCGTACGAAACGCGCATATCACGAAGTCCGACTTCCCCCGATACCGAGTCATCGATTCGCGTGCTATCGACCGATCAGGTGCCATCCCCGAGACGATTCCGGAGGGACGAGCGATGAAGTCGAGGACGAGGTCAGGATTCCTGGCGGCGCTTGCCTGCGCCGCGGCGACGACGGTCCCTGCGCTCTCCGACGCCGCGACGTCGGTCAGCGTGCCGCTGTCCTGCGACCGAGGCCCCAGCGGGCAGCACGCGGACCTGATCGTGGACGTCCCCGCGATGGTGGACGCAGGGCAGGTGTTCACGGTGCGAATCGACGGGCGCAGCTCCGGGATCATTTCGCACACGGGACTGCGATACATCCACGACATGACGACCTCGGTGCTGGTGCCCGCGGGAACGGCCTATGTCAGCGGCTCCGCGCGGATCGTGCCCAACACCGGCACGGCCAACGTGCGCCCCGGCGCGCGGGTCTCCAAGCAGGGGGGCGTGGTGTCGATGGTGTTGCCCGCCCACGTGCCCGACGGCGGCAGCTACACACCCCCGAGCTTCGAGTTCCAGGTCCAGGTCGCGGCACCCCCCGGCACCAGGATCGAGCAGCGATTCTGGCAATACCGTGTCACCGCCAAGGCCATCATCATCGGCGACGTCCACACCGTCTGCGACCCCACCCCGAAGCCGTATTCCATCGGCTCGACCACCGTGAAGAAATCCGCCTCGCAGCCGTAGCGCGGAGCCGGCCCGGTCAGAGCAGCCGCAGGCTGACAATGGCTCCCGGCGGAGCGATCGTGCACGAATCGCCGTGGAGCAGATTCTCCGACAAATCGCGCTCCATGGCGTCGCAGAGCACCACGCGGTGGACCGACCGATCGGCGAGCTTCAAGGTCACGGGGTCGCGGCCGTAGGTCAGCAGACGCAGGATGCGCCCGCGGCCGTCCTCGGCGCGCTTGAGCGCGCGCAGCATCACGTTCGGCGGCGCTTGAACGACGCACCGTGTCGCATTGTGCACGTGCCGGACGTCGGTGCCGAGAGGCTCGAGCGCCTCCTCCGCCGCCATCGGCAAGCCGTTCGCGCGCCAGTCGCCGTGCGCCGTGAACCACACCGCGTACTCCAACCCGTGCGCCTCGTCGTTCTCCCCCCGCGCAGGATGCGCCGGCACCGGCACGATTCTCCAGGCCATCTCCCGCGGCGCATTGCGCAGCACCACCCACTCGATCGCCCCCTGGGGCGACGCGGTCACGCAGCCCGGCCCCCCGAAGAACGCCGCCATGCCCCGGGAATCCTGCCGATCGATCAGGTGCACGAAGCTGCTCGCCGCCCAGAACGTCGGCGCATGCCCCTTGCCCAACTCCCGCCGCACCACCCCGCCAGGCACATCCATCGCCAGCCCTTCGGGACGCACCGCCGGGTGGAACCGGCACGTCACCGTGCGCCTCCGCCCCGCCTCCCCCTGCACGCGCATGCGCACCACCGGACTGTCCGCCGCGAACACCAGCGTTCGCAACGTCGGCCTCCCGTCGAGCTCCGCCTCCACCTCCACCGTTAACGCCCTGCGCTGCGGACAGATGCGCAGCTTGGCTCGGTGCCGGCTCACCCGATCGAGCTCCCTGAAGCTCCCTCCGCGGTACTCGTGCCCCATGCGCCACAACCCCCCGGAGTCGCGGTGCACGACGAGATCATTCGACGGCGTTCGCAGCAGGTTCCGCTCCGCACCCGGCACCGTCCACTCCGTGATGCACCCGCCTTTCGCCTCCTCGATCACCACCCGATACCATCGCGTGCTCACCTCCAGCCTGCCGTCCGAAAACACGAAGTCCGGCGGATCCCATGGCGCCGCCTCCTCCGCGCCGCCGCCTCGCGAACGGCTCGCCACCGCCATCTCCAGCGCCGCGGCCGCCATCTGCTCCGCTTCCCGCAGCCACGCGTCCTGCTCGAGCCGGTAGACCCGCCCCGGCGCCGTCCCCGTGATGAAGTCGTGGTGGTTGCTCAGGATGACCCTGTCCCACGCGCGATTCACCAGCTCCGTCGCCTCCACGGACTCCCGCACATCGTTGGCCGCCAACAGCTTCTCCGTCGAGAGCAGAGTCCCCGCCAGCTTCCGGCAGCGCTGCTTGATCTGCGGCCGCGACGCATAGAATCCCATCCAGTAGGGGTTCGGATCGAGCTCGACCACCGGAAGGCTCGCGCGGTATTCCGACACGAGCTCGAGGTAGTCCTCCATCGCCGCGTTGACCGCGAAGACCCCGGTCCTGGGAAACCTCCTGTCGTTGTGCCGATTCAGCAGTCCCGTCAGATCCGGTATCGGATCGTTGAAGTCGCACCCGATGGGACACAGCAGATACGGCGTCAGGGCGACCCGCCCCAGACGCTTTGCATACCCGTGAATCTTGCCGTCCACATGCCAGGCGGACCGATCGCTCCACCCCACCACGCGGTTCATCCAACGGATGATTCCCCGCCAGGCCAGCATGTCCCCCTGGAAGTACGTGAACGCATTCCAATGGCAGAGCACCTCGGATCCGTCGGGACCCCGCCACACGAAGTCCAAGGTCGCCAGGTCGTGAAGCGCCCGCGCGCTCGAGCCCGGCCGCGGATAGAATCCCGACGTGCGGAAGTCGTCGCCCGGGAAGTGCATGCCGTCGATGCGCGACATCGCTGCGTAGCGCACCCCCATCGCGCGCAGGATCGCCGGCAGGGCAGGGGAGTTGCCGAAGTTGTCCGGCAGATAGGCGAGCCCGGGATCCGCGGTGATTCCCTGGCTCCGCAGCCACTGACGCCCCGACAGGTAGTCGCGCACGATCGCTTCCTCGATCGGAAGCGTGGTGTCCGGCGTCGTGATCCCGGTGCCCGTGAGCCGGATCCGCCCGCTGTTGATCCGCTCCCGCAGCTCGTCGCGCCGCTCCGGCACCCGCTCCCAGTACATCCGCAGGAAGAACACGCACTCCATCGAGAAGACCCGCGCAGGCTCCGCCTCCAGCACTCGCAACACCGCGTCGATCGTGTCTCGCACCCGCAGGTCGAAGTACTCCTCCGAGGTGTGCAGCCAGTTCGGATCCCAGTGGCTGGTCTCCGCGAAGATCAGCACGCGCTTGGCCTCCGAAGGAATCCCGAGGCACTCGCGCAACCATCGCTCCCGCGGCCGGCCCCGCGGCGCGGACTCCTCCCCTTGCATCGCCATCGCCGTCGCCATGCGCTCCCCCGTGCTCCGCTGATTCGACCCCGTCATCCATGGTGCGCGAGCGCCGTCCCCGCACCCCCTGGACGTCGGGAGCGCCGGACTCCACGAACAGGCCCGGGCCGAGCCTGTTTCCCGACCGATTAGCGGGTGAAGTCGAGCGCGACAGACGCTCTTCGACGGCCGGCTCGATCGCTTGTTCGGAGGGAATCCATGGCCGCTTCTTTCGATCGGAGTCCGGAGCGGACCGGGGACGAGGACGCCTCCGGCGTGCGGCGGATTGACCGGATCGAAGCGATCGAGCGACGGCTGCGGGTGGCATTCGTGTGCGACACGTTCCGGGCCGGGGTGCCGAGCGGCGGAGTGGTTGCGGCGCGCCGTCTGGTGGAGGGCCTGCGCCGACGGCACGACGTCGTCGTCGTGAGCGCCGACGCGGACGGACCCGACTGCGTCCGCATGCCCGCCTTCCAGATTCCGATCCGGGCCATGCGCGATCAGGGTTTCGTCATGGCGTGGCCGCGACGCGATCTGCTTGCGAGGCTGTTCGCGACCGTCGATGTCGTTCACCTGCAGTTCCCCTTCTGGCTGTCGTTTGCCGCGCTCGACGAGGCGCATCGGGCCGGGCGCCCCGTCATCGCGGGCTTTCACGTGCAGCCGGAGAACGGCTTCTTGAGCGTGGGAATCGATTGGCCCTGGCTCTGCCGCAGGGTCTATCGATTCTGGGTCAGCCGGCTGTTCGATCGGGCTGACGTTGTCCTGTGTCCCTCGGAGTTCGCGGCGCTCAAGCTCCGCGCCCACGGCCTCCGGGCCCCCACGGTTGTCGTCTCCAACGGTGTTCCCCTCGACGCGCGGGAGCACGTCGTGGCTCGCCCCCGCCTTCACGACGGCGAGTTCGTCATCATGATCGTCGGCCGTCTGGCCGCGGAGAAGCGGCAGGAGCTGTTGATCCAGGCGGTGCAGCGCTCGCGGTACAGGGAGCGCATCCGGCTGGTCGTCGCCGGCCAGGGGCCGCGCGAGAAGCTGCTCGCACGGCTCGCTGCGCCCCTCGGACCCGCGCGCGCACGCATCGGCTACCTGCCTCGCGAAGAGCTGCTCGACGAGCTCGCGGGCGCGGATCTGCTCGTGCACTGCAGCGACGTGGAGCTCGAGGGGCTCGCGGTGCTCGAGGCCATGAGCCTGGGCGTGCCCGTGCTCGTCGCCGACAGCCCCGAAAGCGCGGCGTCGCGGCTCGTCGCAGGCGACGAGTTCCGCTTTCCATCCGGCGATGTCGAGGCCCTGACCGCGAGGATCGACGCGCTGCTCGACCATCCTGCGCTGTTGTCGCGCGCTGGCAGGGACGGTCTTGAGCTGGCGCGCTCCCTCGACTTCGGAGAGAGCGTGGATCGGATCGCGCAGCTCTATCGCGGCGCGATCGAACGCGGCTGTTTTCCGCGCCTCACCTCACCGTGACGCGCATCCTGCGCGAGCCCCACCGTCCGGGTCCCGACTCGAAGTACCCCGCAATCGCTTGCCCGCAGCCCAGGCACCTCCCCCCGTCGTCGAGATTCCACGCCCCAAGCTCGTAGCCGTCCCGCTGGATCACCATGCGCCCGCACCCCGGGCACCACGTCGATTGCCCCGTTGGATCGTAGACGTTGCCCGTGTACACGTAGCGAAGCCCCGCGGACAACCCCCGCTCGCGCGCGCGCACCAGCGTGGACACAGGCGTCCTGCCCCGCTCCCGCAGCATGAAGTCGGGGTGGAACGCCGAGAAGTGCAGCGGCACGTCCGGCCCCAGCTCGCGCACGAACCAGTCGCACATCCGCGCGATCTCGTCGTCCGAGTCGTTCTCCCCGGGAATCAGCAGCGTCGTCACCTCGAGCCACACCCCGGTCTCGCGCTTCAGATATCGCAGCGTGTCGAGCACCGGCTCCAGGTGCGCAAAGCACAGCTTCTCGTAGAAGCGTTCCGTGAACGCCTTCAGATCCACATTGGCCGCGTCCATGTGCGCGAAGAACTCCCGTCGCGCCTCGGGGCTCACATACCCCGCTGTGACCGCCACGGTCTTGACCCCCAGCTCGTGACAGGCGCGCGCGCAGTCGATCGCGTACTCCGCGAAGATGACCGGCTCGTTGTAGGTGAACGCCACGCTCGTGCACCCCGCCTCCACCGCCGACCGCGCCACCGCGTCCGGCATCGCGACGTCGGTCAGCCGATCGGCTTCGCGCGCCTTCGAGATGTCCCAGTTCTGACAGAAGCGACATCCGAGGTTGCAGCCGGCCGTGCCGAACGACAGCACGCTCGATCCGGGATGGAAGTGATGGAGCGGCTTCTTCTCGATCGGATCCACGCAGAATCCCGACGCCCTCCCGTAGCTCGTCAGCACGAGCCGATCGCCCCTGCGCTCGCGGATGAAGCAGAACCCGCGCTGGCCGTCCGACAGCCGGCACGCCCGCGGGCACAGGTCGCACTGCAGCTTCCCCCCGTCGATCGGTCTCCACCACTGAGCGGGCACCACGCCCGGCTCGATCATCTCTCTGGTGTGCTTCGATTGCATCGCAGCCCCCGCGCCTCGCGCACGCGGCGCAAGACCCCCGGATCATAGCGACCCGGCCTCCCGGTCGCCATGAGGCGCGCGCCCGTGTATGACCGTCCCATGCCGCGCGTGTTCGCCCTGTCGTGCTGCCTGCTCGTTTCCGTCGCCTCCTGCACCGATCGGTCACGGATCGCCGCCCCGCCCGCGGTCGATGCCATGCCGTCCGCCCCGGCTCCCGCGGCATCCCCCTCCAGCGCCCTCGCCCAGCCCTCCAGCGCCCCGGCCAGCGCATCCTCCGCCGTCTCCCCCGATCCCTGCCCGGCGCGCGGCGCGCTCCCCCCTGACTGGTTCGCCGAGGCGATCGATCCGTCCGGCTCAATCCCCATCGCGCGGTGGCGAATGACCGTGGGCGACGACAAGCGCTTCGCGCTCCGCGACTTCGACGACACCGGCTGGGAGCCGCTCGACGCTCCCTCCACGCGCGCCGTCGAGAGCCGATCCAAGCAGATCGTCGTGTGGCTCCGCAGCGCGTTCGTCGTGCCCGAGTCCGCCGACCCCTCCAAGCTGTCGATCGATCTCGGGGCGCGCACCGGCAGCTCGGTGGTCTATCTCAACGGCAAGAAGGTCGGGGCGAGCGCGCTCCGCAACGGACCGGTGTTCCTCGAGGCTCCGCTCGCATTGGATCGTGGTACGAACATTCTCGCGATCCGGCTCGTGTTCGGAAGCCACGTGGGCGCGCTCCGCTGGTCGGGCGCGAGCGAGGCAGGCGTCGCCTCCAGGCGAGCACGGGGCCCTCTCACGCGAACCTTTGCGAGCCGGATCGACGGCTCCCAGCAGACCGTGTCGCTGCTCGTCCCGCGCTGCGCCGATCTCGACAAGCCGCTTCCCCTCGTGGTGGCGCTGCCGGGATGGGACGGCAACATCCACGGGTTCGCGCACTCGAAGATGATGGCCGAAGCCGATCGACGGGGCTGGCTGGTGCTGGTGCCCGATCCGCGGGGAAACCTGCTGTACACCGGCGCCTCCGAGGAGGGCGTGCTCGAGGCTGTGGAGCTGGTGTCGCGCGAGGCCAAGGTCGATCCGGACAGGGTCTACCTGACCGGCGTATCGATGGGCGGCGCGGGAGCGTTGCAGATCGCCTACCACTTCCCCGATCGGTTCGCCGCGGTCGCAGCCTTCTACGGCGACAGCCGCTATGACCTCGACTCGTACGTGCGTTCGATCCTGCGGGATCAGAAGACCGCGGAGCGCTACAGCGTGCTGTCGTTCCACGAGAACGCGCGCAACTTCCCGGTGCTGCTCGTGCATGCGCGCGACGACAAGGTGAGCCCCTTCGCCCAGTCGAAGATGCTCGCCGATGCCGACGCGCGCTCGGGGTTCACGCACCACAGGCTCATCGCACCGGACCGCGGAGGCCACAGCCTGCAGGTGGTCGAGGACGCCGTTGCGCCGATGATGGAGCTGTTCGCCTCGAGCGTGCGCCAGAGCGCACCCCCCAGGGTCGGCTTCCGCACGAGCGCTGCGCGCTACGCGGGCGCATGGTGGTTGAAGGTGTCACCGCCGCGGGAAGGGACCTTCGGCGGCGCGGACGTCACGATCGAGCTCAAGGCTCGCGAGGTCCGGCTCCACGCGGTCGAGGCGGGCACCGGCGCCGCGCGCGTGGATCTCGGCGCCGCGGGTCTGAGGGGAAGCGAGCCGATCGCGGTGACGGTCGAGCGCGCGGTGAGCCACGTCGCGTTCGTGCTTCCCGGGGGGTGGGAGGCGGCGGTGTTGCGCGGACCGGGGGCGGAGCAGCGTGCGAGAGTGAGCGACGGGCAGGTGCGGTTCGGGGCGCTCGCGGCGGGGAGATGGATGCTGGCGCCCGGGAGCTGATCAGACCACGAAGTCGAGCATGTGGACCCGCGTGAGGTACTCCTCGAGGGTCGAATGATACGACGCGATGAGCATGTCGAGCTGGATGAGCGCGCCGTCGGGGGTCACGTTGTCGATCGTGCCGCTGACCGGGATCTCCCCGGTGGGGATCACGAGCACGCCGGACCAGTAGGCCCCCTGCTTGAGCCCGGGCGAGGGAGCCACGCGGATCCAGTCCGTGCTCATCTCGTGCACCGCAAGCCGCGTCCCGTCGTCGAGCCTCGCGATCGCCGTGAGCGTGTTGGCCGGCTCCACCACGTAGTGCCAACGCCGGTTGTGCTCGATGAGCCAGTGCGGTGATTCGGATCGTGATGCGGGTGCTGCTCGGCTTGTATCGCAAGCGAGGCGGGGAGTTGGGGCGCCGCGGTCTGATGCGCGAAGCGAGCCACGACAGCAACGAGGTGAGGCTGCCGGAGGCAGCGCTCGACGGGTGTCGCACGGTGGCGTTGAGCCGCGGGAGATTCGAGCCCGACCCCGGCGGCGATCGGGGGGATGTCGATGATCGCCGGCCTCGATCTCGGAAGATTCCCCCTCCAAGCCCGACAGGGCTTCTGCACGCCCAGCCGACGGCTCTTGGCCGTCGGCGGTAAGAGAACCGTCGGACCGCGTGGTCCGACGCGTGATGCACTCCCACGGCCCCCACCCGACGCCCCGTCCGACACGCGTGGGCCATTGACGGCGTGTACTCACGGAAGGATGGCGGAACGACCAGGCTTCACTTCGTCGAGCCGCCGTCGGCGCAAGAGCTGGCGAGCAGGGTCGCGACGATCTGCGAGCGTGTCTGCCGGATGCTGCGGCGTCGGGGTCTGATGGGCGAAGGGAGCCACGACAGCAACGAGGTCCGGCTGCCGGAGGCAGCGCTCGACGGGTGTCGCACGGTGGCGTTGAGCCGCGGGAGATTCGAGCCCGACCCCGGCGGCGATCGGGGAGGATCTCGCTCACCGCCGCCCGCGCTCTCGAAAGACTCCCCAAGCCCGCCAGGGCTTCTGCATGCTCAGCCGACGGCTCTCAACCGTTGGCTCGTGCAGGGCATGGGGGACGCAGATCGAATCCGCATCCAGGGCCGACATGTCCCACTGAATCGAATACGTCAGGAGGGGACGTTCATGGCGGCCGTGCGGTACACCACGATGTCGCCTTCGAAGGGCTCGGGCAGTCCATCCGTGGCTGATGTCCCGCCAGCAGATGCCAGCACCGCGCGGTCGTGGACCCCACGCGGTCCGTCCCACACCGCTTCACGAACCCGAGGACAGTGGGAGCTGATCAGACCACGAAGTCGAGCATGTGGACCCGCGTGAGGTACTCCTCGAGGGTCGAATGATACGACGCGATGAGCATGTCGAGCTGGATGAGCGCGCCGTCGGGGGTCACGTTGTCGATCGTGCCGCTGACCGGGATCTCCCCGGTGGGGATCACGAGCACGCCGGACCAGTAGGCTCCCTGCTTGAGTCCGGGCGCCGGTGCCACGCGGATCCAGTCCGTGCTCATCTCGTGCACCGCAAGCTGCGTCCCGTCGTCGAGCCTCGCGATCGCCATGAGCGTGTGCGCCGGCTCCACCATGTAGTGCCAACGACGGTTGTGCTCGATGAGCTCGTCGAGGGTCTCGAACACCGGCTTGCTGACCACCGTGTCCTCGGCCTCGAGCACCAGCTCGCGCAGCTTCTTCATCGACTTCTGCGTGCGGATGATGTTGGCCCGCATCTCATCCATGCGGCGCGTGTCGCGGCGGATCTTGTCGGCAACGACCCGCGTGAGGTTGTGATAGAAGGGGAACGCGACGTCGCCGTGCGACTCGAAGAACTCCATCAGATCCGTGGTGCTGATGCGCAGGATCTCCGAGCTCGCCGTGGCCACCGCCGTGGTGTGCCTGCGCAGCCCGGTCAGCGCGCCCAGCTCCCCGATCGGCGCGATGGGACGCAGCCGGAAGCGGATGTCGTTGCCTTCCTTCAAGGCGATCTCGCCCCGCGTCAGCAGCACCAGGTGCGTCGACTTCTCGCCCGCGCGGAACAGCTCCTGACCCTCCGCGAGCTCCACGTGCTCCAACACGCTGAGCAGCTCGGCAAGGTGCGCGTCGGTGATGTCCTGAAACAGGGGGATCGTTCGCAGATCAGCAGGTCCAATGGCCATGGTTCCCTTGCGTAGCGCAACTCGGGACACGTTGTCGAGCGCCGCGGCGTCGCGCGCCCGACATCCGCGTGCGTGGCTTTCCGGCCTGCTGCGGAGGACGGACTACTCGATCCGGAAGCTGTCCATCGTGGAGGTGGTGAACGACGACTCGCTGCCGTCCACGCCGACCACGTCGATGGCGAGCTTCTTGCCCGAAACCTTCACGTGGGTCACGTGGTAGCCGCAGCCGCGCGCCTGCCCGAACGCATGGCTCACGTCCTGCTGCTCCCCCGGCATCGGGTCGCAGTCCGAGTTGGGCAGCGGCCCGCCCCCGCCCCCCGTCACCATGTAGTGCACCCCCGCCCCGTCGTGCGGATACGGCGACGCCATCCCCCGCGTCGCGTGCCCGTCGTCCGGTACGTAGAAGTGGTCGTAGAAGTGCGCATGCCCCGAGAACACCACCGTCACGTCGTACTGACGGAACAGCGCCTCGTAGTGCTTGCGCACCGGCGCGATGCACTCGCTGTCCCCCGTCTCCGCCATCGTGCTCGAGTACATCGGATGGTGCATGGACACGAATACGTGATCGATCGTCGGATCCGCCCGCGCCGCCTTCAGGTGCTTCTCCACCCATGACTTCGGCGTGTTCGTCCACCATCGCGTCCCCTGCTCGAACGACAGGAAGTACGCGTTCGCATACCGGAACGCGTAGAACGTCTTCCACGAGAAGCCGCTCGGGACGTCCGCAGTCGATCCGGGATCCGACGGGTTCTTCGAGTACGTGTTCGGGTCGTCCCCGTAGGTGACCGTGAAGTCCTTCGCGTAATCCGCGCCGTAGGCCGCCGGGTTGCGCGTCTGCAG
>CAYMUE010000104.1:12248-22608 GCA_964393505.1 uncultured Polyangiaceae bacterium
GAGCCGTCTTGCCAGACCCCCCCGTCCACCGGCGGGGTCCATTCCGACGACGCATCGTCACCACAGGCTGCGAGCACTCCCGCGAGAACCGCGGGGGCGAGGAAGGGTGTGAGCTTGCGCGGGTGCATCGGCGCAAGCGTAGCCCGATCGTGAGACACCAACCAGCGGGTTGTGCCCCGCCGCGTTTCTCGCGCGCTCCCGAGAAATATCGACATCCTTCGCTGCACGGCGATGGTAAGACCGAGGCCCGCCTGGGACGTAGAGAGACCGAAGGAGGACCTTCCATGACCGTACGTATCGACGGCACCGGCCTGACCATCGAAGACGTGGTGCGCGTAGCGCGGAACAACGAGCCCGTGGAGCTGACACCCGCAGCGCTCGAGCGGATCCGGACCTGCCGCGGCATGCTCGAGAAGAAGATCGTCGCTCGCGAGATCATGTACGGCGTCAACACCGGCATCGGCGAGCTGTCCGAGGTGGTGCTCACCGACGAGCAGGTGCAGCAGTTCCAGAAGTACCTGATCTACAACCACGCCGCCGGCATCGGCGATCCGTGCCCCGTCGAGCACGTGCGCGCTGCCATGCTCAGCCGCATCAACGTCCACTCCAAGGGACACTCCGGCTGCCGCCCCGAAATCCCCCTCACCTACGTCGCCATGCTCAACAAGGGGCTCACCCCCGTCGTCTGCGAGAAGGGCAGCGTCGGCGCCTGCGGTGACCTCGCCCCCATGAGCCAGATCGCCCTGTGTCTGATGGGCGAAGGCGAGGTCTTCTACCAGGGCGAGCGCCTCCCCTCGCGCATCGCCATGGAGAAGGCCGGCATCCCGATTCCGGGGCTGCAGGCCCGCGACGGCCTCGCCGCGATCAACGGGTCGAACCTGATCACGGGCATGTCGTGCCTCACGCTGTTCGACGCCGAGCGCTGGGTGAAGCAGGCCGAGATCGCCGCGGCGATGAGCCTCGAGGCGCTGCTCGCGAACATGAAGCCCTACGACGACCGCCTGCACCTGCTGCGCGGCTTCAAGGGCGCCGTGAAGACCGCGCGCAACCTGCGCAAGGTCATCGCCGGCTCCGACCTCGTCACCGGCAAGCTCAAGGTCAAGGTGCAGGACGCCTACTCCATGCGGTCCACCCCGCAGGTGATCGGCACCCTGCGCGATGCCCTCGGCTACGCTCGCAAGCAGGTCGAGACCGAGCTCAACGGCGTTGCCGACAACCCGATCTTCGTGCCCGCCGACGACGTCGTCCTCACCGGCGCCAACTTCCAGGGCTCTCCCATCAGCCTCCCGATCGACATGGTCGGCGCCGGCCTCACGATGGTCAGCGTGCTGTCCGAGCGCAGGCTCAATCGCCTGCTGCACCCGGCCCTGAGCGTTGGCCTCCCCGCCTTCCTCACCAAGGGCGCCGGCATGTTCTCCGGTCACATGCTCTCGCAGTACACCGCCGACATGCTCATCGTGGAGCAGCGCATCCTGTCCACTCCGTCGTGCACCCAGTCCATCCCCGCCGCCGCGGACCAGGAGGACTTCGTGAGCATGGGCATGAACGGCGCCCTGAAGACGCGCCAGATCATCAAGAACGCCTGGGGCATCCTCGCCATCGAGCTCATCGCCGCCACCCAGGCCCTCGACTTCCGCGAGTTCACCCCCGGCGTCGGCACCCGCGCCGCCCATGCCGCCGTCCGCAAGATCGTCGAACACCTCGACATCGACCGCCCCCTGTTCCGCGACCACAACAACATGATGGCCGCGGTCGAGCGCTGCGACGTCCTGACCGCCGTCGAATCCTCGGTCGGCGAGTTCGAGAACTCCTGGTCGGAGTAGCCGGTCCCCCCTTCGTTCCTCGTCTCCTCACTCGTTGAACGGGCATCAACCGCGGCGCTTCGCGCTCCACAGGGCGCTGAGCCTGCGTTCGACCCTCTGCCGCGGGCCAGGACGCTCCGGGGCCGAGAGCGACACCTCGGGCGGTCCTGCTTCGGACACCTTCACGTGCAGTATCCGCTCGACGGGGCACGCCACGGTGACGTGGCACTGATCCTTGCCGTGCAACACGCCCGCGACGGTCACCGTCCCTTCCGAAGCCCCAGCAGCCAGCGCGATGCGGACCGACACGAAGGGATGGATCTCAGCTACGCCTGTTGGGGGGCTCAACGACACAAGAGCCCCGAGCTCCGGTGACACCACGGCGGTCAGATCGGAGAACTGGCCGAGACCCCCGTAGTACTCGAGGTGAACCTCGAGGACCGATCCATCGAATGTCGACGACACGTTGAACTGCTCTCCATGCTCCCAAAGATTGCAGTTCAAGGGAGCCGGCGCCGGATCGGCCCCCGACGCGCCCCAGGGCCCGCAGTCCTGTCCCTCCGCAGCCGCGTCGTTCGAACCAGAAGCCCCTCCCGCGGAGTCGTCATCCGTCACATCGACGCTCGCATCCTCCGGGGCCGAGCCCGACGAGCCGCCGCTGGCCTGCTCGCCGATCGCGTCGAGCCCGGGGCCGGCGTCCCGGGGCTCCTCGGAGACTCCGGAACATGCGGCGACGAGCGCGAGAGGCACCACGACGATTCTTCTCTTCACGGCATCCTCCAAGACGCAAGCAAGGGTTCGAGCCTGTAGGAGTCTGACGGAGGGAAACGCGCGTGTCGAGCAAGCGGGCAACATGGAAACGCCGTTGCGCTCGGAAGCCCCGTCGCCTGGAACGCTCTGCACGCAACGATCCGGTGCATCGTGCCCGACCTCGACTCGCACCCGGACAAGTGCGCGCCCGAGCCCCCCGCGGCCTTTGCGGTCCAGAGACGAAGGCGCCTCACCCACGTGCACCGAGAACCCGTCGCTCACGGCCGGTCCGTCCATCAGCTTGTGTCTGCGCTTCACCCAGCGGAAGAACCTCTTCCCCTCCGAGCCCCAGGCCATCGCCACCGTCGACCGCCTCGTCGACCGAGCCTCCATCCTCCGCTTCACCGGCAAGACCTGCCGCAACCCTCTCGAGATCTCCGGCGCCGCGCTGGGGCGACCCGTCAGCCCAAGCCGCCGCTCTCCGCGAACCGTCCCTCGCCGCACCTCGATCGAATTCGGGTCCAGACCTGAGCCATCCCCTCATTTCATCCCGAAGAATTGGCTGAAGAAAGAATGCTCGCGCACGATGCGATCGAAGGCAACCATCAGGCGTGTCAGCCACTCCTCGCGCATCGTCGGGATGCAGCTGTACCAGTACAGTCCCTGGCGGTAGAGCGAGTGAGTGCGCTTCTTGCTGGTATTGACCTTGAGGTAGTTGTCCAGTCCGGACTCTTCGCTGGCGGCGCCGAGCAGGCACAACAGGGTATGCGCTATGGCAACCATCAGCAGAAGCCGGTCCCGACGTGCGGGCCCCTTGATGTGCGTGGCTTTCAGGCCCATGCCGAAGTGCAGGTCCTTGGTGTCTCGGAAGGTCTCCTCGATTGTGAATCTTCGGCCGTACAATGCCACCACTTCGGTGGCGGTGCGGTCCTTGAGGGACGTGGCGAGGCACCACGGTTCCTTCATCCCCGCCTTCTTCACCGTCACCACAGCCGGCACGAGCCTCCGCTCCGCCGTGACGCGTGCATCGCGCAACATCCGCGCCCTGCCGTTGGAAGCTACCCACGCAGCGGCCTTCCTCCGCTCCCCGTCCTGCGACTCAACGTAGATGTCTTGGCGGAAACGAATCGCATAATCCCAGCCGAGTGTGCCCAGGACGTCGTACAGTTCCTGGTAGCCGAAGCCGCGGTCGGCCAACAGCGTGACGCGGGTGTTGTCCGGCAACCAGCCGTTCAGCGATTCAACCAGGCCCATCTCCGTGGCGGTCCTACGCTTCTTCAGTTGCGACTTGCGCAGGGTCTTCCAGCACAAGGGCATCGCACGTCCATGGCTCGTAACCTGATAGATGCACAACGTGGTGTGGTCGTCGTCGTCGAAGTCGGTCCAGTCCATGGCGACTCGGATCTCGGCAGCATCACCGACGACGTGCCTGCACCACAGAGCCATGACCAGCTCCAGGCTGATGCCGTCGTTGCCAATGAGGCGATCCACCTGCTTGACCCCGCTCTTCGGCGTGATCTCAGCCAGACGCGCGTAGGCCTGCCCGATGGCGTGCAACGACAGGACCGCGGATGTCAAGACGCCCGCAACGCCATTCGCGAGGGAAAGGACGCGGGCTGCGTGCAACTGGCCGCCGAACAGGTCGCCCACGATCCGCCGAACGTGCGCCAGATCGGGAGTGCCGCGGACCGAAAGCCGGTCGAGGAATCAAGCGTCGAACCAATGGATGAGGTTTGCGCATGCGCCACCAACACACGATGGCAGCCATGGATTCCGCGCCCGCGATCAACTCTCGTCAAACGTAGGAAAAAACGAGGGGATCCCTCAGGGTGCGACTGCCGCGACCGCTGTGTGGCGTTCAGGCGAACGGGCGATCACGGTGGCGAGCCTGTTGGTCGAGTGCGCGTGCCCGCGCTGGGCGACGTGAAGCTTGAGTCGGAGCCGGGCTGCGGTCGCAAGCTTCGCGGCCTTTGGGATCTGTATCAACGACGCTACCCGAGCTACCGGGAGAGGCTCGACCGCAGGACGGCGTTGATGCAGGCCTGGGGAAGCAGGTACGTGCCGCCGCTGCTCGAGCAGAAGACCGAACGCGTCGCCCGCACGCCGGGACCGAATGAACCGTGCTCGTGCGGTTCGGGGAAGAAGTACAAGAAGTGCTGCTGGAAGAAGGCGCTGGGCGCAGTGGGGTAGCGACACGTTGTTGCGAGTGTTGCACGAAAGCGGCTAGTTGCACGCAGTGTGCAACAAAGCGATCCTATGCAACTTGCCAATCTTGTTGCCTCGATCTATGCTGTTGCACGAGGCGTGCAACTTGGCCACTCTAGACAACATGCTCATCCGTGAGGGGCTCCGCGAGCTTCGACGCAGGCTACCGACCGGATGGGCCGCGCGCGAACCAACGCTTGAACCGCGCTCCACGTCTGCAGACGCCACGATCGAGCTTGCCGCCCCGGATGGCCGCGTCGGCTTGCTCTCCTTCGAGACGCGAGCGCGCCTCGACCCGAAGGGCGTGCTCCCGCTTGTCGAGAAGCACGCGAATGACGAGTCGGCGCAGCGCCCGTTCGTGGTCGTTGCCCGGTATCTGAGCGAGGGGACAAGGGCACGGCTGCGCGACGGTGGCTTGGGGTACCTCGACCTCACCGGCAACGTGCGAATCGTGGTTCCGGAGCCGGGACTCTTCGTCGAGACGCAGGGCGCGTCGGAGGATCCCAACCGAGAAGATCGTCCGGCCCGCTCGTTGCGCGGTGCCAAGGCAGGGCGCATCGTGCGAGCGCTCATCGACCTGAAGGCGCCACCCGGTGTCCGGGAGCTCGCCGCCCTCACCAGGATCGATGCCGGTTACGTCTCTCGCGTGCTCGCGTTTCTGGACACGGAGGCGCTCGTCACGCGGGTGGGGCGCGGACGGCTGCAGCGCGTGGACTGGCCGGCGCTGTTGCGACGTTGGGCGAAGGAAGCGCCGCTTGAGGCGCGAGGAGAGCAACAGACCTTCCTCGAACCGCGAGGGCTCTCAGGCCTGATCACCCGACTCGCGAAGGCAGACCATCGCTACGTGGTGACCGGCGGTCTTGCCGCCGCGACACTTGCTCCGATCGCCCCGGCTCGTCTTGCGGTCGTGTGGATGTCCGATGCGGTGCCGACCGCCGCGAGTCTGGGCCTCCGCCCCGCGGACTCCGGAGCGAACGTGATACTCATCGAACCGGCCGATGAAGGTGTGTTCGACGGCGCTGCGAAGCGAGATGGCGTCTGGTATGCCGCACCGAGCCAGGTCGCGGCCGACCTGCTCACGAGCCCGGGTCGCGGTCCCGCCGAAGGCGAAGAGTTGATCGGGTGGATGATGTCGAACGAAGACAAGTGGAGACAATGAGCGAGACGGACGAGTTGTATGTGATCGCGCGACGGGTGCTGCTCGATGCATTGGACGCGCTTGGCCAGCACCGCGACGCCATCGTTCTCGTAGGCGCTCAAGCCGTGTATCTCCGCGTGGGAGAGGCAGACCTGGCCGTGGCACCGTTCACGACCGACGGCGACCTCGCGATCGACCCGACGATTCTCGCCGAGATACCACCGCTGGAACAGGCGCTGATGGGAGCGGGGTTCTACCCGAAGACTCGGGATTCCGTCGGCATCTGGATCACGCGGCGCAAGACGAGCCAGCAGGTGGATGCGGACGTCGGCGTGGACCTCCTCGTTCCTGCCTCGGTGGGCCCCGGCTCCGGGCGTCGAGCTGCACGTCTGCCCGGTCACGACACGCGCGCGGCGCGGATTGTCCGCGGATTGGATGGCGCCCTCGTGGACTCGGACACGATGACGCTCGCCGCGTTAGAGGCGGACGACGCTCGAGCATTCGACATCCGGGTGGCAGGGCCGACCGCACTGCTGATCGCCAAGGTCCACAAGATCAACGAACGTAGCGGAACAGGCCGGCAGAGCGACAAGGACGCCCTCGACGTACTGCGACTCCTGCGCGGCACGGAGCTCGATGATCTAGCAACGCGGTATGCGAAGCTCGCGGCAGATGGTCGCAGCGCAGAATCGGCGAAGGCTGGACGGGACCTGCTCGAAGCGCAGTTCACCAGCCGCACAGGCATCGGCGTCGAGATGGCGATCCGATCGGCAGGGGCGCTTGCCGATCCAGAGGAGATCGCCGCTTCTTGCCAGGCACTCGCAGGCGACTTGCTTGCAGCGATCAAGTGACATCGCGTTGACCAATCCTGACCCCGACCATCCGGTCTCGGGGAAGGGACATCAGGAGCGCGGCCGGCAGGCTGCCTGGAGACTTGCCTGAACCTGAGACGGTGGGACGATCCCCGACCTGCCTTGCCAACACGCAACCCCTCCGACCCGCGCGTGACCTCGCCGCCCTTGCAGCGCGACACGATCGCAGCGCGCGTGGAGAGGTTCGAGCGCGAGCTGCGCGAGCTCGACCGCACACGGGCGGACCTGGAGGCACGGCTTGCCGAGGCGCGAGAAGAGCTCGCTCGGGTCGACAGCCGACCCGCGCCGCCGCCGCCCGCACCGCCACGACCTTCGGCCAGGCTGGGTCCCGAGCAGAAGATCTTCCTCTTCCGCAGCGTGTTTCGAGGCCGCGAGGACGTCTACCCCACGCGCTTCGTCAGCAAGAAAACGGGGAAGGCAGGCTACAGCCCGGTCTGCTCCAACAAGTTCGTCGATGGGCTGTGCGACCTGCGCCGCGTGAAGTGCACCGACTGCAAGCACGAAGTCATCCGGGTGGCGAGCCTCGATGCCGAAGGAGTCCAGTACCGTCGAAGGAAGGTCCCTCAAGTTGAAGGTGACGATGGTCTGGGCGCCCGCTCGAACAGCAGCCGCCAGGACGTGCCGGTCGTCCGGATCAGGCAGCGTCAACCCGCCTGTCAGGCTCGCGTGCCCTGAAACCATGCAGTCAGGGATCGCCTCGGTCATCAGCCGTCTCGTTCGCGCAAGCGCCTCTGCGCTGAGTTCGGGACGCTCTCGGCCGATCGCCCGAAAGCACTCGTCGAGGATCTCGTCGGACCACTTCGCCTGCACAAGTCCCGTCCGCGCGAGCCGAATCAAGAAGTCGCGGAGCGGCGCGGGATACGGCACGCAGGCATCGTAGACCACAACGAACGCCATGGGTCAGCACTCGAGCCCGTGCTTCTGGGCCTCCGCGGCGAGCTCGTCGAGGACGGCGTTGCGCTTCTCGTCGTCTGCTTGCTTGTAGGCCATGATGTCGGCCATCAGGATTCTTCGATGGGCACCGACCTTGCGGTGGGGGATCGCGCCTGCCTCGAGCAGCTTGACCAGGAACGGCCGGGACACGTTGAGCATGTCCGCGGCTTGCTGCGTGGTCAGCTCCGCGTGCACGGGGACGATGCTCACGGCCGTGCCGTTCGCCAGGTGACCCAGGATCTCAAGGAAGAGGTCGAACGCCTCTTTCGGTACCGTGACCGCTACGTTCTCGTCCTTGCTCTTGACGACCTGAAGGGACCGGGGACCCCGCTGCTTGACGGACGACAGCAGCCGCAATGCTTCCTGGGCCTGTTGAGCTTCGGCGGGTGAGGGGAGGCGGAGGGCTGCGTTCGACATGGATCAAGCACACGACTCAAACGAAGCAAACGCAACGATCGAATCAGAAGAAACCACGCTGGATGCAAAGGCGCATCTGCAGCATCAGCGACCTTTCCGGCCCCGCGAACGAGTGCTCCGCCCAGGCGAATGGTTCCTGCGTCGTGTTTCGCGTCGGCTGGAACCAGTCGCCCGGCCGAGGCGCGGACGCCCTCATGGGAGCGGTGTCGGATCGTCTCGGAATTGGCGCATCGCGGCGGCGGAGGGCACACACATCACGATGGACGCATGCGCTGCCGACGATCCCCGATTGCCCGTGAGCGAACGGCTGCTCCGGGCAGCGCAGCGTCTTGACGACCTCCTCGGGACCGGGGCCGGGCCCGTTGCCGACAGCGTGCTGCGCCGGGACCAACTCCCAGTGTTCCGCAGCGCGGCAGAATACCTGGTCGATGTCGCGACACGGCCTGCGGGGGAGATTCGCCAGCCATCCTTCGCCTGCATCGTCCAGCCGCCCCGCACCGGCAAGACCGTCGTTGCCGCCCACGTAATCGCGGCGAGCGGTCTTTCTGCGGTGTTCGTCGTGCCGAGCCGCACGCTCGTGAGGCAGACATGCCACGAGCTCGCGCGCCACGTTCCAGGCCTGCGCGTCGGGCGTTTCGACGGTGACGAGATCCGCGTCGTCCGCAAGGGCGTGAACGTGACCACGTACTCGATGCTGCACTCCCGGACGCGGACGCGGGTGCTGCCCAAGGCTATTCGGAGCGCCCCCCTCGTGTTCTTGGATGAGGCACACCACACGATGACGGAGGCGCGGACCCAGATCCTCAGGGAATCGTTCGACCCGGCGTCGGTGAGAATCGGGCTGACCGCCACGCCGGACTATGACCAGCGACGCGCCCTGGAACGCTACTTCCCCGACCTGGTGCACAAGATCGAGCTCGACGAGGCGATGCGGCTCGGCCTGCTCGCTCCGGCGCGCGTGTGGGTGGCGGACGTGGACGAGGACGGCTCGCAAGTGAGGATGATCGGCGGGGACTTCGACGGCGAGCTGCTCGGCCGCCTGCTGTCGTCGGCGCCGGCGTTCGAGGCGGCACGAGCGTTCCGGTACGCGGAGTCACGTCGCAAGAAGGGGGCGATGATCGCTTGCGCGAGCCGACAGCAGGCGTTCGACCTGCTTCGATTCCTCGAGAAACACCGACCTCGCCGGTCCTTTCGTCCCCGCCTGTTGCTCGGCGACACGCCGGCATCGGAGCGCCAGCAGGTGCTGGAAGCGTTCGAGCGCGGCCGATGTGACACGCTCATCCAGGTCGGTGTGCTGATCGAGGGATGGACCTCGCCGCGCTGCAAGGTGCTTGTGGACCTCGCCCCTTCCATGTCCCGCGTGCGCGCCACCCAGAAGTACTTCCGGGCGATGACCCGCAGGGGGAGCGACGAAGCGCACCTGTTCGTTGTGCTCCCGAAGGACCTCCCGAGCCCGCCCTTGCTGCCGAACGAGATCATGGGCCTGACCGGCGAATACGCCTGCGGCGACCTGCTCGACGAGTCCATGCCGGGCGAGCGGGCGCGCCCCGTACGCCAGTATTCGGAGACGCCCGTCAGTGGTGTGCGACTGCGCCAAAGGCTCGTCGTGTCGACGCGGCTGGCCCGTCCGACGCTGCAGAGAGGGGACTGGCCCGCTGTCAGGGACGTGCTCCGGAGCTGCGCCGATTGGGACGAAGACGACCGGCCTTCGGTCCGGGCGTTCCTTTGGATGGTATTCGACCACCCGTCGTTTTGCGGTCACGGCTCGTTCCTTCTACGCTGGCTCGGATTCCCGGCCACCCGCGTAGGGTACGCAGCGTTGATCGGCTCGGCGTATCCAGGCGTGGATATTCTCGACGTGGTCGCCCAGCGTCCCGGCCTCACGACGATCGACACATGCACAGAAGATGTCGCGGTGTTGTTGCGGGAGCTTTCGGGCGAGCGAACGAAAGAGCGCGACCTCGAGTCGGCAATGCTCGCCTTGGCTGGCGGGTCGGACGAGCCACCGCCTCTGCAGGACGCACTGATCGAACGGTACGCGGCGATTGTCTGGATGCTTCTGACGACGGTGACATGCCTCAAGCCGAACGAGCGATTCGCACTTATCGGCAGATACGGGGTGGGGGCGGAGAGCGAGTCTGCCTACCGGGACTTGGTCACGATCTACGGCCGAACCGTGGAGCGAATTCGACAGATCGAGTTCAAGGCGTGGAGGAAGATGATATTCTTCGAACGCGCGTTCC
>CAYMUE010000105.1:0-22086 GCA_964393505.1 uncultured Polyangiaceae bacterium
CAGTATTCTGCCGTGGAGGGCGCACAGACGTTGGCGTAGGGGGTCGAGGTCCGGCAGGTCTGGTGCAGTCCATTGCGACCCGTGGGACACTCCGTGTTGGAATCGCAGGTGCAACGGCCGGTCGTTGAAGCGGGGTGCGACGAGCACGAGGTGGTGGCCGAGACGGATTGGCAGGTCTCGCCGCTCGCACAGGACAGCCCGCATCCGCCGCAATGGTTCTCGTTAGCGGAGATGTTGACCTCCACGCGAGGCGAGCCGCAACACCGGTGGGACTCGGTGCCGTCATACTGGTAGCCTACGGCCCGGGCAGTGCACGCGCCGGAGCTGCAGTAGAAGCACTTGTTGGCCCCGCAGTCGGTGCCGTTGGGCGCGTCTCCACAGGTCCCGTTGCTGCACTCCTTGCACGTTCCGCAGCTCGTTCCGTCGGCTTTCTTCGTGTACGAGCAGGCGCCCGTCGACGTGTTGCACGTGCCGGTGGCGTTGTAGCACGTCGTGTTCGGCGGGCTGTTGCAGGCTTTGACCGCTCCAGCCACGCACGTGCCCGAGGCGTTGCACGTGTCCCCGACCGTGCACGCGTTGCCGTCTGCATTGCACGGCGTACCGGAGCCCGTGGGGGTGTAGGAGCAGGCGCCGGTGGAGGTGTTGCAGGTACCCGTGGCGGCATAGCACTGCGTGTTCGGAGGGGATGCGCAGGTCGTCAGTGCCCCGGCGACGCACAACCCTGCGCCGTCACACGCGTCTCCTACCGTGCACGCGTTGCCGTCGGAGTCGCAGGCCGTTCCCGAAGCTTTCGGTTGGTAGGAGCACACCCCATTGGCGGGATTGCACGTCCCGATCGCCTCGTAGCAGCCGGGGTCGGGCGGGGTTGTGCAGGTCTTGGCCGCCCCGACCACGCACGTGCCCAGGCCGTCGCAGACATCGCCCGTGCAGGCGTCGGAGTCCGCTTCGCAAGGGAAGCCGGCTCCGCGCTTCGCGTAGGAGCAATCTCCGGTCGTCTTGTCGCAGGTCCCGGTGCTTTCGTAGCACGACGCATTGGGCGGGGTGGAACACTCGACGGGATTGCCGGGCACGCACAGGCCGCTCTGGCAGGCGTCGCCCACGGTGCAGGGATTCTGATCGTCACACGTGCCGCACTGCACCTTGTGTCCGCAGCCGTCGTCGATCTCCCCGCAGGACGCCCCGAGCTGCGCACAGGTCTTGGGAAGACAACCGCACTGGTTCTGCTTGCCTCCACCGCCGCAGACTTCGGGTGAAGTGCAGTTGCCGCAATCGACGGTGGCGCTGCACCCGTCGGAGACCACCCCGCAGCTCACCTGGAGCTGCGCACAGGTCTTGGCGGTACAAGAGCCGGCCCCGCACTGGTTGGGGGCACTGCCGCCGCACGTCTGCCCCGCCGCGCACTGCCCACAGCTCACCACCCCCCCGCAGCCGTCGGGGGCATCCCCGCACGTCAGTCCCATCTGCGCGCAGGTCTTCACCAGGCACCCGCACTGGTTCGGTGTTCCGCTTCCTCCGCAGGTGGCCGGCGCAGCACACCCTCCGCATGCGAGCACATCCGCACAACCGTCGGAGGCAATGCCGCAGGAGGCATTCATCTGCGCGCACGTGCGCACTTGACATGGGTTGTCTCCGCACCTGTTCGCAGAGCCTGCCCCTCCGCAAATCTGGCCCGTCGCGCAGGCTCCGCACTCGATCACCCCGCCGCAGCCGTCCGGCGCCTTCCCGCAGGTGTACTCCATTAGGGCGCAGGTTCTCGGCACGCACACCGGTCCCGCCTCCGGCTCCACCGTCGTCTCCGCGGACGCTTCGAGGGAGGTCTCTGGCACGGAGACGTCCGCAGACGCATCCAGACTGGCGTCTGCCGCGGCGTCGGGATGTCCTGAGCCCCCCGCAGGTCCGGCGATCTCCGAGGCCGAGTCGGAATCCGAGCAGGCCATCAGGGCTCCGAGCGCCAGCGCGAAGAGTCCGTGCATCAGCCGACCGGGAGCGTGCGAGCTGGAGGGGCCAAGAGCCGAGACTCGCAGAGGCCGAAGGGTCTTCATCCCTCCAGGGTAGCTCACCGAGGAGTAATCGTGTAGCAGTGATTGGGACGTCACCCTCGGCCGGACGAAGTCATGCGGGGGGGCCATGGCGCGCGGACGCGAGGGATTCGGCGCCGCTCAGGGGTAGTAGCAGTAGTTGGGGCAGCTACCCAGGTTGTAGAACTTCTCGCCGTCCGCGCAGTAGTCCACGGTCGATGGCGCGCATCGGTGCGAGTAGGGGGTCACCCCGCGGCAAGTCTGGTACTGCCCATTGGCGCCTTTGGGACAGTCCGAGTTGTTACCCGATGAGCACGTGCATCGCCCGGTTTTGGAGGCAGGATGCGAGGCGCACGAGGAGGTGTCCTCGACGGACTCGCAGGCATTCCCGCTCGAGCAGGACAGCCCGCATCCTCCGCAGTGAGATGCGCTGGTGGAGATGTCGACGGGCGTCCGCGAAGCGCCGCAGCAACGGTGCGACTCCGTTGCGTCATAGCGATATCCCACAGGGCGCGCGGAGCACGCTCCCGCCTTGCAGTAGAAACAGACATTGGCGCCGCACGCAGTGTCGTCGGCGGCGGTGACACACTTGCCGCCGCTGCAGATCTGGCACTCACCGCAGCCCGTGCCGTCGGGCTTCTTCGTGTACGAGCAGTCCCCGCTCGCCGGGTCGCAGGAGCCGATTGCTTCGAAGCACTTCGGGTCTGGCGGGCTGTTGCACACGACGGGATTGCCAGGCACGCACAGGCCGTTCTGGCACGAGTCCCCCGACGTGCACGGATTCTGATCGTCGCACGTGCCGCAGCTCAGCTCGTTGCCGCACCCGTCATCGACCTGTCCGCAGGAAGCGCCGAGCTGCGCGCAGGTCTTGTGCAGGCACCCGCACTGGTTGAGCTTGCCTGCTCCGCCACAAACCTCCGGGGAGGTGCAACCTCCGCAGTCGACCGTCCCGCTGCACCCATCGGACGCGATTCCGCAGCTCATCTGCAGCTGAACGCAGCTTTTCGGGGTGCAGGTTCCGTTGCCGCATTGATTCGGGGAGACCGCTCCGCAGGTCTCTCCGGCACCGCATCCGCCGCAATCCGCGACCCCGCCGCAACCGTCGGGGGCCTCGCCACACGTGAGCCCCATTTGCGCGCAGTTTCTGGGAACACAGCCGCACAGGTTCACCGTCCCGCCCCCACCGCAGGTCGCCGGCGCCGCGCACCCACCGCAGTCCATCACGTCCGCGCAACCGTCGGAGGCAATCCCGCAAGAGGCATTCATCTGCGCACACGTCCGCGCCTGACACGGATTGTCGCCGCACTCGTTCGGTGTGCCGCCACCGCCGCAAATCTGGCCGATGGCGCAGTTCCCGCACTCGATCACCCCGCCACACCCGTCCGGGGCTTTGCCGCATGTGAGCTCCAGTTGGGCGCACGTCTTGGAAACACAGCTCGGCCCCGTGTCCGCCTCGACGGTCGCATCCGCGGCGGCATCCTTCGTCGCCGAGTCAGATAGCGCGTCGGCGCTCGCGTCGGGCTGTCCGGCGACTCCCCCCGCCCCGGCCGGGGTCCAAGTCGATTCGGAGTCGGAACACCCGAGCGTCGTGCCGATCAGCAGCACCGCACCGCACCGGAGAAGCCTGCAGGTTCGCGGACGCGCCGCCGGCTTGCGAGGGGCAGGGCAGCCCATGGGACAGGGCACGCGGAGGCTCATCCCGAACAGGATACCGCATTGTCCGGGATGCGTCCCCGCGTTCTGCTTCCATCGCGCGGTTGCGCGGCAAGCGCCGAGGTAGCGCTCGGTCACGGGTAGTAGCAGTAGTTCGGGCAGTCGGGATCGTCGAAGAACTCCTGCCCGACGGCGCAAACCTCCTCCGATACAGGTGCGCATCGCCACGCGTAGGGGGTCACATTCCGGCAGGTCTGGTGCTGGCCATTGCGCCCGATCGGGCAGTCCACCCCGGCTTCGCACGTGCAGCGTCCGGAGGTGGAAGCAGGGTACTTCTGACACCCCGTCGTCTTGGCCACGGACTCGCAAGTCTCTCCCGCAGCGCAGGGCAGACCGCATCCTCCGCAATGATCGGCGTTCGTGCTGGTGTCGACGGCAACACCGTCGCAGCAGCGGTGCGACGAGATGCTGTCGTAGGACGTTCCCTCCTCGAGGGGCACGCAGTCGCCGGAGCTGCATCGATGGCATGGATCGCCGCATTCGGCGCCATCGGGAACGGGGGAATACTCGCACTCGCCCGTGGAAGGATTGCACGTACCCGAGCTTGTCCAGCAGGGGCCCTGAGGAGGATCGACGCATTCGATCGCAACAGCGGGCACGCAGCTCCCCCCCGCGCAGCCGCCACCCTGCTTGCACGGCCCCGCGGCAGTGCAGGTCTCGCCGCACGCACCGCAGTTCGCCGGGTCGCTCAGAAGATCCACTTCGCAGCCGTTGGTTGCATCGCCGTCGCAGTCCGCCAGGCTGCCCGTGCAGGTCGTCCCTCCACCGGAGCACATGTTCGGTGGCCCTTGCGCCCCGCACAGTTGCCCCTCCGGGCACTCGCCGCAGTCGAGCGTGGTCCCGCAACCATCCGAAGCGAGCCCGCATTCGGCACCGGCTTGGGCGCAGGTCGTAGGCGTGCAAGCGCCCGCGCCGCAACGGTTCGGGCCGTCCGCTCCGCAGGATTCCCCGGCTTGACACTCACCGCATTCCAGCTTACCGCCGCACCCGTCGGGGGCCTGCCCGCAGTTGGCGTTGATGTCGTCGCAGTTCAGGGGGATGCACGCCGGCGCGTCCGCACCGTTGCCGCCCGAGGTCCCGCCATCCTTCGGCGAGATTCCGGAGCCGCCGCTGCCCACCTTGCCCCAGTAATACGACGAGTCGTCGGGGCCGCCACATCCGCTCAGCCCGCCGAGGCCCATCACAGCGAGCAGCGCCACGCCGAGCCGACGGGCCGGGGGCCGCGAGCGTGAGGGATCGGAGACCATGCTTGGATCATACGGGAAGGGAGCCGGACCTCAAGCCAGATCCATGGAACCCGGCGGCACTTTCCCCTCGCGGTGTCCAGCCGGTCCACTATTCTTTGCCGCCCATGCCTCCCACAGTCTTTGGACTGGCGCCGCTCCAAGGGATTGCCGATCCCTTCATGCGAGCGCACCTGTCCGCGCTCGGCGGCATGGGCTGGTGCGTCGCGGGCTTCGTGCGCGTCACGGCCTCCGATCTGCCTGACGCGTACCTGCTGCGCTTCTGCCCGGAGCTGCGCACCGGATCGCTCACGCGAGCGGGCGTCCCCGTGCAGGTGCAACTGCTCGGAAGCGACGCGGAACGGATGGCACGCACCGCGGCACGACTCGTTGCCCTCGGCGCGGGTGGCGTCGATCTCAACTTCGGCTGCCCCGTGCGACGGGTCAACGGACACGGAGGCGGGGCGGCGCTGCTTCGGAATGCCGGGGCGATCGAGCGGATCGTCGCAGCGGTTCGCAAGGCCCTGCCCTCGCGCATCCAGGTGTCCGCCAAGCTTCGCCTCGGCTGGGACTCACCCGATGCGGCCGTGGACATTGCCCGTGCCGCAGAGAGCGGCGGAGCATCGTGGGTGGCCTTGCACGGACGAACGCGAACCCAAGGATACGATGGAGTCGCGGATTGGGCACGAATCGGCCTGGTGCGCCAACACCTGCGAATCCCGGTCATTGCCAATGGAGATCTACGGACTCCCGAGGACATCGAAGCCTGCCGAAGAGCGTCCGGATGCGACCGCTTTCTCGTCGGAAGAGGCGCCATCGAGCGCCCCGAGACCTTTCGCGTGCTCGCCGGACTCGATGCCTGCTTCTGGTCGTGGCCGCGGCGCGCGGCGTTCGTTGCGGGCTGCGCCGAGGAACGAATCACGGTCGGCCAGCCGCCGGAGAGGGTGGCGGGGTTGGTCAAGGGGTGGCTCGTCGCGATGGGGAGGGTAGAGCCGGCGGCGCGAGCGCTGTTCGACGCGCACCGTCGCGCGGAAACGGTGGACGAGCTGGTGGGAGCGCTCCGGGCAGAAGGGGCGTGTGAGGCCCTGCATGCGTCGGGGTCGATGCCTGGCTCGGTCGCGACTAGGACCGCAACTGCGACAACGACTGCGTCGATGTCGGGGAAGGAAGCTGGACGATGGAATTCTCCGAGCTGATTCACAAGCGCTACAGCGTGCGGGCCTATCGGGCCGACCCGGTCGATGATGCGCTGGTCCAGCAGGTCCTGGAAGCTGCGCGGATGGCGCCGACGGCCTGCAACCGACAACCCTTCCGGATTGTCGTGGTGCACACCGCGGGGCGACAGCACGAGCTGTCGAGGATCTACGGGAGGCCGTGGTTCGTCCAAGCGCCGCTGATCGTGGCGGCCTGCGGGATCCCCGCGCAGAACTGGGTGCGTCGCGACGGCAAGAACTACAACGACGTAGACGTCACCATCGCGATGGATCACCTGATCCTGGCGGCGGCGAATGCGGGGCTTGGGACGTGCTGGGTGGCGGCCTTCGATCCCGCTGCCGCACGCGAGATCCTCCAACTCCCCGAGGAGGTCGAGCCGGTCGCGTTCACTCCGCTTGGATATCCGGCTGACTCGCGAGGTCCCGTCCAACGCAAGCCGCTCGACGAGTTGGTGCGTTGGGAGAAGTGGTAAGGCTCCCCTGCCGTGCTGGGTCCCTGTCCCTTCCCTCCGCCTCCTGCGTGGGCCCACGACCTCACGGCGATCGGGGTCACGGGAACCAACGGGAAGACCACGACGTGCGCGTTTCTTGCGGCGGCGCTTCGCGCCAGCGGTGCTCCCGTGCTGCGCGTCACGACGGTTGGCAGCTTCCTCGACGACGAGCGGCTCGATGTCCCGGAGGATCATGAGGGGTTCCTCCGCGCGCTCGAGCTGTGTCGCGACGCAGGCGGAAAGCACGCGGTCCTGGAGGTCACGAGCGAAGCGCTGGCCGTGGGATTCGCGCGGGCCTGGCCGATGCGGATCGGAGTCTTCACCAACCTGACCCGGGATCATCTCGACGCGCACGGCAGCGCCGAGCACTACCTTGCGAGCAAGGCGCAGCTTTTCGTGCACCTTCCGTCAGGGGGAACGGCGGTGCTTCCCGCGAACGATCCGGCCGGAGCGCTGCTCGAGGAGATCCTTCCCGCGGGCGTCACCTGTCTGCACTGGGGGCGTGGTTCGACGGAGCGCCCTGCGGAGGTCGAGCTGATCGAGTCCGACGCTTCCTGGACCGGCACGCGAATGCTCGTGGGGATCCGTGGCAGAGAGCGCACCCTTTCCTTGCGCGCAGTGGGAGCGGTCTATGCCGAGAATGCAGCCGCCGCGCTTGGAGGGGCAATCGCCGCGGGAGTGGACATCGACGCAGCCGCAGCGCGCATCGCCCGGGAGCCCGCTCCGGAAGGTCGGTTCCAGGTTGTCGCTTCGAGACCGTGGGTTGTCGTGGACTACGCGCACACGCCCGACGCTCTCGAGCAGACGCTGCGCACGGCGCGCAGCCTCTGTGAGGGCAGACTGACGCTGGTGTTCGGCGCGGGAGGGCATCGGGATCGCGGGAAGCGACCGCAGATGGGGAGGATTGCGACGAGCGCGGACAGCGTGATTCTGACGACCGACAACCCGAGGAACGAAGACCCCGTGGCGATTGCCGCACAGGTGCGATCGGGCATGACCGGGTATCCCGGAGTCGTCGAGGAGCCCGATCGACGCGAGGCGATTCGTCGCGCGATCTCCGAGGCGAACGACGCCGACGTGATCGTGATTGCGGGAAAGGGACACGAGCGGACGCAACGGGTAGGGGCACGCAGCGATCCATTCTCAGACGTGGAGGAGGCGGAGCGCGTGCTGCGCAGTGTGGACAGGGCCTTCAGGTAGCCGGGAACGCGCCCGGAGTGCAGCAGAGGGGAGACCGGGCGAAGGCAGGGGTCAGGCGTCGTGCCTGCGGAGCACCCCTTCGACGACCTGACGGGCGATGGGGTGATAGGCAATCTTGCAGCGTTCGAAGCACTGGCGAGCGAGGGGGCGCCAACGGCTGCTGGTGGCGAGGGCCGAGTAGAGGCCTTCGAGGTACTTCATCCGACCGACGGTTCCCAGGAGCTGTTCGGTGCGAGGGATCACGGGTTCGAAGCCGGAGCCGATGGCGACCTTGAGCCAGGCCACGAGGATTTCGTGGTTGTGGCTGTCGGTGAGGTGGAATCGCGTCTCGAGGTTGCTGCAGAGCTCGGCAGAGGCCGGCAGGGAGAGGCCGCCGAGGTACAGCGCCCATTCGTTGGCGGTCCACGACGCGGCCAGCTCGTCGCTTGGGGCATGGGCGCCCAGGGTCGAGATGGCGTCGAGCCGCGACGATCTCGGATGCGGTGCGTTGGCCGGAATGCCCGTGCCGTGAATCCATTCGTCGGCGCCGACCTTCGTCGCAACGCCAGGCAACAGCTCCTCGAGCGTGTCCAGGAACTGCGCCGTCGTGATCGCGCCGAAACGGAACCGCTCCACATAGCCGCGCAGGAACCCGTCGAACGCCTGGCGTCCCACGATCTCCTCGATGGCGCGAAGGAACAGATACCCCTTCTCGTAGGGCACGTCGGAGAAGGCTTCGTCGGGGTCCACGCCACCAAGCGAAGTCTGAAGGCGCGTGAGCTCAGGGTGCGGGGCGAATCGTTCGACAGCCTTGCCGAGGCGGTGGCGGCCGACCGCAGCGTTGAGGATCATCACGTCGGAGCCGTAGAGGGCCTCGAGGATACGGCGCTCGGCGAAGACGGTGAATCCCTCGTTGAGCCAGAAGTGCTCGGCGTTGGCGTTGGTGACGAGGTTGCCGGTCCACGAGTGGGCGAGCTCGTGGGCGAGGACGCTCACGAGGGATCGGTCGCCCGCGATGACGGTGGGCGTGAGGAAGGTGAGCCTGGGGTTCTCCATGCCGCCGTAGGGGAAGGAGGGGGGCATGGTGAGGACGTCGAAGCGCTCCCAGTCATAGGGGCCGAAGATGCTCTCGGCCTTCTGGATCATGGCCTCGACCTCGGCGAACTCGAAGGCGGCGGCATCGACGATGCCGGGTTCGGCCCAGACCCTGGAGCGCGGTCCGATGTCGCGGGACGCGAGGTCCCCGACGGCGAAGGCCAGAAGGTAGGGGGGGATAGGCTGAGGCATCTCGTAGACGACGGTGGCCTCGCCGTTGCCGTTTTCTGTTCGGGATACGAACGAAGCGGCCATCAAGAGTCGGAGGTCGGCCGGGATGGTGAGCTCGGCGCGGTACTTGATGCGCAGCCGGGGCGTGTCCTGGACCGGCACCACGGCGCGCGCGTGGATGGCCTGGCACTGGCTGAACAGGAACGGCTGCTTGCCGCCGAGCGTCTGCGCGGGATCCAGCCATTGCAGCGCTGAGGCCTCGGGCGACGTCCTGTAGCGGATCGTGACCGCGCGCGTCCCTTTCAGGAGCATCACCCGAAGGCGAGCACCCAGGATCGGCTCCGCAGCCGCGAGGGAGAACTCCAGCTTGCGCCCGGCGTCATCCAGCGCCTCGAGGATCGTCAGGTCCCGGGTGTCGAGATCGAACGGTCCGGCTCCGGCCGATGCGAGGGTCAGCGTCACCTCGCCTTCGATCGTGCGAGACGCGAAGTCCACCCGCGCCTTCCATTCCAGGTTCGTGGTCTCGGGTTGGGTCGCGTCGTTGTAGGAATGCGGGTCGAGCAACATTCGGGCCACACTTCGGGAAGTTTGCGTCGATTGGCAAGTACCCGAAGCGCTGTTCCGCGTCAACGCCGCTTTCCCCCGCCGGGGTCACAACGCGACGGGCCCTTCGGTCCCGACCGGACCGTCGGTGATGGGGCAAAGGGTGACGCTCGCGGGCAACGCCGCGGAACGTCGATCAAGCCTCGCCGAGGGTGACTTCCCGTGGAACGCCGCGCAGCCCGACGCGGCTCTGCCGGAAGGCCCGGACCTGGTGGACGAAGGTCTCGATCTTCGTGCGAAGAGCGGCGTTGTCGGTCCCCGAGTACACCAGGCTCACCATGGGAATGCCGCCGTGATCAGCGCGGATGCGATCGACGAGGGCCGCGGACGTGGTGCCGTACATGCAGTTCAGGCACATCGCGTTGATCACGCCGTCCGCTCCCCGTTGTGCGAAGTCGACCATCTTGGCGACGTTGAGCAGCAGGAGTTGTTGGGAGCCCGCGCCGACGTACGGGGTGGCGAGGCGCAGGGTGTCTTCGTAGCCGGGTTCGGCGCCGCGGACCACCATCGGCGACAACCGGCGTCGCACGGGCCAGGAGTTCCACTCCTTGCGCATCATCAGGAGACCCGCGACGAGCGCGTCACCGAAGCGCCTTCGGCGCAGGCTGGCGCCGAACTCCTGGGGGAGCCCGAACTCCATGTTGTCGACGAGGAAGGGAGCAGGCCAGACCTCACACCCCATCGCCTCGAGCATCCTCCAGAGTCCGAGATTCGCCGAGTCGTTGATGCGCGTGTAGATGTCCCCCGCGACGCCCACGAGGGGACGGGGCACCGAGCGGTCGACCCGCACGGAGGCCATCCGGTCGACGGTGCGCTCGAGGAACGAGGCCATGTCATCGACGGCCATCGAATCGGACAGGTCGCGCAGGTTCGCCTGATGGACCTCGTCGACGGAGCCTTGCACGAGCTCGTAGGGGCGGTTCTCGCACAGCCAGCGGAGCAGCATTTCGACCGCGACGAGCCCGCGCCACAGCAGGCTGCTGCCCCCGATCCCGAACAGCTCGAGCATCTCGCGGGAGTTGGGCGACAGCACGGTGACGTTCTCGAGCCCGCGCTGCGCCAGATCGATCTGGAAGCCGTCGGCGAACTGCATCATGAGACACGGGATGGTCGTGCCCGGGTACATGTAGGTCGATGGCGCGCCGGCGGAGCGCTCGGCCAGACGCACCAGGTCGCCGAGCAGCATGGCGTAGGCGTGGCACTCCTTGCCGGAGCCAGCTCCCTCGCCCGCAGCGCGGATGGTGTCGTCGGGGATGGGGAGGATGGAAGCGTCGGCGCCCATTCCCCGCAGCAGCCCCTCGAAGGCATAGGCGTGGTCTGCGAAGTAGGGAATCGCGATGCGCCGTCCCGCCATGGGCTGCGCGTCCTTGGAGCGGTGCCGGACGAGCTGCACCGCGCGCCGCGAAGGCGTGCTCTGTGCGCTCGCGATGCGATCGAGGAACGCCTCGATACGCGTCACCATGCCCGCCTCGCCGCGGTGCTCGTCGAACTCGAGGGCGAGCAGATTGGCACCGGGCAGCGCAACGGCGAGGTGCTTCTGCAGGAACGCGTCGGGCCCGCAGCCGAAGCTGGTGACGAGCACCGGGTGCAGGCGCGGATCCTGGGATGCGAAGAGCGCCGCGCGCATGGCGTCCCGCGTGAAGCGCCATGGCAGGTCGTGTCCGAGCGATGCCAGATCGACCTCGTCGGAAGGCAGGAACGACTGCGGAATGGCGAGCACCCCGAGGCGCGCGAAGTGGCGACCGAGGTTCAGGTTCTGGAACGGGTCGTTGAGGTTGTAGGGGCGCCCGAGGATCACGAGCGCGGACTCGAAGTCCCCCTGCAGCACCTGCTTGCCGCGCTCCACGAGCTTCGCGTGGAAGCCCTTCTGCGCGAGGTCCGCCGCTGCCCAGGCCTCCTGCATCTCGTCGCGTGTGATTCCGAGCTTCGCTGCCGTCTCCCGCATGCCCTCCTCGAAGGTCGCGAAGTCGCCCGCGAGCGATACCTCGGGGGTCAGGATCTTCTGGGGCACCGACGATCGCACCATGAAGGGCGCGGCCTGCGTGTACGGGCACACGTAGGCGTCGCTGCCCGGGCGCTCGTCCATGGCGACCAGCGAGGGGAGGAACACGAAGTCGGCGCCCATGGACTGCAGGGCAGCCACGTGGCCGAAGGTCATCTTGATGGGCAGACAGGTCTCGGTCGGCAGGTGACGCGTGCCGAGCTCCAGGGTGTGCATACTCGTGGGAGGCGAGAGCACGACCTCGAAGCCGAGCTGTCCGAAGAACGTCGCCCAGAACGGCAGGTGCTCGAAGAAGGTCGACGCCCTCGGGAACCCGATGACTCCCCGGCCCCGCCCCGTTCCCGGCGCAGCCGCCTCCAGGCTCTCCTGCCAGAGCACGTCCCGCTCCGCGAACAGGTTGGGCACGTCGAGCCCGCGGCCCGCCGCGTCGTGGTCCCGCACCGTGTAGCGCTCGCACGTGTCGCCGAAGTGCACCTTCGAGCCGCCAATCGAGATCTGCGTGACCTCGCACCGGTTCTCGCAGTGACGACACTCGAACGTCCGCGACTGGTGCGAGCCGATGGCGTCCAGCCCCTTGAAGGCCGTCGCGCGTCCCTGCAGGTGCTCGCGAGCGAGCAGCGCGACCCCGATCGCCCCCGAAATGCCGTTGTGAGGGTGCACCGAGATCCGCCGTCCGAGCTGACGCTCGAAGGCGGCGACCACTGCGCGGTTTGCGGCCACGCCGCCCTGGAAGACGATCCTGCGGCCAATGGCGTGGGAGCCGACGACCTTCTGGAGGTAGTTGCGTGCGACGGAGTCGGCGAGCCCTGCGCACAGGTCGGAGAGACAGGCTCCGAGCCTGCGCGCGTTGATCAGCTCGGTCTCCATGAACACCGTGCAACGAGCCCCGAGATCGGGCGCCTCTGCACACCCGCGCGCCTCGCGCGAGAAGTCGCTCTTCACGTCGATCCCGAGCAGCTCGCACTGCTCCTCCAGGAACGACCCCGTTCCGGCGGCGCATACCTTGTTCATCACGAACTCGTCGATGCGTCCTCCGTCCACGCGGATGTACTTCGAGTCCTGTCCCCCAATCTCGAAGATCGTGTCCGCGTCGGGGAAGAAGTGCAGCGTGCCCGCGAGCTGCGCCGTGATCTCGTTCTTCACCAGATCCGCGCCGAGCAGCCGTCCCGCCAGGTGTCGCCCGCTGCCCGTCGTCCCCACTCCGATCACGGTGAGCCCATCACCGTACCGCTCGCGAAGCATCCCCAACCCTTCTCGCAATACCTCGATCGGACGCCCCCGCGTGGGCAGGTAGATGCCGTCGAGCACGTCGCCGTCCAGCGACAACAGCGCGAAGTCCGTGCTCACCGAGCCGAGATCCACCCCGAGCCACGCTTCGAACGGACCCGACGGGGCCCGCATCGAACGGCGCGAGGATGCGGGGGGGTCGTCCAACGCCGCTGCCCCGCTTCCGCGAGGCGCCTGCTCGGGGACACGCGACACGAGGTGGTCGGCCACCTCGCACAAGGGAAGCGTCGCCGACTGCCGCGTGGCGATCCGCGCCGCTCCGATGGCGCCGAGCAGCAAGGGATCCGGCAACACGCACAGCTGCGTCCCGTCGGCTTCGAGCACCTCCCGGAATGCTCGCACCAGCCCGTCGTTGAGCGCTCCTCCACCACCGATCCCGATCGGCTGCGGGATCTTGCGCCCCTTGAGAACCGTCGCCTGGAAGTTTCTCGCCAGCGCCAGGCACAGGCCGTAGGCGATCTCGCCCACGGGCGTACCCTTCTGCTGCAGATGAATCATGTCGGACTTCGCGAACACCGCGCAACGTCCAGCGATCGACGCGCCAGTGCGAGCACCTGCGGCCGCCGAGGCGAACTGCTCGATACCCATCTTGAGGCGCCCGGCCTGCTGGACGAGAAAGGCGCCGACCCCGGCGGCGCACTGGTCGTTGAGGGCGAAGTCCACGAGCCGCGGCTGGCCCGACGGAGCGCGGTCGAGCGAGACCCATCGCGCGATATGGCCGCCGATTTCGATGACCGAGCGAGGTGGTTCGTGAACCGAACCAAGTGCGGACAGAAGGCAGAGGATCTCGTTTTCGAGGGTGCAGAACTCGGACTCCAGGGTGGCTCTCCCCTGACCGGTGATGCCGACTCGCACGCGCGCGTCGGGAGCAAAGGCGATGAGCGGAGCCAGGACCTCCCGCAGCCCTGCCGCGAGCCCCGCCTGCGGCACCAGGTGCCCGCTCACCAACTGCTTGCCCCACGCGTCGAGCAGTACCGCCTTCAGCGCCACCGACCCGACGTCCAACCCAAGCAACAGAGCGCGACTATCGTGATTCGACATGAGGGACTCCCCGATTACGTCTTCGACGCCTCCGGCTACAGTCGGCAGAAGGGTGCGTCAACGCGCTGTGTCATTCGCAGGTTCCGCGAACGGGGCGACGCACCGCGGTGATCCACGAAGACCGGCCTCTGAAGAAGCCCCAGGAGGGAGCTGTGGCCGCGTCCCGAGGGATCGGCTACCTTGCCGCGATGCCCCGTTTCTGCACGAGCTGCGCCCGCCCCCGGGGTGAACCCGGCGATGTGCCGGACGGCCACGTCTGCGCCGCGTGCATCTCCACCTGGGCGGTGTCTCTGCCTCGCGAGCGCCTGCGTCTGCGGGTGCTCGAGCTGCTGCAGGACGGGCGGCTGCGAGATGCGTTCCGCCTGCGCCTGGCCTGGGACGCGTTCCGCGCGACGAGCTGGAAGTTCGGGGCCGATTGGTGCGCGGCGGACCTTTCCGACGATATCGCCCTGGCAGAGAGCATCCGCACGCTGCGTCCGGCGATCCTGGGCGAGATCGACGACGCGAAGCTCGACTTGCTGCGTGCCGCAGCGATCGCGGAGATCGCCTTGGGCGAAAACGGGTTGCTCCGTCAGTGGAAGGGTGAGGGGGGGTCCACGGGAACGCGGTTCTCCGCCGACGTGGCGACGAGGATGGTCGTGTTTGCGGCGTGGCATCGTCGTGCGCTCGACGATGCGGAGGCTGGCGCGCACCTGATCCGGCGGGTGGCGAGCTTCGAGACCAGCGCCGATGGAGGCGCCTGTCCCGCGTGCCGGGAGGCGGCGCGTCGCTACAAGCAGGTGGAGCTTCGCGACCTGCCGGAGATCCCGTATCCCGCATGCACCTCGGAGCATGGGTGCAGGTGCTCGTTCCGCACGTGGAAGGCCGCAGAGAGGGTGTCATCGAATCGCCCCGCTCCGCAGGAGTGAGCGCAGTATGCGGACACGCCGCCTTGCGATGAACCGAGGCTCGACTCGGCGCGGCAAGGCCCGTGTACGTGGACGGGTATCCCCGAATCGGAGGCACCGACGATGCGCGGCAGTCTCCGAGCAATGGGATTGTGGACCAGGGGCCGGGCGATCGCGTTGGCCGCAGAGACGCGCGTCAACCCGCGGTGGGGGCGGCAGCAGGAGGCTCGGGCTCCGGGGTGGCGATTGACAGCCTCGGAGTCCTCCTGGCGAAGACGGTGTACATCGTCGGAACGACGAATAGTGTGAGGAACGTCGCGAAGGTGAGCCCACCGATCACTGCCTTGGCCATGCCTTCCCAGCCGGCAGAACCCTCCCCGATGCCGAGCGCCAGCGGAACCATGGCCAGGATGGTGGTCAGACTGGTGAGCATGATGGGGCGCAGACGGGTGAGCGCGGCCTTGTGGATGGCGTCGTAGCGGCTGAGCCCTTCGGCCTGTAGCTGATTGGCGGCGTCGACCATGACGATGCCGTTGTTGACCACGATGCCGACCAGCATGATGGCGCCGATGAGGGCGGAGATGTCGAGGGTGCTGCGGGAGACCACGAAGGTGAGCACGACGCCGATCATGGCGAGGGGCACGGTGAACATGATGATGAAAGGCTCGCGGAGCGATTCGAACTGGCTCGCCATGACCATATAGACGAGGAACACGGAGATGAGCAGGGCGATGCCGAGGTACTTGAAGGAGGTGAGGAAGTCCTCGGCGACGCCGCCGACGTAGAAGCTGAACTCGGGGGGCCAGGGGTACTTCTCGAGCTCGGTGGTGACCCGCGAGATCGAAGCGTTCAGGTTCTTCTGCTGCGACTTGCCGCCAGCATCGACGAAGTCGGCCTTGAGGTAGCAGATGAGCCGGGAGATGCGCTCCTGGTCCTTGCGCACGATGTCGACAGGTCCGAGCCCGACGCTCAGCTCTGCGACGTTGGACAGGGGAACCACCGAGCCGCGCGGCGTCGCGATCGGCATGCGGCGGAGCTCGTCGACGTCGAGCCGGCTGTCCTTCGCGTAGCGCACGACGATGTCGTACTCGTCGCCGCCTTCGCTGTACCGCCCCGCGAGCCGTCCCATGAAGTAGGTCGAGATGGAGCTGCCCACGGTGGCGGACGACAGCCCCAGCTCGGCCAGCTTGGAGCGGTCGAAGCGAACGCGCAGCTCGGGCTTCTGGTCATCCATCGAGAAGTTGACCTCGGCCATCTCGGGCAACGCACGGAGCTTGTCGCGGAGCTCGAGTCCGATCTGACGCGAGGTGGTGAGGTCGTGTCCGCGGATTTCCACCTCGAGGTCGCCCTCGCCCATCATGCTGAAGGGCATGGTGACCGTGGCCTTGATGCCCGGGACCTTCGCCAGATCGGCGCGCACGGCGGCCTCGATCTGCGCCTGGGTGCGCTTGCGCTGCGACGGCTTCACCAGCGGGACGCGGAAGTTGCCGGCGTGGGCTCCCTTCGCGAAGATCGCGACGAATCCCTTGCCCACGCCCACGTCGAGGGCGACCATCTTGCGCTCCTCGGGCAGGATCGTGGTCTCGATGCGCTTCTGGATTTCGCGCATGATCCGGTACGACTCGCCGAGGTTGTTGCCGATCGGCGTCTCGACGCTCACGAACACCATCGACTGGTCGTCTTCGGTGACGAACTCGGTCGGAAGGGAGATGGCGAGAACTGCCGTGATGGCCACGGCGATCGCGAGAGACACCGCCACCACCCATCGTCGAGCCAGCACCGAGGTCAGGGTCCTGCCGTACAAGCGCCGGACCGGGGCCAGGATGTCCTTGCTCTCGGCATCGCGGATCGTCTTCGCGCCGCGCAGCGAGCCGAGCAGGCGCGAGGAGGCGAAGGGGACGAAGGAGAGCGATACGGCGAGGGACAGGCCGAGGGAGACGCAGATGGTGACGGCCATGTCGCGGAAGAGCACGCCGGCGATTCCGGGGACGAACAGGACGGGGAGGAAGACGGCGACGGTGGTGAGGGTCGAGGCGGTGACGGCGAGGCTGACGGTGGACGCGCCGCGGATCGCAGAGCGATGGGCGTCGAGGCCTTCCTGGCGCAGGCGGAAGATGTTCTCGAGCACCACAATTGCGTTGTCCACGAGCATGCCGATTCCGAGGGCCAGTCCCGCCATGGAGAAGACGTTGAGGGTCATCTTCGTCTGGTCCATGACGGCGAAGGTGGCGACCACGGAGATCGGGATGGCCGCGGCGACGATGATGGAGCTGCGAACGCTGCGCAGGAAGACGAGGAGCACCAGGAAGGTGATGACGATGCCGATCTCGCCGCTGGAGGACAGGTTCCCGAGGGATGCGTTGATGAAGTCGGCCTGGTTGAAGATGATGCCGAAGTCGATGTCCGCAGCGGCGGCCCGCTTGATTGAGGGGAGCGCGTCGATGATCGCCTCGCAGGCGCGCACGGTGTTCGCGCCGCTCTGCTTGCGGGCCATGACCCACACGGCGGGGACCCCGTTGACCTCGAGCACACGCTGGCTCTCGTAGAAGGTGTCCTGCACCTCAGCGACCTCGCCGAGGCGGACCGGGACGGCTCCCTGTGCAGTGACCTTCATCCCCACCACGACCTGGGCGATGTCCGCGACCTTGCGGTACTTGCCCTCGGTCTGGATGGTGAAGTCGAGCTGGCCCTGCTCGATCGTGCCGCCGGGCGCCTGCGAGTTCTCCTTGTAGACTGCGCCGACCACGGCGTTGACGTCGAGCTCGAAGGCCGCGAGCTTCACGGGATCGAGCTGGATGTGGATCTCGCGCTCCAGCCCGCCGGCGACCTCGGCGGAGGCGATCCCGGGGAGCCTCACGAGCCGTGGCTCGATGTCGCGCTCCGCGATGCGACGCAGCTCGTCGAGCGGGTAGGGACCGCTGACCATCATCATGACGATGGGCTGCATCGACGGGTCGAAGGCGAAGACCATCGGATCGGAGGCGTCCTCCGGGAGCTGGCCCTTGATCAGCTCGAGCTTGCGGCGGACATCGGTCTCCGCTGCCTCCATGTCCTTGCCCCAGTCGAACTTGACCTCGATGACGGAGGCGCCCTGCTTGGAGGTGGAGCGGATTTCCTCAGCGTCTTTCGCGGCCGAGACGGCGCCCTCGATGGGACGGGAGACGAGGGTCTCCATGTCCTCGGGGCTGGCGCCGGTGTAGTTGGTGATGATCACCACGGTGGGGAAGGAGATGTCGGGATACAGGTCGAGCTGCAGGCGCAGCAGGGAGAAGATCCCGAAGCCGACGAGCAGCAGGTAGAGCATGCCGACGGTGACACCGCGGCGGACGGAAAGATCGGCAAGGTTCATGGGCGCGTTCCGGTCACGGCTTGTCGGTTGCGACGCCGACGATTTCGACAGGCCGGCCGGCCTTGAGCCCGTGTTGACCGCGGACGATCAGCCGCTCCTTGTCGTTCAATCCCTCGAGGATCTCCCAGGTTGTCCCCTTGCGTGCGCCCAGGCGCACGACACGCTCCTGCGCGATGCCATCGGGCCCCACGACCATCGCACGACGAAGCGTCTCTCCCTGCTTCTGCTTCGCGATCAGGTTCTCGTCGAGCAGCAACGCCGGCTCGGGAGCCAACACCACGTTCTTGTGCTCCGCGATCAAGAGCCGCGCCTGGCCGAACATCCCAGGCTTCAACGGCCGTTGTCCGGTCGCGGAGTCCACCGGGTTGTCCACCGTGACCTCCACCGTGTTGGTGCGCGTCTCCCGATCCAGGTACGGCAGCACCGTCGTCACCGTCCCGCTGAACTCCTTGCCAGGATGCGCCGCCAGCGTCAGCACCACGTCCTGCTTCAGCCGTACCTTTGCGACGTCGGCTTCGATGAGCCGGAAGGTCACCTTGAGCTGATCGATCTGCATGATCCGGCACAGCGGCATCTGGGGCGAGGCCATGTCGCCCTTCTCGACGGTCTTGCCCGCGATGACGCCGGAGATGGGGGCGACGATCATCGCGTTGCCCGCGGTGACCGCAAGCTGGGCCCTGCCTGCAGCGAGCGCTCTGCGCTGCGCCTGCAGCGATGTGTGCTGCGTCTCGGCATTGTCGAGCACGTTCTGGGTCAACACCCCCGCGTCGGCCAGATCACGCGTCCTGCCCAGCTCCGACTCCATATTCCGGATCTGCGCGTCGAGCCCGTCGAGCTGCGCAGCCATCTGCTCCAACCCGCGATCCAACCCCTCCTTGCGTACGAGCGCCACGCGCTGCCCCCTCTGGATCTCCTGCCCGTCCTTCCACGGAAAATCGAGGATGCGATCGGGGATCGTCGAGAACACCCGCACCTCGGCGTAGGGGAGCAGCTCCGCCGGATAGCTGAGGACGTCGGTGATGTCGCCGCGCTGCACCTCGTGCACGAGAACCGGCTTGCGCGCCTGTGCCGAGGCGTCAGCATCGCTCTTCTTGTTGCATCCGGACAGCGAGGCGGCGCCGGGCACTGCAACGAAGAACGCGAGGAACGCGGGGAGAAGCAAGCGGAGCAGCGGGCTCGGGCTGCGAGGCGCGAACGTTTGAGCGGAGCGTTGCGTATTCGGAAGGGGTCGCATCGGGGGCGCATACTAGCGCGCTTCGGGGGCGTGACCGGCAGCTTGTGCGCGACGAGGCCGATCCGTGCTCAGTATCCGCCGTGGGGCTGGGCCTTGCCCTTGAAGAGCCTGTAGGTGAAGACCGTGTACCCGATCACCAGGGGCATGCCGAACAGCGCGATCACGAGCATCGTGCGCAGCGCCAGGGGAGAGGCCGACGCGTTGTAGATCGTGAGGCCGAGTGCCGGTCCGGAGCTCGAAAACACGAGCGTCGGATACATCGACACGGCCGTCACACCGACCATCGACACGACCGTCGCGCACGAGGAAAGGAAGGTCCAACCGGCGCGTCGTCGCGCGTTGGTCAGGGGGATTCCGACGATCCCGATCAGCAGCGTGAGTGTCAGCAGCCAGAAGAGCGGATTGCCGGAGACGCGTTCGAACAGGTGGGGCAGCGCGACGACGGACCATACGGTGGCGGCGGCGTACAGGGCGAGGAAGACGCCCCACAGCTTGGGAATCCACGCAGCGAGGCGTGCCTCGAGAGCGCCCTCGGACTTCATGTGCAGATAGGTCGCCCCGTGCATCGTCATCATCGCAAGGCTCACCACCCCGATCATCAGCGAGTACGGGTTCAGCAGGCCAAGGAACGTCCCGCTCCAGGCGCCGTCGGCCCCGATCGGCACTCCGCGCATGACGTTGCCGACCGCCACTCCGAACAGCACAGCGGGCACCAGGCTCCCGATACCGAAGGCGTAGTCCCAGGCCCTCACCCAGCGCGCGCTGTCATGCGCATGACGGAACTCCATCGAGACCGCCCGAGCGATGAGCGCCAGAAGCAAGAGCATCAGCGCGATGTAGAACCCGCTGAAGACCGTCGCGTAGACCGGTGGAAATGCCGCAAACAACGCACCCCCCGCGGTCACCAACCACACCTCGTTGCCGTCCCACACCGGCCCGATCGCCGCCACGTGCACGTCGCGCTCTTCGTCGGAGCGCGCGAACAGGTGGAGCACTCCCACCCCAAGATCGAATCCGTCGAGCATCGCGTAGCCAGCGATGAGGATGGCGAAGAGAAGGAACCACACAGTGTTCAGATCCATGGTTGCTTCCTCCTCAGGCGGCCTTCGGGGTGGAGCCGTGTTCCTGCTGCCCCTGGTCAGGGGAGCCGCAGGCGTGCTTCCGCATCAGGAAGAACCACAGCGCGAAGAGCAGCGCGTAGACCATCCCGAACATCACCAGGGAGAACAGGATCTCCGACGCGGTCACTGTCGGCGAATGAGCCTGCGATGTGCGCAACAGCCCGTAGACGACCCAAGGCTGACGTCCCACCTCGGCCGCGATCCAGCCGAGCTCGCATGCGACGACCGGAAGCGGCATGGACCAGAGCAATGCCCTGAGCACCAGCCGGTCATTCCAGAGCTTGCCTCGCTTGAGCTGCCAGGCGGCCACGGCCATCAGCAGGATGAACCACGAGCCGAGCATGACCATGCTGTGGAACGAGATGAAGGTGAGCGCGAGCGGTGGACGGTTCTCGGGCGGGAAAGCGTCGAGGCCCTTCACCTCCGCATTCGGATCGTTGTAGGCCATGAGCGAGAGCAGCTTCGGGACTTCGACTGCGAGCTTGATCCCCGGCGGATCGCTGGTCGGGATCCCGAAGACCACCGCAGGCGCACCGGCCCTGGTCTCGAACAACCCCTCCATCGTGGCGAACTTCTCGGGCTGTGTCTGCGCCACCTGTTGAGCGTGCCAGTGGCCGAAGGGCATCAACTCCGAGACCGACGCAACCAGGCCCACGATCACGGCGACCTTCATGGCGCGACGCGCGAACTGCGCTTCGGGATTGCGCAGCAACTGCCAGGCTGCCACGCCCGCAGCGACGAAGGCGCCGGTGATGAGCGAGGCCACGACGGTGTGGAAGTACCTGGGCAGGGTGGAGGGGTTGAAGACCGCGGCGGCGAAGTCGACGATCTCCGCGCGCCCGTTGCGCAGGACATAGCCCGTGGGGGTCTGCTGCCAGGAGTTGGCGACGATGATCCAGAAGGCGGACAGGGTGGAGCCGACGGCGACCATCAGCGAGGAGACCCAGTGGATGGGTTTGGAGACGCGATTGCGGCCGAACAGGTAGATCCCCATGAAGGTGGACTCGAGGAAGAAGGCGAAGATGCCTTCGGCGGCGAGAGGAGCGCCGAAGATGTCGCCCACGAACTTCGAGTACGCGGACCAGTTGGTCCCGAACTGGAACTCCATGACGATGCCGGTGGCGACACCGACGGCGAAGGTGATGCCGAGGAGTTTGCCGAGCCACTTGCCGGCGGTGACGTAGTCGGGGTCCTGCTTCTTCCAGCCGAACCACTCGATGGCCACGAGCACCCAGGCGAGGCCGATGCTGATGGGAGGGAAGATGAAGTGGAATCCCACGGTGAAGGCGAACTGGATTCGAGCGAGAAGCAGGGGGTCCATGCGGTTCCTTGTGGAGTCGGATGGCGGGCGGCGGCGCGATGATACACGCGAGCGTGGCATCGCCCAAGGCGATGTGGGAACGGGGCAGGTTCGCTCCATGGTCCCCAAGGCATCCCCTCGCTTCCGAGTCCACCAGG
>CAYMUE010000106.1:0-21930 GCA_964393505.1 uncultured Polyangiaceae bacterium
GGGCTCGACGGCGGGCTCGGCTGGCGCGGCTGGCGCGGCCGGCGGCGGCGCGAGCGACTGCAAGGACATCCTCACGGGCGCGTGCCAGACCTGTATCGAGTCGAAGTGTTGCAGCGAAGGCGCGACGTGCAAGAGCACGACGGGCTGCGTCGATTGCATCACCGGCGACAAGACTGCTTGCACCGATGACAACAAGGACGAGGCGACCGCGCTGTACGATTGCGCCTACAAAGGCTGCTATGACGAGTGCTTCGTCGGCGGCACCGAGGACGCAGCGGACTGCACGGCGCCCGCAACGGCACCCTCTACCGGCTCTTGCGTCACCGTCGGCGGCGCGATCGCCTGCAACCCCGTCACCGGCGCGCCGTGCAATTCGGCCGCTGGCGAAGCGTGCGACATCAACGAGAACCAGGACGGCTACCAGTGCTGGACCGATGCCGACGGTCCCAACACCAAGGGCCTGTGTGAGGAGTGCGGACAGTCGGCGGGCGCCTACTGCAAGAGCACCTTCTCGTGCGTCGGCACCTGCGCGCGCTACTGTTGCGGTGACACCGATTGCGGCGCCGGCGCCAAGTGCGACACGTCCTACGGCTTCCCGGGCGGCGTGGGCATCTGCCTCGCCGGCGATGCCGACGGCGGCACGCTCCCCGCCGATGCGGCCACCGACACGACGACCCCGCCGGCCGACGCCGCCGCGGAGTGATCCCCGCCTGAGTACCCCCCGGTGGGTTCTCGCCCACCGGGCTTCCCTCACAACCTGATGACGCACTCTCGCTCCGAGAGCCACGCCATCGTGTCGTCAGCGCGGGCGTGCAACGACTCCACGCGTGCTCGCGGGGGTCGAGGCGCAGATCGCTGGCCGTTCGATCGCGACGTACGGATTACTGCGCCGGGGGCGCAGCAGAAGCCGCACCCGACGCGGCGGCGGATCCCGATGTTCGCGGGGGGAGAATGGGCATGTTGCGCAGCATCGGCACCCTGCCGCGCGGCTTGAGCGAGTGGCTCCCCATGGGCTTGGGCGCCTCGGGGTTCTCGGACGCATCGCCACCCACGCACACGCAAGCCGGAACCACCGCGAAGCCCAACGCAAGGATCAGGACGTACTTCATGCCGTCCGCATGTTGACTCAACAAGACGGGGGGATGCAACCGCCCATCGCCGCCTCCGTCGTCAACGTCAACCTGGTCGGGTCGTGCTCGTGCTCGTGCTCGTGCTCGTGGTTGACCGTGACCGTCAGCGCTCGAGCACGCCGAACTTCTTGCCGACCTTGTGGAAGGCCTCGAGCGCGCGGTCGAGCTGCTCGCGGCTGTGGGTCGCCATATAGCTGGTGCGCAGGCAAGCGCTCTTGGGGGGGACGCCCGGGGAGATGAACGGGTTGGTGTAGATCCCGTGCTCGTCGAGCAGCTCCTTCCAGGCCATGATCGTGCGCAGGTCCTGACGCACGTACAGCGGGATCACGGCCGTCTCGCTGTGGCCCACGTCCCAGCCCATCTTCTTGAGCTCCTCGCGCATGTAGGTGAAGTTCTCGCGCAGCTTGTCCACGCGCCAGCTCTCCTCCTGCATGACCTCGAGGGCGGCCATGGCCGCAGCCACGTTGGGGGGCGCCGCGCTCGCAGCGAACATGAACGAGCTGGCAAAGAGCTGGATGTACTCGAGCACCTTGCGCGGCCCCACGAGCCACCCGCCGATCGACGCCAGCGTCTTGCTGAACGTGCCGCCGTACAGATCGACCTCGTCGTTGAGGTTGAAGTGCGCAGCCGTCCCCTTGCCGCCCGGCCCGATCACGCCCAACGCGTGGGCGTCGTCCACGAAGATCCGCGCCTTGTGCTTCTTGCACACCTCCACGATCTCCGGCAGGTGCACGATCTCGCCCTCGGCGCTGAACACGCCGTCCGTGATCACGAACGCGCCGTCGTCCGTCTCCAGCTCGCTCAGCACCTTGTCGAGCGAGGCCGCGTCGTTGTGCTTGTAGCGCACCATGCGCGCGCCCACCGCCTGCCCCAGCTTCACGCCGTCGTAGATCGACGCGTGGTCCGACTTGTCGATGACCGCGTAGGTCTTCTTGTTCGACAGCAGGGCCGCGAGGGTCGCGATGTTGACCTGGTAGCCGGTCGTGAAGACGATCGCCGCTTCCTTGTTGAAGTACGCCGCGAGCTTCTCCTCGAACTGCTTGTGCAGCTTCATCGAGCCGTTGACCAGGCGCGACCCGGTCATGCTCGTGCCGTACTCCTTGATCGCGTTGATCGCCGCCTCGCGTACCTTCGGGTGCGTCGTGAGCCCCAGGTAGTTGTTCGACCCGAACATCAACACCCGACGCCCCTCGAGCACCGCCTCCGGGCCGTCGTTCAGATCCAGCGGCCGGAAGTACGGGTACATCCCGCGCTTGCGCGCGTTGTCCACCGCCTTGAACTCGTAGCACTTCTGGAACACGTCGCGCCCGGACAGGCTCGCCAGCGAGGTGCGCGACGCGATCGACGTCGCCAGCTCGTCGTCGTCGCCCTTCGCAGCCCGCGGCGCCGCAGGCGCCTCCGCCCCGCTGGATTCCGTCGAGACCGACACGACCGACGCCCCGTTGCCCTTGGACTTCGGGCGCGACACCGGCACGTCCTCGACGTTGGCAGGATCGATCTCCGGGAGGCGATAGCCCCGCACCAGGAGCTCCCACGCTTCAGCCGCCTTGCCGGCCGCAGCGCGCAAGCGCCCCCGCGCGTCGAACACCGCGTCGGCCACCCGCATCACGCGATCGTCGCTGACGATCCGCATGAGCGGCGTACGCTCCACCAGCTTCTTGCCCGAATCGACGACTGTCTGCCTGAGATCCATATGCGACTCCTGAGGCTGATTCGCGGCGGACCCTACGGCAAGTCGCGTCCAACCGGAAGCCGCGAAGATGTTACGCAGCTGCGCCGTATCCCGTTCACAACAGGAGCTGGAACCCTCTCCGAGTGTGCTAAACCTCCCAGGTCGCTCGCTTGACCCAGCGTTCCGGATCCCATGCCTACCATCCGCGTCGTCGGCTCCCCCAACGTCATCACCGCCGAGGTCGGCTCCTCGCTCCTCGAGAACTTCCTGCGAGCGGGCGTCCCGATCAGCACATCCTGCGGCGCACGCGCCGCCTGCGGCCTGTGCCGCGTCACGGTCCTGCAGGGCATGCAGTGCCTCAGCCCCCTGCTCCCCACCGAGGTCCACCACCTCGGCAGCGTGGCGAAGATCGTCGGAGCCCGCCTCTCGTGCCAGGCCCGGATCGTGGCCGACGGCGACATCGAGGTCGAGGTGCCGGTGCCGGTCGATGTGGCGGAGCGCAAGCGGGAGAAGGCGCGGCGGCAGATGCTCGAGCGGGCGAGCGCGCCGGGCGGCCTGCGGGATCGGCGGTCGAGCACCTCCCAGCCTGGCGGCAACCCGCCGGACCGACGGTCTCAGCCGAGGCCCGAGCAGATCGAGTGGCGGCCCCGGAAGCTCGACAAGGGCTAGGACTCTCCCGATTCTCTTCCCTTGTTCCAGAACCTTCCCTCTCGCTCCCCCCTAGCCAGGCGATAATCCACCGCAATAAACCTTCATGAAGTGCTGCTGATCCGTGCCGGCCCCTTCCTTGACAGGACCCCCCCCGTCCCGTACCCCAAAGGAAGGACCATGGCAGGCCAGCTCGTCTTCCCCTTCCTCCAGCCGCCCCAACAGCTCGGGCCGGCACGAGGTCGTGTGCGAGCCCTGGCCTCCCTCCCCAGGGTCGCCCCCGCCGCCGTCCGCGTCCCCGACCTCATCGCCGATCAGATCCCCTTCGTCTTCCCCCCCGGTGCCCCCCAGATCTTCGTCCACGAGGGGGCCCGTCAGACCCTCGAGCGCCGCCTGAGCCTCGCGGCCAACACCCCCGTGGTCCTGTCCATCACCGACAACCGCCACAGCATGATCCGTCATGCCCGCGACGGCGCGGTGCTGCGCATCCGGATGCACCACATGTTCCTGGCGGCCCCCTACGACGTCCAGGAGGCGCTGGTCCGGTACCTGGTGAGCAACGACCGGCAGGGGTCCAACGTCGTCGGCAGGTTCATCAACGACAACCTGCACCGCATCAAGCCGCGGCGTCGCGGCAGCATGCACCTCGCGACCCAAGGCGCGCACCACGATCTGCTGGAGATCTACAACGCGCTCAACGAGCAGTACTTCGAGGGGGCGGTGGAGGCCGTGATCACGTGGGGGCGCGCGGCCAGGAGCCGCAGGGGCAACCCCCGCAAGGCGATCAAGCTCGGCGGGTACAACGCCATCGAGCGCGCGATCACCATCCACCCCGTCCTCGACAAGCCGTGGGTCCCCCGGTACTTCGTCGCCTTCGTCGTCTACCACGAGATGCTCCACCACGTGGTCCCCGCCTTCCGCGACGGCGGCCGTGCCAACCTCCACCCGCCGGCGTTCCGGAAGCGCGAGGCGCAGTTCCGCCTCTACGAACGCGCCCTCGCCTGGGAGCGATCCCACATCGGCCGCCTGCTCCGATCCTAGGCCTCCTGCAGGCCACCGGGTCGATTCCTCTTCCGCCCCCGACGATTCGCTGTTGTGCTGAACATACGTCCGGCTCGACGCGCGCGCGGATCCTCGGCATTTTTCCGCACCGCTGCGTGCCGTGCGCAGCACGCCGGAGGCGTCCGATGACCGCGACCCGTAACGACAACAGCGCACATCCAGAGCCGCACAACGGCCACAGCAACGGCACCCATCCCGCTCGCGATCGCGATGTCGATCGCGGCGGCGAGACCGTCGGCCACGCGAAGTTCGATCTCGGCCTGGCGCCCGGCCAGTTGCCCCGTGACGAGATCCCCTGGAGCTACGGGACCACGCGCATCACCGCGCTCGCGCGCGATCCGGACTGGCTCTACGTCTACTGGGAGGTCACCGACGAGGCGATCGCCGAGGCGCGTGCGCGACTGGGGACCGGGGGAGCGGACGCGTGGTGTTGCCTGCGGGTGTACGATACGACGGGCAAGGTGTTCGACGGAACGAACGCCAATGCGTACTTCGACATCGCGGTGGATCGCTCGGCGCGCGAGTGGTTCCTGCACATCGGTCGCCCCACCAGCGTCCACCACGTCGACATCGGCATGAAGAGCCGCGAGGGCTTCTTCCAGCATATGGCCCGATCGGGCCGCGCCGAGGCCCCGCGCAAGAGCCCGTCCAAGGACCTGACCGTGGAGTGGATGTCCGTGGAGACGCAGGGCCCCGATGGAGAGCATCCCACGGCCCGCCCCTATCGCTCCCGTTTCGCCGGTCCCGAGCCGGTCGTGCAAGAGCGCGCGCCCGTCGCGGCCTTGCACCGTCCCGCGGTCACCCCGCCACCCGAGGTGGAGAGCGGCACCGTCCCCTCCGCGGCCACCCCGATCGTGCGTCAGTTCCCGGTGCAGGAGACGTGGGGCGGGCGCTGGACCGAGGGGCGCGTCGCGACCTGGACCGTGTCCGAGGTGCAACGGGCCGAGGTCCACTACTCGCGTCTCGCCGTGCCCTGGTTCTCCACCGCATGGCGCTCCGAATGGCAGGGCGAGGGGCGATCCTTCGAGTGGCTCAGCCCGCTGCACGCCCTGACCTGGTCGGGGTTCACGGGCAACATGTCGTGGGTGACGCCGGTCGAGGCCTACTCCTGGGTGGCCGGTCCCTTCCCCGTGCAGGAGGCGCCCCAAGGACGCGTCGAGGTGCGCTTCCTCGGCGGCTCCCAGGTGTGGGGCTCCGAGGGCGGATCGCACATGGTCGTGCACGGCCCGTGGCGGATCACGATCCGGGGCGGACCGTCGCCGGCCGGGGTCGAGCGACGCGTCCTCGACACGTGGATGATCCACTGGGTGCGACCGACGGCGCCGGTGATCGAGCGGTATCAGAGCTACGCGACGCACGGCTGGATGTCGACGGTGACCTGGGAGCAGTTCGTGGCAGGGGCCTCGGAGAACGTGCTCTGGTCGTCGCGCGGCGGCAGCGAATGGTGGCTGATGGGCGCCTCGGAGTGGATGTACATCGGCGCCAGCGAGGTGCTCTGGATCGGAGCCTCGGAGGTCGCGTGGCTCGGTGCGAGCGCGAGCGCGATGGCGTGGCTCGGCGCCAGCGGCTGGGGTTGGCTCGGGGGCAGCGAGGTCGCGGCCCTTGGAGCGAGCGAGTGGGGGTGGGGCGGAGGCAGCGAGGTCCTGCAGGCCGGCGGCAGCGAGCAGCTCGGCCTCGGAGGCAGCGAGACCTTCGGCGCGGGAGGCAGCGAGTGGGCGCTCCGCGGCGCCAGCGAGCTGCTCTACGGCGGCGCGAGCGAGCAGTGGATCGCCGGGGCTTCCGAGCTGCTCGGCGCAAGCGAGTGGATCGGTGCGTCGGAGCGCATGGGCGCCAGCGAGCTGCTCGGAGGAAGCGAGTGGCTCGGCGGCACGGAGCGTTGGATCGGCGCGAGCGAATGGCTCCCGGGCCTGGGGGCATCGGACTACCGCCCCGCGGGAGCATCGGACTACCACCCCGCGGGGGCATCGGACTACCACCCCGCGGGAGCGAGCGAGTCGCTGCCGGTCGAAGCGGGCTCGGATGAGGAGGAGCGCTAGCCATGGCACACGGCTATCTCGCGATCGTACTTCACGCGCATCTTCCCTTCGTGCGTCACCCCGAGGCTCCTTCGTACATGGAGGAGGAGTGGTTCTTCGAGGGGATCACCGAGACGTACATCCCGATGCTGCTGGTGTTCGAGAAGCTGGCGCGGGACGGGATCGACTTCCGGCTGACGGTGTCGATGAGTCCGCCGCTGCTGTCGATGCTCACCGACGATCTGCTGAAGGAGCGGTACGCGCGGAAGATCGACATGCAGATCGAGCTGGCGGAGCGGGAGGTGGATCGCACGCGCACCGATCCGCGGTTCCACGGGCTGGCGCAGGTGTACCGGGATCGGTTCCACGAGATCCGGGACTGCTGGCGTCGCTACGACGGCGACCTGGTGCGGGCGTACCGGGCGTTGCAGGACGCCGGGCACATCGAGGTGATCACGAGCACGGCGACGCACCCGTTCATTCCGCTGATGGATCGGAACTGGGCGGGGATCCGGGCGCAGGTGCACGTGGCGGCGGATCTGTACGAGAAGAAGTTCGGTCGCAGGACGCGGGGGATGTGGTTGGGGGAGTGCGGCTACGTGCCGGGGGTGGACGAGCTGCTGCGGGAGGCCGGGATCCGGTACTTCTTCGTGGACACGCACGGCATCCTGTTTGCGGATCGGCGTCCGGTCTACGGTGTGCACGCGCCGCTGTATTGTCCGACGGGGGTGGCGGCGTTCGGTCGGGATGTCGAGAGCTCCAAGCAGGTGTGGAGCTCGCGCGAGGGGTATCCGGGCGATCCGAGCTACCGGGACTTCTATCGCGACATCGGCTTCGACCTGCCGATGGACTACATCGGGCCGTACATCCATCCCGACGGCATCCGCACGTACACGGGGATCAAGTACTTCGCGATCACGCATGCGAAGCTGCAGGACAAGCGCCCCTACGACCCGTACGTGGCGTGGCAGCGAGCCAACGATCACGCGGGCAACTTCCTGTTCAACCGCGAGAAGCAGGTGGAGCATCTGCGGGCGCACATGGATCGGAGGCCGGTGGTGGTCTCGCCGTACGACGCGGAGCTGTTCGGGCACTGGTGGTACGAGGGGCCGATTTTCCTCGAGATGCTGTTCCGCAAGATGCAGTGCGATCAGGCGATGGTGGCGCCGACGACGCCGAGCGCGTATCTGGCGGAGTATCCGGCCAACCAGGTGGCCGTGCCCTGCCACTCCTCCTGGGGAGCGGGCGGCTACGGGGAGTTCTGGTGCAACGGGACCAACTCCTGGGTGTACCGCCACCTGCACGCGATGGGGGAGCGGATGAACGAGCTGGCGCATCGCTATGCGACCGCCGACGACCTGCAGCGCCGGGCCCTGAACCAGGCTGCGCGCGAGCTGATGCTCGCGCAATCGAGCGACTGGGCGTTCATCATGAAGACGGGCACGACGGTGCCCTATGCGACGAAGCGCACCAACGACCACATCACGCGCTTCACACGCCTGTACGACGGTCTCACGGGCGAAGGGATCGATCCTGTCTTCCTGGCGGAAGTCGAACGGCGCGATAATATCTTCCCGGACATCGACTACCGGATCTACGCATCCTGATCCCCCGTTGACGGCGCGGACGTCGCGGCGGGAACCCAGCGTTGTCGCCAGGCAAGCCAGCGCACATGTCAACCTCGCCACAACACGCCCTGCGCGTCCTGTTCGTCACCTCCGAGTGCACTCCGTTCGCCATGACCGGAGGCCTGGGCGACGTGTCCGGTGCGCTTCCGGTGGCGTTGCGTGAGCAGGGGCTCGACGTGCGGGTCGTGCTCCCGCTGTACCGCTCCGTGGACCGCGGCCAGCTCGAGGAGCTGCCCGGAACGCTGCTCGTTCCCACCTGGGACGGTGCGGCGTCGGCGCGTGTGTGGCGCGGGTGGCTGCGCGCCGGCACGCCCGTGTACTTCATCGACTACCCGGGCTACTTCGACCGCCCGCTCATCTACGGTCCCAACGGCGGCGCCTACGGCGACAACCTGGTGCGCTTCGCGTTCCTGAGCCGCGCGGCGGTCGAGCTCACGCGCTTCCTGCGCTGGACGCCCGCCGTGATGCACGCCAACGACTGGCAGACCGCGCTGGTGCCGGTCTACCTCGACGCCTTCGAGCGCGCCTGGCCCCTGTCGGCCTGCGCGTCGGTCCTCACGATCCACAACATCGGCTTCCAGGGCGTGTTCCCCGTCGAGGATATCGTCTTCACCGGGCTGACCAACGGCTCGAGCCGGGGCATCGAGCACTGGGGTTCGCTCAACCTGCTCAAGGCGGGCATCGAGCGCGCCACCGCGGTCACGACGGTGAGCCCGTCGTATGCGCGCGAGATCCAGACGCCGCAGTTCGGCTCGGGGCTGCAGGAGGATCTGCGCGCGAGGGCGTCGGACCTGACGGGCATCCTCAACGGCATCGATACGGTCGTGTGGGATCCGCGCTCGGATCCGCATCTCCCTGCCCACTTCGACGAGCGCTCGTTCGAGGCCAAGCGCGAGTGCAAGGCGGCGTTGCAGCGCGAGGCCGGCCTGTCCGAGCGCGACGACGTCCCGTTGCTCGGCGTGATCACGCGGCTCACGCACCAGAAGGGCATGGACGTGCTGGCGCGGGCGCTGCCTCGCCTGTTCGAGCTCGACCTGCAAATGGTGCTGCTCGGCGCCGGGGACCCGGAGATCGAGCAGAGCTTCCTCGAGGCCGCCAGGCGCTGGCCCGATCGCATCCGGGCCTGGGTGGGCGGCTACGACAACGGCCTGTCGCACCGCATCGAGGCAGCGAGCGACTTCTTGCTGATGCCTTCCCGCTACGAGCCGTGCGGGCTCAACCAGATGTACAGCCTGCGCTACGGCACGCTCCCCATCGCCCGGGCGACGGGAGGGCTCGACGACACGATCGAGCAGTACGACGAGCGCACGGGCGCGGGTACGGGCTTCAAGTTCCACGATCTGACGCCGACCACGCTGTTCGACGTGGCCGGGTGGGCGGTGTCCACCTGGTACGATCGCCCGCAGCACATCCGTCAGATGCGTGCGCGCGGCATGATGAAGGACTTCTCCTGGAGCGCCGCCGCCAAGACCTACGAGCAGCTGTACGTCGCGGCTTCGCGCCGCCATCGGGCCCCGCACGCGGTCGATGCTGTGCGCGCGCTGCCGTAGCGCTTTCGCGTCAGCGCTGCGCCACGATCGCGCGCAGGTTGCGCTCGACGGCGTCGATGTCGACGGTGGTGTTGCAGCAGGGGCCGTTGGGGCGGTCGTTGAGGACGCCGACGACGGGCAGGGGGAAGATGTCCTGGATGCCGCTCACGAGGTCGCGTTCGCAGGCGATGGCGAGGACGGCGCGGGGGCGCAGGGACTTGACGACCTGGCGGGCGAGCGTGCCGCCGGGGACGACGGCGAGGTGGACGCCGAGCTGCAGGGCGATACGGAGCAGATCACCGACGGGGCAGCGTCCGCACTGCTTGCAGTTCTCGATCTTGTGCGTGATGCGGTGGTTGCACAGGTCGAGCTGGATGCAGTGTGGGACGAGGATCAGGACGCGATCGGGGCTGATGTGAAGGGAGCGGCCGCGCACGAGGTGGTTGGACAGCTCGATGAAGGAGCGTTCGATGCGAGGCCGATCGAAGTCCAGGAGGCGGCCGAGGGTGATGACGACGGGGAAGAGCAGGTTGAGGGCCCACCAGGCGAGGCGTTGGGCGACGGTGAGGACGGGGAAGCCGAGGGCTGCGAGGATGATGAGGCCGACGCCGAAGGCGACGACGAGGACGAGGAGGGCGAGGGCAGCGGCGACGACCCAGGGGAGCCAGGGGCTGATTTGGGACAGACCAGGGGAGGCGAGGCGCCAGGCGGCGAAGGCGACGGCGCAGGACACCAGGAAACCCGCGAGGGTGAGCCCGAGGAACAGGCGTTTGCGGGGACGTGCGGGCAGGATGGCGGACACCCGATAGTGCTAGAGGGGTCGGCGGTTCGTGGCAAGGGGCTCGGCGCTTCGCGATCCATCCTGGAGCGCGCCCTCCCGACGCGGTACAACCCCGTTCCGCGCTCCTCCCATGGATCTGCTGTACTTCGTCATCCTGATCAGCTCCCTGATCTTCGTGCACGAGCTCGGTCACTTCGTCGTGGCCAAGGTGTTCGGGGTCAAGGTGCTGACCTTCTCCCTCGGCTTCGGTCCGAAGCTGGTGCGCCTGCGCGGCAAGGAGACCGAGTACTGCATCGGCCTGTTCCCCCTCGGCGGCTTCGTGAAGATGCTCGAGGAGCGCAAGGACGAGCCGGTCCTTCCCGAAGACGCCCGCCGCACCTTCGACTCCCAGCCCATCTGGAAACGCGTGCTCATCGTCAGCGCTGGCCCCGCGATGAACATCGCCTTCCCCATCCTGCTGTACTTCGTCGCCTTCATGGGCGACCGCGCCTTCATCCCCCCCACCGTCGGCATCGTGCTCCCCGACCACCCCGCCGACGGCAAGCTCATCCCGGGCGATCGCATCATGGCGGTCAACGGCGAGCCGATCAGCACCTACGCCGAGTTCTCCCGCGCCGTGCGCAAGAACCCCGGCAAGGAGCTCCAGCTACGCGTGTTCCGCGACCTCGGCTATGTCTCCGTCTCCGTCACCCCCGAGGAAGTCGTCGAACCCCGCGAGCTCGATATCGTCGACCGTGTGGGACGCGTCGGCGTGCTGCCCGGTGCCCCCGCCGGCGCCGTGGGCATCCCCTCCCTCTCCTCGCCCGCGTGGCGCGCTGGCCTGCGCACCTTCGACCTCATCATCCAGGTCGCAGATCAGCCCGTCAAACGCTTCATCGATCTCGAACGCGTCTTCGAAAACAACCGCGGCGAAACCGTCCCCGTCGCCTTCCTCCGCCCCAAACCCGTCGTCGGCGCCCTCGGAGGCCTCGTCGATATGGCCGTCTACGAAGCCGGCGTCGCAGCCCTCACCCCCGACCCCAATCCAGGTGACCTGCTCGCACGCACCGGCTTCGACTCCTCCGATCTGTACGCCGCCGTGGTCCCCGAGGGCTCCGCCGAAGACAAGGCCAAGCTGCGCCCCGGCGACAAGGTCTTCGAGGTCGACGGCCGCCCGGTCCTGACCTGGTACTCGCTGCTCGAGCGCCTGCTCGCCGCGCCCGACGAACCCCACGAGCTCACCTGGCTCCACGAGGAGCGTCGCATGAGCGGCACGATCCGCATGCGGCGAGAGGACTGGGTCGACGAGTTCGGCTCGCCGCACTCGCGCTACGTCATGCGCACCAAGAACTGGCTCCCGTTCGCCGTGGAGCCGTCGGTCCCCAACCCGCACCCGATGCGCTGGGCCCTGCGTAGCGCCGTCGAGGAGACCGTCGAGGTCCTCAAGTTCACCGGCGTCGGCATCGTGCGCCTCGCTCAGGGCAAGCTCAGCCTCTCCTCGCTCTCCGGCCCCCTGACGATCTACGAGGTCGCCGGCCAGGAAGGCGCGAAGGGCACCAACCACTTCCTGTGGGTCATGGCCCTGGTGAGCATCAACCTCGGCCTGATCAACCTGCTGCCGATCCCCGTGCTCGACGGCGGCCATCTGCTGTTCTTCCTGACCGAAGGGGTGATCCGCAGGCCGCTGCCCCTGCGCGTGCGCGAGGTGGCCAGCATCGTGGGCATGTCCTTCCTGTTCCTGCTCATCGGCATCGCGTTCAAGAACGACGTCGAACGTCGATGGGATGTGATCCTGGCGCAGATCAAAGAGCTGTTCGGCTGATGGCGAAACGACGATCGGGCAAGGTGGCGACGGCGCGGTCGGTGGCTGCGACGGTGGTGGAGCGCGTGCTGCGCGACGAGGCGTTTGCGGCGGCGGCGCTCGACGCCGAGCTGGAGCGTGCGGCGCAGCTCGAGGAGCGCGATCGGCGGCTCGCCACGGAGCTGACCTACGGCACGCTGCGGTGCCGGGTGCTCCTCGAGACGCGCCTCGCGCGCTTCGCCTCCCGCGGCCTCGGTGCGCTCGACCCGGCCACCCTCTCGCACCTGCTCGTGGCCGCCTACCAGCTCGTCGTCCTCGACAGGATCCCAGCGTTCGCCGCCGTCTCCGAAGCCGTCGACCTCGTGCGCGCCGTGCGCGGCGAGGGCATGGGCCGCTTCGTCAACGCCGTGCTGCGCCGCTTGTCGGACGAGGTCTCCAGGCAAGGCAAGACCCGCATCGACGAGGCCGTCTCGCAGTCGATCCACCCCTGGCTCCTCGACCGCATCCGCTGCGCCCTCGGATCGACCGAGGAGGCGACGCGCTACGCGATCGCCGGGCCGTGGCCTCCGCCTGCGAGCATCCGGCTGCGCTGCGCGGCCGATCGCGAAGTCTGGCGCGATCGGATCGCACAAGCCGCGCCCGACGCCCGCATCGAGCCCGGAAAGGCGAGCCCGCTGAGCCTCGTGCTGATCGGCGCAGGACACCTCGCCAGGCTCCCTGGCCATGGCACCGAGTGGATCCAGCAGGAGGAGGGCTCCCAGCTCATCGGCCTCGCGCTGGGTGCGCGCCCGGGCGACATCGTGCTCGACGCGTGCGCCGGGCGCGGCAACAAGACCTCTCTGCTCGCCATGCAGGTGGGCGAAGACGGCGCGGTCGATGCCGCCGATCTGCACGCGAGCAAGCTGCAGATCGCCCTGGCACACGCGACCTCCCTCGGCGTGAGCGTGCGGGCAACCTGCGCGGTGGACTGGTCGGTGGGGGTCGGCGACGTGCAGGCCGTCTACGATCGGGTGCTCATCGATGCCCCCTGCTCGGGTACGGGCACGCTGCGCCGCAGGCCGGATCTGCTCTCGCGCGACCTGCGAGCCGCGCTGCTCGACCTGCGGAGCAAGCAGGTCGAGATCCTGGTGCGCGCCGCGAGCCGGTGCCGCCCCGGCGGCCGCGTCGTGTACTCGGTCTGCAGCGTGCTCGAGGAAGAAGCCGAACAGGTCGTGCAGGAAGCCATCCGGCGCGATCCGTCGCTGCAGCCCGCGCCGTTCGACTCGCCCGAGGCCGCCGCCCTCGCAGGCGCAGCCACGACTCTGCGGCTGCTTCCGCAGGTGCACGGCACCGACGGCTACTTCCTGGCGAGCTTGCGAAGGAAGAAAGAGGACCCGCAGTGATGCGCGAGGCGAAGCTGGTCGCGGCCCGGATGCTCTCCCCCGAGGTCCGGGAGCTCACGATCGACCCCGGCGCGGACTTCCGGTTCGTTGCCGGACAATGGGTGTCGTTCCGCATCCCCGCGCAGGGGCAGGTCGCTGCGCGCGCCTACTCCATCGCCTCGGCGCCCCGCTCCGACGGTCCCTTCCAGATCGCGGTGACGCGTGTGGAGCAGGGGCTGGGGAGCGGCTACCTGCACGCGCTCGAGCTGCCCGCCGTGCTCCCGATGACCGGGCCGGAGGGGCTCTTCCGACTCGAGGAGCCGACGCGCCCCATCCTGATGGTGGCCACGGGCACGGGGGTGAGCCCGCTGCGATCGATGCTGCTGGCGGCGGAAGACGCGGGGCAGGAGCTGCCGCCGACGACCCTTTTGTTCGGCATGCGAACAGAATCGGATCTGCTTTACAGCGCGGACTTCGAGCGTCTTGCGGGCAAGTGGCGGGCCTTCCGCTACGCGCCGACGCTGTCGCGCGCGGACCAGGCGTGGAGCGGGCGACGGGGCTACGTGCAGGCGCACGTGGCGGAGCTGGTGCGCGCGCTGGGCGGCGACTGCGATGTCTACGCGTGCGGGCTCAACGAGATGATCAAGGAGGTGCGCGGCCTGCTCAAGAGCGAGCTCGGCTTCGCACGCCAGAGGATCCACACCGAGCGGTACGACTGACGCCCCCCCCCCGGGCCGCGCGAGCGGGCTACTTGCCCTTGAGGTAGTCCACGTAAGCCTCAAGGTTGTGGGGACGTCCCAGGAACGCCTCCACCAGCTTGTTCTCGTCGTCGCCGGCGCCGGCCTCGAGCACCACCTTGCGCCAGTCCCCCGCGGCCTTGCTGCCCATGAAGCCTTCCTTCTGGAAGCGGGTCAGCACGTCGCGCGCAATGGCCAGCGCCCACTGGTAGCCGTAGTAGCCGGCGTCGTACTCCATCAGGTGACCGAACGTCGCTTGGAAGTGCGTGTCGGGCAGGTACGAGAACGACTGCGTCTTCTTCATCACCTGACGGAAGACCTCGTCGGTGCTGAAGGGCCAGGCGCGGCTGTAGTACTCGAAGTCGAGCGAGGCGAGGGAGATCTGCCGCTCGGTGCTCAGGGCACGACCGAAGCCCCGCGAGGCGATCATCGCCTTGTACAGATCCTCGGGGATCGGCTTGCCCGACTGGTAGTGCTTCGCGAACAGATCGAGGATGTCACGTCGCCACGCCCACTCCTCGAACATCTGCGAGGGGGCCTCGACGAAGTCGCGGGCGGTGTTGGTGCCGCTGAAGCTCGCGAGCTCCTGCTGCGTCAGCACGTGGTGCAACACGTGGCCAAACTCGTGGAAGAACGTGGTCACATCGCTGTGGGTCATCAGCGCGGGGGCCGATCCCGGCTTGGGGAAGTTGCACATCAGCGCGGCCGAAGGCTCCATGTACCGCCCGTCTTCGAGGCGCTTGCCCGGACGAATGGAGAACATCGCCGCGTGCTTGTACTTGCCGTCGCGAGGATGCAGATCCAGGTGAATCCGGCCCACCTTCTTGCCCTGATCCATCACGTCGAGCACCCGCACGTCCGGGTGCCATCGCGGCGCGTCCACCACCTCGCGAAACTCGATCCCGTACAGCTTCGCGCTGATGTCCAACAGCCCCGCCGTCACCTTCGTCACCTCGAAGTACTCACTCAAAGCCTTCGAGTCGAACGAGTACTTCTTCTCCCGCAACCGCTGCTCCAGGTACAGCCGATCGTAGTTCGGGATCCGACCGTCGATCAGCTTGCCCTTGACCTTCGCGTACTCCGCCCGGAACTCCTCGAGCTCTTTGCGCGCCGGCGCCTTGACGTCCTTCGCCAGCTTGTCGAGGAACTTGCGCACCGCCTCTGCGGTCTTCGCCATCCGCGGCTCGATCGCGTAATCCGCCCACGTCTTGTACCCCAGCAGCGCTGCCTTCTTGTTGCGAAGCTCCAGCACCCGATCGAGCACCTTCAGGTTCTTGTCCGCCGCCCGGTTGTCGAACTTCGCCGTCAGATCCCGGGCCACCGTCCGGTCCTCGACGTACGAGATCACCGGGAAGTAGTCCGGGTAGTCGGTCGTCAGCGTGACCAGCCCGTCGCCTCCCGGCTTGTGCTGCTCCACGAACGCCGGCGGCAGCCCCTTGAGCTGCTCCGGCTTCACCTTGATCCGCGCCGTCGACTCCGAAAGGTTCGCCTCGAAGCTCTGCACCAGCTTCGATAGCTCCTCGTTGATCGCCCGCAGCTCCTTCTGCTTGTCCGCCGGGAGCTCCAGACCGTTGCGACGCAGATCACGCTGCGTGTCGCGCAGCAGACGCGCCCGCACTCCGGTCAGAGGCTCCTTCCGATCGGCGTAGCGCTTGACCACCTTCGCGAAGACCGGATCGAGGAACAGGTCGGTGTTGAAGGCCTGCACCTTCGGCTCGCAGGTCTTCGCCGCCTCGCGCACCTTCGCGTCCGGGTGCCCTACCGCCATCAGCGCAGGGAACCCCCCCGCCATCGACAGCTCCAGCGAAATGCCGTCGATCCGCGCCATCACCGCGTCCCACGTCAACGACGCCTCGGGCGCCGTCTCCAGCGACTTGATCGAAGCCAGATGCTCCCGCGCCCGCGCGAGGTGATCGTCACACAGAGCCGTGATGCCCTCGACCGTCAGCCCCACGGTGACCGGATCGACCTCCGCGGTCGGCACCCGCGGTGCGGTCTGGGCGGTGGAGGGCGCAGGCGATGGCGGCTGTTGAGTCGGTGCTGTCATGGGAGCCGGGGGAATGTTTGGGGTCGCGGCCGTTCCCGCACACGCGCTCGAGAGGGCCGTCAGCAGGAGGATGGACAGGACTGGGAAACGCATGGCCCGATTGCATAGACCCGGGCGCGCCGAGAGGGAACGGCCAACCTCGCGCGACGCGGCTCAGCGATCCAGACCGCGGTGCAGCTCGTGCAGTTGATAGTAGGCCGCCCGCTGCGGCAGCCCCGCCTCGTTGAGCGCGTCACGGCCCACTCGGCACAGGATTTCCAGGTTGACGTACGCTCGCCCGTCGGCCTCGTCCGCCGCGTCGAACCCCAGCGACGACTGCTCCCGCAGCCGCTGCTGCCACGAGGCGATGTCCGGCAGTCGCCGGAACAGCCCCTGGAGCTTCATCACCATGTCGTCGTGCGACCGGGCGTCGCTCGCCGTCGGCGCCAGCTCCGGCAGGTGCAGGATCCTTGCGAGCGTCGCCAGACGCACGCGCAGCCGCGCCGGATCCGGGTTCGAGGAGCCCAGCGTCTCGACTTCGTCGAGCAGGTAGCGCACCGCCTCCCGCGTCGAGGCCGGATCCTCCCCCTCGGGCACCCTCCGGTCCGCGATCGCGCACAGCGCCATGGCGGATCCGGAGCGCAGGGCGAGCACCGCGGAGCGCAGCAGCGCCGCTTCGTTCTGCCAGACCTTTTTGTTGTCGTTGCGCCGCTGACGGTCGGGTTCCGGCTCGGACTGGAGCCGCACCCGGTAGTCCTTCAGTTGCTGCAGCTGGCGCAGCGTGTAGCCGCGGCTCGCGATCGTGCCCATGTCCTCGCTGGCAATCGGCACGATCCGCATCACCTCGCGCACGATGGCGTCGGTGGGAAAGCTGCGGCCCACGATGATGAAGTCGTCGCGCGATATCGGTAGAAACATGGATCACCCCCCCTGGCTCTCGCTCCGCTAACGAGGTTGTCGGGCGTGCCGCTTCCGCGGCAAGCCTCTCCCACTCCCGCCCGAGGTGTGATGGCGCAAAGCGCTCGACGGTGGCGAGGGATGTCGTTGTCTGCGGAATGGGATCAGAGCGGAGCGGTCGGGGTCTTCGTACAAGACGGACGCGTGGCTACTTCTTCGAAGGATCGAGCGTGGTGAACAGCACCCGATCCCCTCTGCGCACCATCACGAGCGCAGGACGCTTGTCCTTCGAGGCCTGATCGAGCGCGGCCGTCACCTGCGGCGGCGTTGCGACCACGCGACCATCCACCTGCCGGATCACGTCGCCCGGTCGCAGGCTCTGAGCCGCCTCGCCCGTGACCGAGGTCACGCGCACGCCGCCCTGGGTCGCCTGCAGACGCAAGCCGTGATCCGAAGGGCCGTCGGTCTTGCCGGGGGAGGGCGCTTTCGACGGCGCGGAGTCCTCATCGCCCATGGCGCCGAGGGTCACGTGGACGGTCTGCTCCTTGCCTTGCCTCAGCAGCGTGACGGCGACGGCGGTTCCGGGCTTGTGGCGCGCGACGAGACGCGGAAGCTGCGTGGCCTCGGTCACCTCGGCGTCACCGACCTTGATCACGATGTCGCCAGATCGCACGCCCGCCTTGTCGGCCGGGCCTCCTTGCTCGATCTCGGCGACCAGGGCGCCCGTGGTGCCCGAGCGTCCGAGGGCGCGGGCGATCTGCTCGGTCATCGGTTGGAACACCAGTCCGAGCTTGCCGCGCGTCACGTGTCCGGTCTCGCGCAGCTGCACGACCACGTCCTTCATCAGGTTGGCCGGGATCGCGAAGCCGATCCCCTGTCCCTGCGCGTGGATGGCCGTGTTCATTCCAATCACCTCTCCCAGCAGGTTGAACAGGGGCCCGCCGCTGTTGCCCGGGTTGATCGACGCGTCGGTCTGGATGAAGTCGTCGTAGGGCCCCGCGCCGATCGTGCGGTCCTTGGCGCTCACGATCCCCATGGTGACGGTGGAGCCGAGGCCGAAGGGGTTGCCCATGGCGACGACGTACTCGCCGACGCGGAGCCGGTCGCTGTCGCCGAGCACGACGGCGGGGAGCAGCCCGGCGTTTTCGAGCTTGAGCATCGCGACGTCGAGCTTGGGGTCCTTGCCGGCCACGGTGGCCTTCAGCTCGCGTCCGTCCCAGAGCTTCACCGTGATGTCGTCGGCGTTCTCCACGACGTGGTGGTTGGTTAGTACGTAACCCGACGCATCGACGATGAAGCCGGAGCCGAGGGAGCGACGCGCCTGGGAGCGTCCTCCGAAGGGGTTGAACCCGGGCGGCGTGCCGTTGCCCCCGAAGGGCTGGCCGAAGAAGAACTCGAAGGCGTCGAGCCCCTCGCTCGACGACGGGCGCGGGCGGCTGCTGGTGGTGATGTTGACGACGGTGGCCTTGGTTTTCTCGACGATGGCGGCGATGTCGGCGGTGCCTTGCAGGATGGGTGGGGACTGGAAGGGGGCGGCGGCCTGGCCGAAGACCACGGCAGCAGCCGCCGCATGGGGCTGGGCGGCCTCGGGGGTGGAGGGCGCGCGCGCGGTCGGGCTGTCGTGACGGCACCCGACGGCGGCGGCCGCGGTCAGCAGGCAGAGGGTCAGCGGGCCGAGCAGAAGCTTTGCGCGTGTCATGGTTCGAGCTCCGAAAGCGCCGATCCAACCAGCGAGGTGCGCGGACTCTTCCCGGGCGGTGGTGTAAGCTCCCGGTCCGCACGCACACCGATGGAGGGATCGATGCCTTTGATGATTCTGCGCACGAACGCGACGGTCACCGATCAGAGGGCGAAGACGCTGCTCGCGGAGTGTTCGAAGAAGGTGGCTTCGTTGACGGGCAAGCCCGAGGCGTACGTGATGACGTTGTTCGGGCGGGTGGGGGCGATGACCATGGCGGGCACCGACGCGCCGGCATGTCTCGTGGAGATTCGGGGGGTGGGCAAGATGAGCGGCGAGCAGACCAAGGCGATCAGCCGTGCGCTGTGCGGGGTACTCGCCGAGGCGCTCGGGGTGGAATCGCGTCGGATCTACCTGAACTTCATGGATGTGGCCGGGTCGATGTGGGGGTGGGACGGGGACACGTTCGGCTGAGGTAGGTTTTCGGTACGATTGGGCTTTCCTCCGGCCGGATTTGCGCTAAGAGGGGGCGCCATGGGAACACCGCAAGACGCACCGCGCCGCCTTCGTCAGAAGCGCCGGCGTGCCAAGCAGGAATACGAGCGACAGGTCCGCAAGCTGGAAGCCGCCCAGCCGAAGCCCGAAGAGAAGGCGCCCTCGACGCGCAAGTCGGGCTGACCGCTCCACGCGCAGCAGGGACGATACCGGCTGGAAAAGCCGGGCCGGATGGGTCTACCATGCGGTCATGAGTCTCGAACCCTGCCCGCAGTGTCATCGGCACATCCGTGCCGGTATCGGGACGTGTCCATTCTGTGGAACGGGCGAGCCGAGAGCCGGCAGCACCACGGTCGAGAAGGTCGTGGTCGCGGCCGCGTGCATCGGGCTCGCGTTGACGGCGTGTGGTTGCTACGGCCCGCCGCCGCCGCAGCGAGGGATTCGTCCCGTAACCGATCCAATGCAGCCCGAGCCCCCCGCCGCCCAAGCCGTGGCTACCGACCCGCAGCCCGGCCAGAGCTACGCCCAACCGCCGTCGCAGGAAACCGCGCGGTAGCGCGCGAAGGCGCCTCCCCGCGGACTTGCTCGCGCGGCGTCGAGGGTGGACCGGGGCAGGCGCGGTGGTATGGTCTGCCCCTCGGACGGGTGCAGCCTCGCGGGGGACCGTGCTAGCGTGCCCGCGCCTCGCACACACACAGCAAGCAATCACAGGAGCAGCCGATGGAAGTCTCAGGCAACAAGCCGAAGAGCAATGGCATGGGCGACAACGCGGCGGCGCCCGCGGGTGTCGGTGTTCAGCTGGGTGGCGGTGCAGCGATCGTCGCTCCCGTCAGCGCCTTCCCCAACGGAGTTCCGGGCAACGCGCTGGTGGTGCTGCCGGTGACGCAGCCGACCGAGGAGCTCAAGAACCTGCTCGGCAAGGGCCCGGTCGTGGTGAACCCCGATCAGATGTGGACCCTGCTCGGCTTCAACGGACCGCCGGTCCAGGTGCAGGACGACCAGGGGCGTCCGATCGCGATCGGGCTCGAGGATCTCATCGCTGCGCTCGAGAAGAACTGGAACGAGGCGCCCGACGATCTGAATCGCGGACGCATCCTCGCCCAGGAGCTCATGAAGCACCAGCAGCACGAGAAGGCCGAGAAGGTGCTCGGCAAGCTCGTGGGCACGGGCTCGGCCACGGGCGACGACTGGCTCGCGCTCGGCGTGACCCAGATGCAGCTCAAGAAGTTCGACAAAGCCGAGAGCACCCTCAAGGGCGCCCAGAATCTCATGGCCGACAACCCCTATCCGTCGCTGCACCTGGCGCGCGTGATGGGCGAGACCGAGAAGCCCGACGAGGAGCGCACCATGATCATGCGGGCGATCTCGATCGATCGTCGCTGCGTGGATGCGTGGGCCTACCTGTTCGAGTCGGTCCGCAAGAGCGGCGACGAGGCGAAGGCGATCGAGACCGTGGAGAAGGAAGCCGCCACGCCTGCCGACAAGAACAACGCCGCGCCCTACATCGCGCTGCAGGGTTTCTTCGCTGCGAGCGACGACACCCGCGACAAGGCGATCGAGTACGCGAAGAAGGCCGTTGCCCGCAACGCCGAGGATCCCCTCGCGCTGCTGGTGCTCTCCGCGCTCTACGGCCAGAAGGGCGAGCTCGACAAGGTGATCGAGCTGCTCGCGCCGCACGAGGCGAAGATGCTGCGCGACGTGCGCATCGCGCACAACTACTTCGAGGCGCTTTTCCAGTCGCGCCAGTTCGACAAGGTGACCAAGCTGCTCAACACCCTGGCCGCCTCGCAGGATCGCCAGGTCAAGCAGTTCGCCATCGAGCGCTCCAAGGCTGTTGCCCAGTTCTTTCAGCAGCAGCAGCAGCAGCTCATCTCCAACGTGAACAAGGTCACGCCCCCGGCAAGCGGCGGGCGCAAGGACTGAGGCACAAGGACTCTCGCCCCCCCCAAACGGACTCTCGCCCCCCCCAATCGGGCTTGAACCACGGGGGCGACTCCGGTGAGCCCGACCCGCGAGGGGAGGGCTTGAGCCAATAGCCCCGGATTTCAATCCGGGGCGAACGTGGCGGACTCCCGATGGGAAGATGAGTAGATCGGGCAAGCCCGACCCTCTCACCCCCTACGTCGCAGCAGCAGCAGAAACACCGGCCCGCCCACCAATGCCGTGACCGCACCGACCGGCGGCTCGGTGCCGAGCCACTGGAACGCGGCCCGCGATACCAGATCGCACAGCACCAGCATCGCTCCGCCCGCCAGCAGCGACACCGGCACCAGCACCCGGTGATCGGGTCCGAGCACCCTGCGCAGCGCGTGCGGCACCACCAGCCCCACGAACCCGATCAGCCCCGTCACGCTCACGATCGCTCCCACCACCAGCGAGCACGCCAGGTACACCCGTCGCTCCAGCCTCTTGACGTCCACCCCCAGGTGCTGCGCCGGCTCGTCGCCCAGAGACAGCAGGTTCATCCGTCCCGAGTCGGCCACCAGCACCG
>CAYMUE010000107.1:0-21813 GCA_964393505.1 uncultured Polyangiaceae bacterium
AGGGGAGGCGCCGGCGAGCGATCCTCCTATTCACTTCGGGGACGCAGTACTAGTCCGCTCCGCGCTTGCGACCGTCCTGCTTGGGAAGCTCGATCCCGAGGGACTGCGCCTTGCGCAACAGGGTGCTCGCATGAATGCCCAGGGCGCGCGCCGCCGCGAGCCGATTGCCCTTGTGACGGTCGAGGGCGTCGATGATCAGCACTCTCTCCATCTCGCGAAGCGTCAGCCCGTGGCGGATTCCGGGCGCGCGATTGCCAACGGACAACCAGCGCGGCAGGTGCTCGGGCTCCAGGAGCGAGCCGCGACAGAGCACGAATGCGTGTTCGATGATGTTCTGCAGCTCTCGCACATTGCCGGGGTAGTCGTACTCGAGGAGCACCGCACGCGCCGCGTCGGACAGTCCCACGACATCCCGGTGCTGAAGGCGGTTGAACATTCCGACGAAGTGGTCGGCGAGCAGCAGGACGTCCTCGCGGCGTTCCCGCAGGGGCGGGAGGGTGATGCGCACGACGACGATCCTGTAGAAGAGGTCTTCGCGGAAGGTCCCTTCCCGGACAAGCTGGTCGAGATCGCGATTGGCGGCGGCGATGATGCGCACGTTGGCGGGGACAGGATCGACGGAGCCCAAGGGTTCATAGCTGCGTTCTTGCAGGACGCGCAGCAGCCGGATCTGCATGGCAGGCGAGATGTCGCCGACCTCGTCGAGGAAGAGAGTGCCGCCCTCGGCCGCGGCGAATCTGCCGGGTTTCGACGCACGCGCGTCGGTGAACGCGCCCTTGCGGTACCCGAAGAGCTCCGATTCGAGGAGGGTGTCGGGAAGGGCGGCGCAATTGACCGCGACGAAGCGGTGGTGTCTTCTGGGGGAGAGGTGGTGGATCGCGCGGGCGACGAGCTCCTTGCCCGTTCCAGAAGGCCCCTCCACGAGCGCGGAGGTGTCGCTCTCGGCGAGGATCGGCAGGAGGCGAAACACCTCCTGCATGGCCGCGCTGCGACCGATGATGTCCTCCATCGTGTATTGGCCGGCCACCCGGCGCTTCAGCTCTTCGACCAGCGTCAGGTCGCGGAACGTTTCGACCGCCCCGATCACCGTGCCGTCGGGCTCCCTCAGCGCCGCTGTGGTGATGCTCACGGGGACCCGCCTGCCGCCGGCATCCTCGATGCAAACCGCCTTGTTGACGACGGGCACTCCGGTTTGGAGGCTGTGCTCGAGCGCGCAGCCTTCACCGGAGTCGCTCGCCCGGACCACGTCGGCCCAGAACCGGCCCAGGGCCTGCTCCCGGGGTGTTCCCGTGATGCGTTCCGCCTCCCGATTGAACCACGTGATGCGACGGTTCCGGTCGATGGTGAAGACCCCGGCTGCGACGGAGTCGAGGATGATGTCGTGGATGGGGTGTCCTTGGAGAAGATCCACCACGCGGGGGCTCCGGCTGTGCGTTGAGGCGAGGACGGGACACGGGGGGTATACCACACAGCGTGGGTCCCCGAGGCGACGCGGGGCGTCCGAGGGAAGGGTGCCGCGACGGCGGTGCGCGTCTACGGTGCGGCGGGCTCGTCTGGGAGGCTCACGACGGGGTGGTCGGCGGAGCACCAGCGCAAGGCGCCTGTCGGGCAAAAACGGACGCACTTGGGATCACCGCCGCACAGGTCGCACTTCTGCACGCGTTCGTAGGTGTCATCCCAGCCGATGCAGCCGAAGGGGCAGGCCGCCACGCAGGCTTTGCAGCGGATACAGCGGTCCCGGTGCAGCTCGATTGCGCCCGTCGCGGGATTGCGCACCAGGGCGCCTGCCGGGCACGCGGCCTGGCAGGACGCGTCCTCGCACTGCAGGCAGACGGTGGGAGTCCCGATCTCGGGACCCCGGCGGTACACCACGATTCGGCTGCGCGCCGGAGCACCTTCGTTACCGTGGGCGAACGCGCAGGCCAGCTCGCACTTGCCGCACGCAATACACCGCTGGACCGACACCCGAAGAAGCATCTCCATTGCGTTCTCCACTCTTCATCCGTCGGCGACCACGGGCTCGAGATGGGCGATGGCGGCCATCACGTCCGAAATCCGACGCCTCTTGCAGGAATCACAGTATTCGAGGTCTTCCCTGCAGGCTCCGCGCTGCTCCAGCAGCGCTGCCAGCTCGCGAGTGATCGTCGGCGCTCCGCAGGCTCGGCAGACGATCATCTCGAATCGACGTCCCCAGATCACGCAGCTCTGACCGTTGCGCGTGAATGGGATGCAGTGTGTCGGGCAGATCTCCGCACAGGCGAGGCATCCCACGCAGTCCTCGGGCGGCTGACCCAAAGGGGGCGCGACGACGCGGGCGCTGCCCCGCTCCACCATCGAGATCGCCGAGACTCCGAGCCGGTCGCAGGCCCGGGAGCACAGGCCGCACAGGACGCAGTCGGTGGGCTTCTCCGCGCCCTCGAAGGAGGACTTCTCGAGGCCGTAGCGTCCGGCCAGCTCCTGCACCAGCGGCGTCTGCGGGCAGCGGGCGAGCAGGAGGTCCACGACGTCCTTGCGGGCGGCGTGGACGGCCTCGGTGGAGGTCTGGACGATCAGCCCGGGCTCGGCCGGAGCCATGCACGAGACCACGATCTTCCAGGTGCCGTTCCATTCGGGCCGGGTGATCTGCACCAGGCACAGCCGGCACCCGCCGTAAGGCTCGAGGGCCGGGTGGTGACACAGCGTCGGGATCTCGATCCCGCAGCGCTTCGCCACATCGAGGAGCGTTGCGCCGTCCGGCACATTCGCAGTCTTGCCGTCAATGATCAGCGTGGGCATGAGTGGCCACCTCCCGTTCCGAGCGGGGGAAGAACCGGACCGCTCCGGGCTTGCAGGCTTCAAAGCATGCGCCGCACGAGATGCACGCGGCCGAGTCGATCATGTGCTTCTCCCTGGGTTGTCCCGTGATGGCGCCGCACGGGCATGCCTTGGCGCACAGGTGGCACCCGGTGCAGTCCTCAGGCGTGATGGCGTAGGCGGTGAGCTCACGACACGTTCCCGCGGGACACGCCTTGCGTTGAATATGAGCGTCGTACTCGGCGCGGAAGTACTTCAAGGTCGAGAGCACCGGATTGACCGCCGACTTCCCAAGCTCGCACAGGCTCGCCGCGCGCATCGTGGCAGCCAGCCGCTCGAGCAGCTCGACATCGCCGGGCCTGCCCCGTCCCTCCTGGATCCGCTCGAGCACGATCCGCATCTGCGACAGGCCCTCACGGCACGGAGTGCACTTGCCGCACGACTCGCCGATGAGGAACGAGACGAAGTAGCGCGCGACGTCGACCATGCACGTGCGGTCGTCCATTACGATCATGCCGCCAGAGCCCATCATGGACCCCGCGCGGGAGAGAGCCTCGTAGTCGACGGGCAGGTCGAAGAGGCTTTCGGGCAGGCAGCCTCCGGACGGGCCGCCGGTCTGCACGGCCTTGAGCTTCCGGGGAGACGGCGTTCCGCCGCCGATATCCACGACGATGCTCCGCAGCGGGGTTCCCATCGGCAGCTCGACGAGGCCGGTGTTCTGGACCTTGCCGACCAGGGAGAAGGCCTTGGTGCCACGCGAGGATTCGGTGCCGATGGACCGGAACCAGTCGGCGCCTTCGCGGAGGATGGCGCCCACGTCGGTCCAGGTCTCGACGTTGTTGAGCACGGTGGGGCAATCGAAGAGGCCTTTCCGGGTGGCGTGGATGTACTTGACCCGAGGCTCTCCGGTCCGTCCCTCGATGGATCTCATGAGCGCGGAGGACTCCCCGCAGACGAAGGCGCCTGCGCCGCGCGAGAGGCGGAGCTCGAAGTCGAAGCCGGTCCCCAGGATGTTGTTGCCGAGCAGGCCGTGGTCCTTCGCTTGCCGGATTGCCGAGACCAGGTGCTCGATCGCGAGGGGGTACTCCTCGCGCACGTAGACGTAGCCGAGATGGGCGCCGATGGCGCGGGCCCCGATGAGCATCCCCTCGATCACGGCGTGAGGGTCGCCCTCCATCAGCGACCGATCCTTGAACGCGCCGGGATCGCCCTCGTCGCCGTTGCAGATCACGAACTTGCGCTCGGCGCTCGCCTCGCGACAGGCCCCCCACTTGCGGGCCGTGGGGAATCCCGCTCCGCCCCTGCCCCGCAATCCCGCTCTCTCCACCTCGGCGACGATCTGCGCCGGGGTGAGCTCGAAGAGAGCGCGCACCAGCCCCTGATAGCCGCCGTGGGCGATCGCATCCTCGGTCGAATCGGGATCGATGCGTCCGATGTTGCGCATCGCGATCCGCGTCTGCTTCGCATAGAAGGGGATATCCGACTGCCGCTCGATCCTGTTCCCGGTCGCCGGGTCCTTGTACAGCAGCTTCGGGATGGTCTCTCCCCGCACGAGGGTGCGCTCCACGATCTCGGGGACATCGGCGGGCGAGACACGGGTGTAGAGGATTCCCGAAGGCTCGAGCAGAACGAGCGGGCCTCTCTCGCAGAATCCGTGGCAACCGGTAGTCTTGACCAGCGCCTCGACGCTGGCCGGGACACCCTGGGCCCGGAGCACGTCGCGGAACGCGGCGGCGACGGCGCGTGCGCCGTTGGCGAGGCATCCGGTGCCGCAGCAGACCAGCACGCGCTGCGCGGGCGTGTCGTTCGCGGCGACGCAGCGCGCGCGAAGAGCCTCGAAGTCGGCCTTGGATTGCAGTCTCATGACTCACCTTGCTCGAGCCAGGAGGCGACCCTCGCGGCGGTGGCCTTGCCGTGGACCTTCGCTCCCACGAGCATCACGGGTGCCATCGCGCAAGCTCCCAGGCAGTTGACCGTCTTGAGCGTGAACGCCCCGTCCGGCGTGGTCTCGCCGTCCCCGATGGCAAGCTGGCTCTTCAGCTCGTCGAGCAGCCGTCCGGCTCCCCGGATGTGGCACGCAGTCCCCGCGCACACCTTGATCACCACCTTGCCCTGGGGCGCCAGCGCGAACGCCTTGTAGAACGTCGCCGCCGAGAACACCTGCGACAGCGGCACCGACAGCGCCTTCGCCACGTGCCGAAGGACGTCGCAGGGGAGATACCCGTAGTCGCGCTGCACGTCCTGCAGCACCTCCACCAGGGAGGACCGGTCGAGGGGGTGGCGGGCAAGAATCCTCTCCAGCGGGTCGAGATCGACGCAAGGATTCGCGTTCATCACACACCATCCCTTCGAGTTCCGGACATCGCGGGGGGACGCACGAGAGTCGGAGACAGGGGTGCGGCGGCGCGGTCACCCGAGTCGGGTCGCTTGAATACGCCGAGGGGGAAGTACGGAACCATGTTGTTTTCGAGCCACTCGGCGGCCTCCCGGGGAGGCAAACCCCAGTTGGTCGGGCAGGTCGACAGCAGCTCGACGAGGGAGAAGCAGGTGTTCGACACCTGGAGGCGGAACGCCTCGCGCACGAGCTCCTTGGCCTGGGCGATGTGTCTGGGCGTGTGGAGGGAGCCGCGGGCCACGAAGGCGGGAGTCCGCAGGGTGCTCACGAGTTCGGCGACCCTCAGGGGCCATCCCACCGACTCCACGTCTCGTCCGTTCTGGCAGGTCATCGTGCGCTGGCCGGGAAGGGTGGTCGGAGCCATCTGACCGCCGGTCATGCCGTAGATGGCATTGTTGACGAACACCACCGACACTCGTTCTCCGCGATTCGCACAATGCAGCAGCTCGCCCAGGCCGATCGAGGCCAGGTCCCCATCGCCCTGATAGGTGAACACGAAGAGGTCGGGGCGTGCCCGCTTGACGCCGGTGGCGACCGCGGGCGCGCGCCCGTGGGAGGCCTGCTGGGCGTCGGTGTTGAAGTAGTCATAGGACAGCACCGAGCACCCGACGGAGGCCACGGCGACGGTGCGCTGTCGGATCCCGAGCTCGTCGAGGAGCTCCGCGACGATGCGATGGGCGACACCATGGGTGCATCCGGGGCAATAGTGGGTGGAGGCGCTCGTGAGTGAATCCGGTCTGCCGAATACCTGTTCAGCCATGGAGCACCTCCCCGGTCCTGGTCGGGGACCCCTGGATTGCCGCGGCGATCTCTTCGGGAGTAATGAGCACGCCTCCGCAGCGGCCCACGAAGGCCACGGGGACCGAGCCCTGGACCGCGAGCTTGACGTCGTCGACCATCTGCCCGGTGGACAGCTCGACCACGAGCACCCGGCCCGCCTTGCGGGCCGCCTTGCCGAGGGCCTCGTGCGGGAACGGGAAGAGCGTGATCGGCCGGAAGAGCGCTGCGCTGATGCCCTGCTCGCGCAGCAGCCCGATTGCCGTCTTGCATACGCGCGCAACGGTGCCATAGGCCACGAGCAGCACGTCGTGCTCGGAGGTCGTTCCCCAGGTCTCGTAGCGCACCTCGCTCCGCCTCATCTCGTCGTACTTCCGGGCGAGCGCGAGGTTGTGGCGTTCGAGGGTCTCGGGATTCAGGTAGAGCGAGTTGATCACGTTCCGGGGCCGATCGTCGTGGAAGCCTGTGGTCGCCCAGGTCTTCGGGCTCTGGGGCCTGCAGGGCGCCCGCTCGGGCTTGAAGTCGACCGCCTCCATCATCTGTCCGATGAGGCCGTCACCGAGCACCATCACGGGATTGCGATAGTAGTCCGCCAGGTCGAAGGCATCGCGCATGAGGTCCACGGCTTCCTGCACGGAGCTGGGGGCCAGGACGAGGGTCTGGTAGTCGCCGTGCCCGGCGCCGCGCGTGGCCTGGCTGTAGTCGCTCTGGCTGGGGAGGATCCCGCCCAGGCCGGGACCGGCGCGCATGATGTTCACGATGACGACGGGCAGCTCGGCGCCGGCGCAGTAGGAGATGGCCTCCGACATCAGGGAGATTCCCGGGGACGACGACGAGGTCATCACGCGCTCTCCGGTGCCGGCGGCGCCGTAGATCATGTTCGACGCGGCGACCTCGCTCTCCGCCTGCACGAAGCGGCCTCCGATCTGCGGGAGCCGCACGGACATGTACTCGGGCAGCTCGTTCTGCGGCGTGATCGGATACCCGAAGAACAGCTTGCACCCGGCCTGCACCGCCGCCTCTGCAATTGCCTCGCAACCCTTCATCAGCTTCCGAGCCATGGCATTACCACTCAGTATTCGAAGTACTCGTAACGAGTACCGGTCGCTCGTATCTCGATCGCCACGTCGGGACACGCCAGGCTGCAGAGACGGCAGCCCAGACAGCGCCCCTGGCGCGTCGCTGTCGGGTAGAAGTACCCGTTCGCATTCATCGCGTGCCCCATGCTGAGCACGCCCCGTGGACAGGCCTCCAGGCAAAGCTTGCAAGCCTTGCAGCGGTCGGCATGGACTACGATCTGTGGCACGACGCCTCTCCTCGGCGCGCCGAGGCGGCCAGCCGCTTGCCGGCGACCTTGCCCTCAGCGCTCCTGTCTGGTTCCACCGGCCCCTCGCCGAGACGCAGAACGGGGCACGCGACGCGGCCGTCGGAGAGGCTTCGCGCGAGAGGCTCCGCCGCCGCAATGGCAAGCAGCGGAACACCCAGCTGCGCGGCCAGCGATCGCGCCGCCCCGTACCCCTCGATCACCTGCTCTTCGGTGGTCTCCCCCAGTAGATTCGTGTTGCCGACGATCCCCGTGATCGGCACGCCCATGGACGCCTGCAGGTCGTGAGCCACTACGAGAGCCTCGGGCACCGTGCGCGTGAATGGGCGCAGGAAGTTGACGACCATGATCCGGTCGATGACCCTGGCGGGAAGGGTCTCGAGACATGATCCGAGAACGCGCGTCGTCGCGCTGTCCGAGCAGGGATCCACAACGATCCTGCGGTTCGCGTCCCGCGCAAGACCGCACAGCAGGGGCATGAAGGCCGTCGCGTCGTTGGATTCGACCCGCTCCACTCCCTCGGGACGCGCGATCCGCGCCTGCGCGCTCGCGTCGCAGGGATCGCAGCGACCACGATCGAACGGGCGGACGATGCGCAGCTCCACGAGCGTCGTCCGCAAGCCCGCTTTCGACTGCGCCCGCGCCGCCTCCGACGCAATTGCGGACTTCCCGCAGCCTGTCTCCCCCACCAACAGCGTGACATGATTGTCGAACATCCGATCCTCCTTGCGACTCCGACGCTGTGCGACGACGCCCTGCGCGGTCGGAAGAGCAAGAGGCGGGCCGACGCGATCGGTGGGAATCCTCGGGTCGTGCCGCCTGCGAATCCCGCTATCGGGTCCCGACGGCGGGATCCGTCCCGCAAGCGGGACATGACGACGAGACGCCGCAGGAATCGCTGCGAAGGCCGTGCTGCTTCATCCGCACGTACAGCCGCGTCCGGCTCAGCCCGAGCGCCCGCGCCGCCTCGGCCACGTCTCCGTCGGACCGCTGCAACGCTCGAAGGATGTAGTCCCTCTCCAGCACCCGAATGGCCTCCTTGAGCGGTCCGGACACGGGCGCAACGCTTGCGGAGGCGCCCGGCGCGGGACCCGACCCGGCGCGCACGGAGGTCGGCAGATCCGAAGCATGAATCGCCTCGCTCTTGCACAGGATGAGCGCGCACTCGACGGCATTCCGCAGTTGCCTCACGTTGCCGGGCCACGCGCACGCGGTCAGACACTCCAGCGCATCGGGGGCGAATCCCACTGCCGCGGTGCGCGCGGGATCGCGCAGCTGCTCGAGGAAGTACCTGGCAAGGGGGACGATGTCCTGGGGCCGCTCTCGAAGGGGCGGCAGCCGGACGGGCACGACGTTGATGCGGTAGAAGAGGTCGGAGCGAAACGCGCCTCCCTCCACCATCGCGGCGAGATCGCGGTTCGTCGCGCACACGAGCCGGAAGTCCACCTCGATCGGCTGGCCGGAACCGATCCTCTCGACAGTGCGCTGCTGCAGGACCCGCAGCAGCTTCACCTGCATCGGCGGGCTCAGCTCCCCGACTTCGTCGAGCAGCAGGGTGCCGTGGCGCGCCAGCTCGAATCGACCGAGCCGACGCCGATCGGCACCGGTGAAAGCGCCCTTCTCGTGGCCGAAGAGCTCGGACTCGACAAGCTGCTCCGGAAGCGCCGCACAGCTGACCTTCACCAGAGGTCCTGCCGCCCGCCGACTGTGTCGATGAATGTAGTCGGCGACGAGCTCCTTGCCGGTCCCGGTTTCGCCCAACAGCAGGATCGTCGCCTCCGACCCCGCAGCTTCGCGCGCGATTCGCAGCGCCTCGTGCATCGCGGGCGAGTGCACTACCGGGCTCGGCGAGAGGTCCGCCTCGCACTCGACCGGACCGCCGTCGCAACCCCTCAGCTCCCGCGAGGAGGCCTCCAGCGGCTTGAACACGATCATCCCGGTCCCCGGATCGTGGAAGCGAAGCGCCGCGCTCCTCACCTCCACATCGAGCTCCCGCCCGTCGAGTCGTACGAATCTCTCGTGGACCTGCTCCGCCGTTCCGCCCTGCTCTTCGAGGCGTCGAAGCCTCCGCGTCGCCAGGGCCTGAAAGCCGGCGTGCACGAGCGCGAGCACCCGGGTCCCCACGAGCTCCCTCGGGTCGGAGGCGCCCAGCAACCGTGCGCCGGCGGGATTCACGAAGACGATGCGGTCGCGATGGAACAGCAGGACGGCGTCGGGCGACAGCTCGACGACGCGCCGGTACCGTTCTTCAATCGCGCGGGGTTCTGATTGGATTTCGGCGATCAAAGGGTTCACCCGTGTCGGCATTGCGGCGACCAGCGCCGCGGACCTCACGCGGACGGATGGTGTCCGGGAGGCCGAGCTGTGCTGGTGCAACCCGTGCGCCACCGACGACCGTCACGAAGTGGCCGCGCGCGCAACATGCGCTCCGGGAACCGACGCAGGCTGCGCGTCTGTCGCCGGGACGACCGACGCAGACTGCGAGGGTTCGACGACCGAGCTCCTCCGCGCGGCGACGACCGCCTGGGGGAGTCAGCTTACGCCCGAGCCCTGTCCCCCGTGGCGATCCCTCGACCACCTGCGCTCGAGCCGCGCAAGCAGATCCGAGGCTCCGCCGATCGGACACAGGCCGTCGCAAAAGGGACGGTGCACGAAGAACGACGCGATCAGCAGTGCCCCCGACACGCCGAGCACCGCTGCCGAAACGCCGTACCCGTCGAGATAGAACCACCCGAAGAATCCGCCTGTCTCCCCCGCGCGTCGCTCGCTGCGCACGACGGGGTAGAGCAGCGCCACGGCGATGAGCACCGCCAACCTCAGCACGTACCCGAACCGACCCAGGGTACGGAGCCGTCGCTCGCGACTGCGCTCGCACGCTCGCTGCGCCTGCCCGAATGGACAGACCTTCTCGCAGAAGCGGTGATCGCCCAGGTTCGCCACCAGCGCCGCGGGCACCACGTACGGCCGCAGGATCCCGAAGGCGCAGGGACGCGGACAGGTGTGGCAGAACACGAACGGCACCTTGAAGTAGCAGCGGGCCAGGGGAAGGGCTCCGACCGGCAAGAGCACCAGCAGCTCGATCGCGCGCGACGGAGACATCGCGATCACGCGTCGCCAGGCCGCGAAGCGCCGCTCCAGCGCCACCATCCGCTCGTGCAGCCTGCGTGACTCGAAGGCCCAGGCGAGGGTGAAGACGAGCAGGCAGACGACGGTCAGGGAGAACGCATCGGAGACGGTCCAGGCGTAGAGTGCGTGGCCCGGGTCCTCGAGGCTGCCGAGGATGACGAAGACGAGCAGCGCGATCGCAGGGCCGGGGAGGGCCCAACGTCGGGCGGCGTGCGGGGCAGGAGGGGTGACGAGGGCGACGGTGCTGACGGTCTTGACGGCGGCGATGCCGAGGGCGGTGCCTGCGAGGCCGAGCATGGGGACGGCGACCGCGTAGGTGACGAGGGCAGCGAAGGCGGCGCCGATCAGATCGATCGCGAACACCGTGCCTCCCGTGCCCCCGGACTGCAGCTCCCGCGCGTGCGAGGCAAGGCCGATCTGGGCTCCGCTCGCCACGCCGATGGCGCACGAGCCGAGCACGACGACAGCTCTCGCTGCGCCGGGACCGGACGCGATCAACGTCGTCATGCCCACCGCGAGACCAGCCGCAAGCGCAGCCTGCGCGAGGTCCACGATGGCCAGGAGCCGTCGCGGGTGAGCGGCGCGTTCGGCCCACCAGGTGCCCGCGCAGCTCGCAGCCATGAAGGCGGCATTGACCAGCGCGACGTCCCGATAAAGCGCCGCTGCCGCGGTCTGGTACACGAGCATCAGCACGAGCTGCACCGCGAGCCCGGCGAACCCCGTCGTGGCCACCGCGAACGCGACAGGGCGCGAGCGCGGGCTGAACCACACCACGGCAAGCGCAGCCACCAGCAGCGCCAGCACGCGCAAGGTCCACGCCCCGCCCTCCCCGAGCTGCGCGAGCGCCGCCTCGAGCGCGAGCCGATACGCGATCGGCTGCGCATCGCTGCTCGGCGGCATCGGCATCGACGCCCACCGCGCGGCGTCGTCCATCCGTTGCCGGTCGGTGGCATCCGAGATCGAGGTCCGCGTTGCCCCCGGGAGCATCACGCCACGATCCGAGGCGCGGGTGGTGAGGATCCGCGCGATATCGGCAGGCTCGGGCAGGGGGGCGTCCGATGCGGCGTAGAGGGTGGTCGGTCCCGGGACGATCAGCACGTGGGCGAAGGCGGCGCGCAGGGTCGAGGCGATGCCGGAGTGCAACCTGCGCTGCTCGGGTCCGGCGTACGAAGCGTGGGACTCGGCGCGCACCACGACGATCCCTGCGGGCGCCAGGCGCCGTCGGGTTTCCCGGTAGAACTCCAGGGAGAAGAGCCTCGCTCCAGAGATGGAGCTGGGGGGCATCGACTGCACGAGAACTACGTCGTAGGACGAACCATTTGCACGCACCCAACTCCGCTCGTCGTCCCCCAGCACGCGTGCCCGGGCCGAGGACTTCGCCGGATCGAGGGAACTCACCAGGCTCGCGAGACGGGGATCACCCACGACCTCGTCGATCGACTCCACACCGTGCGCACGCATCGGCGCCGTCGCCCCGGCCGGCGACACCCCCACCGACAGCACGCGCCTCGGCGCCGGGTGCAGTCCGAGCGAGACGTGGGTCATCCACTCCGCGGCCAGATCGTCCGGAACCGTCAGCACCGCTTTGCGCTCGACCAGCAACTGGCGCTGCCCCGTGGACTCGACGACGAGCAGGTCACCGCGCGCACTGGTTTCCGCGGTGACGACTCGCTGACCCGGCGCGTGCCAGCGGTACGACCAGCGATCGACCGGGACGAGCCACAGCACCACCGCAGCCAGCGCGGCACACGCGGCAGGGAGGTGGCTGGCGCGGCCGCCCACCAGCAGAGCCGTGCCCGCGAGGCTCGCGGCGGCAGCGAGCCCCGCTGCCTGGAACGGCAGCGCATGATCAAGAACCCACAGGGCCAGCACGATCCCCGCGATCCCTGCGCCGAGCGTGTCGAGCAGGTACGCACCTGCCGACGCGCGTCCTTCCCCCGTCTCCTCGCAGCCAGAAGAACCACCGTCGGTCCCGTGGCACAACCCCGCTGCGAGCCTCGCATAGAGCCACCCCGAGACCACGCACGACGGAGCGAGGATGACAGACGCTGCGAGGGTGCTGAGCGCGAGCGAGGGGCTGACTCCGGCGGCAAGCAGACCGGTGGCCGCACGCGCAGCGAGGATCGTCACGGGCACGCTCAGTGCGTGAATCGCGAAGGCCGCTGGCACGAGTCCCTTGCGGGACACCGCGTGGCGTCCCAGCGCGGAGCCGGCGGCCGTCAGCAGCATCCAGATACCGAACAGCGATCCGACAACCGCCTCGTTGCCGCCGCTCGAGGCCATGCCCTCGCGCACGGCGAGGGTCTGCAGCGTGGCCGTGGAGGCTCCGAGCAGCAGGATGGGCAACCGCAGCCGCAGCCGCAGCGATCGCGGGAGTGACGGGGCGTGAGACAAGGCTCTCCTCGGCTTCCGATGATGTCGCGACGAGCCGCAGCAGACCAGCGTCAAGGTGTTGCAGAGACACCAACGCCCTGGACAACGCGAACGATTCCCTGCCCCTACAATCCGCGCGGGCTTCGGGCTATGCTCTCGCGCAGTCGAGGGGACATGATCCTGGAGCGTCTTTCGCGCGTCCTATCTCCTCCGGTCTTTCCGGATGACGAGGATCGCTCGCGGACCGCGACGGTGCTCAATACGCTCTTGTGGAATCTGCTGGCGGTGCTGGTGCTGGCAGGCGCCATTGGCGTGCCCTTCGTCTTCGCGGCGCGCGTGGAGAGCATCGTCACGCTGGTGGCGCTGCTCGCTGTCGTGATCGTCTCGCGCTCGCTGATGTTCCGCGGGAAGGTGGATGCGGCGAGCGCCGTTCTCGTGGTGACGATCTGGATCGCCTTGGGGGTGCTCACTGGCCTGAGCGGCGGGATCTTCAGCGTGAATCTGATCCTGCTGATGGCGTGGTCCGTGGTCGCCGGGCTGTTGCTCGGACGCGGCTGGGCCATCGGCACCGCCGCCGCGTCTTCGATCTTCGCCTTGGCAATGGCTCTGCTCGAGGTGTTCGAGCTGCCTCCTCCCAAGCCCTTCCCGTCCCCACCCCTGTCCCGTTGGGTCGAGCTGACCTTCGGGATGTGCCTCGCGATCATTCCCCTGAACATGGCGCTCAGGAGCCTGGCCCTTGCGCTCGCGCGCGCCCGCCACGAGCTCGCGGTCCGCTTGGAAGCCGAAGAGGCACTGCGACGCAGCGAGGAGCGGTTTCGCACGATCTACGATTCGGTCAACGAAGCGGTGTTCCTGCACGACGCTGCGACGGGCGCCATCCTGGACGTCAACCGGAAGACCGTCGAGATGTACGGCTGGGGTCGCGAGGAGTTCCTCACACTGGATACGCGCGACGCGTGCTCCGGCGAGCCGGGCTACTCCGCTGCCGACGCGGCCTCGTGGCTCCAGCGTGCCTCGAAGGGCGAAAGCCTGTCGTTCTTGTGGCACGCGCGACGGCGGGACCGGACGCTGTTCTGGTGCGAGGTGAGCATGCGGCCCGCACGGATCGGAGGGCAGGAGCTGATCCTCGTGACGGTGCGCGACGTCGATGATCGCGTGCGCGCGGAGGCGGAGCACCTGCGCCTCACCGAGCAGCTCCGGCAGGCTCAGAAGCTCGAGTCGATTGGGCGCCTCGCCGGCGGAGTCGCCCACGACGTCAACAACCTGCTGACCGGGATTCTCGGCAGCCTGGAGCTCGCGACGATGGACCTGCCGGCCGACAGCCGGGCGAGAGCACCGGTCGCGGATGCCCGGCGCGCGGGCCTGCGCGCCGCAGAGCTCACCTCCCAGCTCCTGACCTTCTCCCGCAAGCAGATCCTGGAGCCGCAAACCCTCGACCTGGCCGAGGTGATCGCCTCCCTGCGCACGATGCTCTCCCGTCTGCTCGGCGAGAACATCCAGCTCGTCACCCCGTGCGCTCCCGCTGTCGGTGCGGTCCGGGCCGATCGCACGCAGATGGAGAACGTCATCGTCAACCTCGCGGTGAACTCGAAGGACGCGATGCCGGATGGGGGTCGCCTCGAGCTTTCGCTCGACGAGGTCGAGGTCGATGAGACGGAGGGAGCAGCGCCGGGCAGGTACGTGCGGCTGTCGGTGACCGATTGGGGCACGGGCATGTCTCCGGAGGTGATGGAGAACATCTTCGAGCCGTTCTTCACGACGAAGCCGCGGGGCAAGGGAACGGGGCTGGGGCTGGCGATGGTCTTCGGCGCGATCAAGCAGCATGGGGGCTTCATCAAGGTTCGCTCCGCACCCGGACAGGGGACCACGTTCGAGCTGCACCTTCCGCGGATCTCTGCGCACAAGCCTCAACCGGAGACCACGCCGGGCTCCACGGAGCTGGCGAGAGGCAAGGAGTCGCTCGTGTTGGTGGAGGACGAGCTGGCAGTTCGCGATGTGGTCGCCGCGACGCTGAAGCTGCTCGGCTATCGGATTCGCGTCTTCGCGTCGGGTGAGGATGCGATCGCCGCCCTGCCGTCGATCGGAGAGATCGATCTGCTGATCACCGACGTGATCCTCCCTGGGATCAACGGCAGTGTGCTCGCGGAGCGATTCCGGGAGCGGTGGCCGTCGTTGCGCGTGCTGTTCACGTCGGGATACACCGACGACGCCATCGCCCAACACGGAGTGCTGCAGGAGGGAGTCCGCTATCTGGCCAAGCCGTTCGGTCCGCAGTCCTTGGCGGCCAAGGTCCGCGCGGTCCTGGACGAGGGGTAGGGAATCACGAAGCCACCGGCCCGCGGTTACGGGGTACTCGTGCACTTCTCTGCCGGCTTGACCACGCAGGTGTCGGCGGGCATCGGCTTGCCGTCGAGACGGTCTTCGACGAACTCGAAGATCTGATCGAACGCCCAGACCAGCGGCTGGGTGTGCCCGGCACCGGCGCACTCCAGGTACACGAGCTGAAGCCCTTGGGAGCACAGCTCCTGGAACGCGGCGCGCTCGACGTTCGGGTTGACCAGATCGTCGTTCTGCCCGAGAAGGAACAACGACGGGACGTTGTCCTTGCGCGGAAGCGAGGTGGTCTGCAGCCCGTTCTCGCGGACGTAGCACGACCAGGGAGGCATCGTTCCGAACCCCGGCTCCACCGCCGCACTCCGGATCTCGGGCGTGAACACCGTCTCGAGCGTGGGATTGGTCAGCTTGAGCCCATTGCACTCCGTGCTCATCCTCGTGACCGCTTCGGTGTCGAACGGCGGCCGGAGCACTTCCGTGAGCCCGCTCTGACTGGCCCCGTACCACGATTCGGCCGCGGTCAGGAACGACACCACACTCCCGCTTGCCTTGATCCAGCTCGATTCCAGAGCGACCTTCGACTGCCCCACCATGTCGCTGGGAGGCACGTCCCACACCGAAGCCTTGATGTCGAACTCCGGCGCATAGTAGGGGGCAAAGCGATTCACGAACGCCGCCGCGTGTCCCCCCTGCGAGCCGCCCACCACGATCACGTCCCCCGGCGTCACGCTCGTCGCCGCCAGCACGCTCTTCGCCGCTCGCAACGAGTCGAGGGATGCGATCGCAGTCGGCTCCGCCACCAGATAGGGGTGCATGAACCCGGTGGGATCCCCGAGGCTCTTGAGCCCGATGTAGTCCGGGAACACGGTCACGTACCCGAACGATGCATAGAGCGCCAACAGCAGACCCGTCTCGTTGGTCAGGCCGCCGAGCTCCGCATCCACCATCCCCGCGGTCGGCCCGCAGCCGTCGTGGAAGCCCGAAGTCCCGTGCAAAATCAGCAGGAGCGGGAACGTCTTCGCCTCGTCGGGCCACGTCACCATCGCCGTGGCGTCGACCAGCTTGCCACGATCCTGCGTCTGATATCGAACAAGCGCGGACTTCGTGTTGTACGAAGGAAGCCGCGTGGTCTTCAGTTGGCCGTCGGACACGAGCTGGATCACCCCCAGGCTGAGGTCCACCTTGGAGTGAGGCGCCTTGGCCTGCTTCTCCAGCACCTTCCCCATCAAATCCGCAGGAAGCCAATCGAAGGGCGCAGCGCCACAGCGATTGATCGGCAGCCCCGCATCGCCCCCCTCCGCCGTCTCGCCGTCTTCCGCCATCGCATCCGCCAGGACGCCCGACTCCGCCTCCGCGGACGCATCCGTGGCATCGTCCGAGCCGGTGTCTGCGACGTCTAGTGTCGCCTCCGCCGAGGCATCCATCACGTCCTGCGCCGCATCCGCCGGTGGAGTGATCGGGGCGGCGACGTCGTCACCACCGGAACACGCGGACAACAGAAATCCCAGCACGCACGGGACCAGAGAGCGCCTCATCCCGTCAGAGTGTCATGACGTCGTGCGTCGGGCAACGCCTGCGACCGATGGTTTCCCGGCTTCGCTGACAGGGAGTCCGCGCAGCTCACACGCAACGGGTCCGAACGAGATCGTCAGGTAGGGACGCGCTCGCCGCGAGGCATCGACGCGGTCGGAGGCGGGACGGCCGTCGCCGCACACGCGGCCAGCGTCATCGACCTCGACCGGAATCGAAAAGGCCCCATGGTTCGCGTAGGAGGCGGCGCCGATCGACTGTACGAAAGCCCGGTGGGTGTGACCGAACACGACGACGCGGGCGCCGAGCTCGGCCATGTGAATCGCCTGCTGCGCCGCAGAGCGCAAGTCGCGCTCTCCGTAGGTGGCCCTGCGACCCAAGGGCGGAATGATCAGGTACGCCGTCAGCACCGCAGGGAGCCACCACAGCCCAGAGCGCAGGCCGCACAGGGCGATCGCGCAGGCCGACGCTAGGGCGGCAACCGTGGCGAGGTAGCGATCGAGATAGAGTCGTCGCACGACCTTCCAGGGCGACGACATGGTCACGGGGCTGGGGTTGGCGGGGACGTCGCGACGGAGGGTTCCGAGCAGCGAGTGCCAGGCGACGCGGGCAGCCACGAACGGGTAGGCGAGGGTCATCCACAGCCCGGCAAGCTTGTAGCTGCGGAGCACGGCGCGCAGCACCACGAGCGGCGTCTCGTAGTGGAGCGTTGCCGCCTCGTAGCTCGGGTGGTTCGACACGAACAGCCGGGTCATCAGGCTCGCCAACGGCATCGCCGACAAGCGCTGCTTCGCAACCGCGGTCTGCATGGTCGGAAAGAAAGCCGCGTCGGGATCCACCTGGTGCCCGTGCTCGACCGCAATCGACGCGGCTTCGAGTCGCTCGACGCAGAACACGCGACGGGCTGCTTCGGTCCCGCCCAGACGCTCCGAGAGCACGCGGCCGACTTCGGGCAACAGCAGCTCCGCGTCGTGGTTGCCCGCCACGAACAGCAGCAGGCCGCCTCGCGCCACGTGCTCTCGCATCGCGAGCTCGAGCCCGGGAAATCGTGCGAGTACGCGTCGCACGCGATCGGCCGCGTGGTCCGCGCCAACGCCGGCGCTCGGCTCGCCGCGCACGCGATCGAGGTTGAACAGGTCGCCGTTGAACACCACCACGGCCTCCCCGGGAGCGCTTCGGATCAGACGCGCGAGGTCCGAGGCGACGGCCTCGTCGCCCTGCGCGTGCAGGTGCGCGTCGCCGACCACGATCCAGGGCCGGCGCGCAAGCTCGTCCGGATCGGGCGCGGAACCTTCGGACGCGGCGGGAGGCTGCAGGGGGGGATTCATTCGCTCTGACGGAGGACCTCGCACGGGCCGGATTCGCGCGTCCGCTCCTGCTCCGCGAGGCGCTCGGCGCGCTGCATCCGCGCCGGGAACCTCTCGTACAGATCCACCAGGCCCGAGAAGGGAACGATCGCGCGCCGTCCACTGCGGTAGTCCGGCCCGCGCCACGCCCTGTTCGCCAGCCGCGCGTACGCGGCGGAGTACTGATCGAGGTGACGCACGAACGAAGGCTGGGTCACGATCGCCTCGGCGCCGGGATACGACGGTCTGGCGCCGTGCTCGCGCACGAGCCGTCGGAGCACCTGCGGGTGATCGATGATCTTGCACGACCGCAGCAGGTTCGGGTCATAGGGCTGCGCGGCCCGGATGGACCGGAAGAACGGCGAGGCGAAGACCTCCCGAAGCGTGTGGTGCTGCAGATCGTGCGTGTAGAAGTGCACGAAGGTGCAAGGCTGCACCTTGCCGTCGGGCGTGATGAAGCAGTAGCGGCTCGCCGACAGACACCCCCCGACGCACGCCCCGTCGTTCCAGAAGTCACCCAGGAAGATCGGCCGAGTCTTGCGCCACCGCACCGTCGCCTGCCGCAGCCTGTCCCGCTGCACCGGCGTGCACATCATGTCGAGCTCCGGCTCGAACCCCACCGGGATGTACTGGAACAACCAAGCGAACGACGCGCCGCAATCGATGCACGAGTCGATGAACGCGTCGGTCGTCAGCACGTCGCAGTTGAGCCGTGTCGGGGTCACGCTCACGCCGAACAGCACGCCGCGCGCGCGCAGACGGTCCATCGCGGCAAGAACCTCGCCATACACGCCGGGGCCGCGACGCGCCTCGGTCTCCCGTTCGTAGCCCTCGACCGAGAACGCCGGGAACAGGTTCCCCACGGCCGCGAGACGATCCGCGGTCCGATCGTCGATGAGCGTGCCGTTCGTGTACGACATGAACGTCAGGTCGTGGAACTCCTCGGCGAAGTCCAGGAGCCCCTCGTAGAAGAACGGCTCGCCGCCCGTGAGGGTGATGAAGCGCACGCCGAGCTCGCGGGCCTCGGTGAGGATCCGACGGAGCAGCGCGGGATCCATCGAACGATCCCGTGCGAACTCCGAGGCGTAGCAGCCGCGGCAGCGCAGGTTGCAGGCCATGGTCGGGTTTACCACGAGCGTGATGGGCGGCTCGTGACCGAGCTCCGCCGTGAGACGATCGATGATCTCGCGACGATCCACGACCAGTCGGATCACGAAGTTCTCGAAGAACTTCTCCCAGGGTCCGTCGCCCAGACGCGCGGCCAGCTTCAGCGCCCACGCGACCACCATCGGATCGTCGTCGAGGTTCTTGCGAACCCCGTCCAGCAACTTCTGACGGGTCGCCTCCGTGCCTTGCCCCGTCGCCTTCGCCAGCGACCCCGCCGAAGCCACCAGGCGCCCCACCGCGCGCTCCAGCTCGACCTCGGAGAGGCCCACTGCGCTCGCGAGCTGGGAGCCTCGCGCCAGCAAGTCCAGCAGATCAGCGGTGTTCGGCATGCGAGCTCCCCGACCGCCAACCACGAATCGAAGAAAAATGCTGCCCCCGGTCCACCGTCTCCGGACGACAGGCCGGAAACAAACCGCCGGATCGTCTTGACGATGCCTCGGGCTGGCTATGTGATGCGCACGGTCCGGTTTCCATCAGAACGAGGATGCCCTTGAACAAGCAGCGTTGGAAGATCGTAGCAGCGGCGGGCGCCGCCGTGGTGCTCATCGCGTTCATCGTGATGTGGCGCGTTTCTCGAAGCCATGCACGCGACCGCGCCTCAGAGCTCCTGAGCGCGACCGCCGACATGGTCCGGTGCGTAGGCGGCGACGCAGTACCCCTGGAACGCAACGCCGTCGAGCACGCGTTCCACCGTCGCCTCGTCACCGCTCTGCCCGACATCGTCCCGGTGAGCGACTGCCCCCAGGCCATGGAGACCGTGCAGGAAAAGCTCGCGGCGCACCAGTCGGTGTGGTTCGGCTCCATGGGATCCAAAGGCAAGGACGGTCAGCCCATCGGTAGCCGCATCAAGGCCGCGATGGAAGGGATCCAGGCGACCCCGTTCAACGTGCCGGCCAACAAGGTCCTGGCGAAACGCGAGCAGAACGCCAACGTCCTCAACCTGTCCAAGCTCGCCATGGACCTGTTCGAGGCCTCCGAAGAGCTGTACGACCGTGAAGGCGCCAGCGACGACGAGCTCAAGACCGCTCGGGAAAAGCGGCTGCGCAGCGCCCGCAAGGTCCCGGACCTCGCCCCCAACGGAACCAAGATCGGGAACCTCGTCGGGCGCGTTCCCCCCGCGCAATGGGCCATCGTCCCGGCCGACAACGCGATGCTGATGGTCCATGCGTGGAGCGACGCCGGGCAGGCCATGGTGGCCACCTCGGGCGACGCCGCCAAGAGCTGGAGCACCGCCGCCGGCCCGTTCCCCGCAGCCTCCCAACCCGAACCCAGACTCCGCGGCATCTACGGCCCGGCCAACGACCGCTGGATCATCGCCAGCCACCTCGACGCCTCCAAGAAGATCAAGCTGTCCGTGGGCAAGCTCCCCGCGGGCGCCACGTCCCTGCCCAACCTCACCGAGGTCCCCGCACCTCCGGCCGAGTGGAACCGACCTCAGGGCGGCGAGCGCGAGCTCGCAATCCTGCCCAACGGCCTGTTCGCCTACCCGGTGCAGAAGATCGTCGAGAAGACCGATCAGCAGAAGAAGGACGAAGAGAAGGAGCGCAAGGCCTGGGACAAGAACCTCGGCGACAAGGACGTCCAGACGGCCATCCAGCTCAACGACGCCCGCATCCAGTTGCGCAAGTCGCTCGGCGCCGACGAAGACCACCTGCTGCTAGATGGAGTCGCCTACGCCGCAGCCGGGCGCGAGGTCACGGTCCGCGAGCTTCCGGGGTACGGCCTGCTCTCGGTCGTCCCCGGCGCCGATCCCCAGTTGCTGCTCGGCAAGGACGCCCTGCCGGCGCACGTGCTGTTCTCCACGCGGATCCTGCCCCCCGAAGAGCCGCTGGGCATGATGAACACCGCGACCAGCGAGAAGATGGTCGCCACCGCGTTTCGCGCTTCTCCCAAGTTCTTCTGCGCCGGCGCCGACGGCGCCCAGTACGGCATCACCGACCGCGGCCTCAACCTCGTCACCGTCCGCCCCGCCAGCCTCGAGATCGCCTTTCTCAAGGTCGACGTCCCCGAGGAGTGCTACGTCGGGTGCGGCGAAGGCTCCGCGGTCATCACCCTCCCCTTCCAGACCGACCGCATCTTCACCACCGCTCTCACCGTGCGCGGCGGCGAAGTCGAAGGCGCCAAGGTCGCCACCACCAGCGGAACCCATGTCGAGGAGTACAACCGCACCTCCGCGACCGCCGTCGTCCCCGGCGCCGTCATCGTCGCCTGGATCGCCGAAGGCTACGCCATGTACGTCGTGAGCAAGAACTGGGGCACCGAGTTCGGCGCACCCAACTTGGTCGGCGAGGCGAAAGCCGACGGTTCCAGGATCTCCGGAGTGAAGCTGGTCGGTCTCGGCAGCCGCCTGCTCGCAGTGGTTGCTCGGGAAATCTGTCAGGATAGCGCAGGCAAGTCGTGCGCCACGAGCTTCGAAGCGCTGGTTTCCGACGACGCGGCGAAGACGTGGAAGGCCCTCTAGCCGGTTCCATGAAGTCCTGATTTGAACTCTATCTAGAATCCCCCTCTCGTGACATGATCGGCCCGTGAACGACAGCAACGGGCCCCTTGCCCCCCCCTCCACCCATCCTCGACTCCACAGCTCGACTCTGCACCGCCCGACTGCCGGAAGCGCCCGCGTGCTCGTTGTCGACTACGATCTTACCTTT